>NZ_CP128408.1:2876582-3218165 GCF_048914685.1 Pseudochrobactrum mosebachae
GATAAAGCTCCGCTCCTCGAGGCCACAAGAGCCAGCATCGGGCGACCTTCAGGTGTTTTGCCATAGGTAATACACCGCACCGCATCTGGATATTGTTTTTCAAATTCTGCGCACAGCGCTTCAACCTCGGAATAGCGGCCCGTAATAGAAAAGCCGGATTTTTCCGAAACAGTGATTAGATTATTGGGCTCTGCCTGCGTGCTGGTTCCATTAAAAAATAAAATTGTAGTGCTTAATGATGCAGCAGTCAGCATTATACGCATATTGAACATACCACTTACCTCCTCCATGGATAATTGCAGTATGTATGTTGTCGACACAGTGTAAACATAATTTATAGTAAATATAAATTATAATTTTATTGTTTTTAGATTTACTAAATTAAGCTTTACAAAGAAATTTTTATATAGTTGTTTCCGGGCTGGTTTATAGTGCTTTTAAATGCCGATTGCTGAGGTTTCTTTAACCTCTTCCATGACCGGATAGGTATGCGTTTCGCGTACGCCCGGCAGAGACAAGAGTGAATCGGAAAGAAAACGGCGATATTGCTCCATGTCGGCAACTCGCGCTTTGACCAGATAATCAAAACCACCGGCAACCATGTGGCACTCCATCACCAGCGGATTGTTTCTTGTGGCCTCTGCAAAAGTTTCAAAAACATCCGGTGTTGTACGGTCAAGTTTGATCTCGACAAAAACCAGCATGGAGCGGTTGAGCATCTTTGGCGACAGTCTGGCCGCATAGCCCAGCACATAGCCGTCACGCGTTAAACGCTTCACGCGTTCCGCAGTTGCTGTCTGCGATAAACTAATTTTATCAGACAGTTCTGCATTGGTAAGTTTGCCATCCTCCTGCAGGGCCCGGAGGATCTTTTTGTCCATAGTATCTATTTGCTTCATTTTATCTGAAAATCCGATTTTAACCGAGATAAAAACTAAACAGTGACCTTTAATTGGTGAGATAAACTATATGAGATAAAATATACAGTAAAAAACGCGCTGCATAACTCCGGATGATGGTGCGTTTGATTGCCGGATTGTAAACCGGCATCGGGAGAGTGTTCCGGAACTTTTTTGACTGCATGATTTTATCCGCACCGGCTCCCGCTTTCGGGATGCATGTTTAGGGGGGCTTCTAATGACTGTTAATGCTTCAGCCATCGCACAAACCGGTAAAGCCGGCTCAAAAGCTGCGCCAGAGCGCGCTTTACCTTTGCCGCCTTTTTCCGCCCCTTATGCGCCGGATGATAATGAGCTTGTCAGCGCATTGCTGGCAAGTGTACCATTTGATGATGCTGCTAACCGCCGCATTGATGCACGTACTACAGAATTTATCAGCAATATCCGTAAAGCCTCCAAAGGTATTGGCGGGGTTGAAGATTTCTTGCGTGAATACGGGCTTTCAACTCGTGAGGGTCTGGCGCTTATGGTGCTTGCCGAAGCTTTGCTACGCGTACCTGACAGTGCAACGCAGGATAAGCTGATTGAAGACAAGCTTAAGCAGGGTAACTGGACAGAGCATCAGGCGCAGGGTGATACATGGTTTGTGTCGGCTTCGGCATGGGCGCTTGGCCTGTCTGCCAAAGTTATCCGTCCGGGTGAAACACCTGAAGGTGTGCTGGCCTCGCTAATCAAGCGTATGGGCTTGCCAACAGTGCGCACGGCAACCAAACAGGCTATGCGCTTTCTCGGTTCGCATTTCGTGCTTGGTGAAAATATCAAGGATGCTTTGAAGCGCGCTAAATCCGCAGAGAAAAAGGGCTATCGCCACTCTTTTGATATGTTGGGTGAAGGCGCCCGCACGTTAGAAGATGCCAAGCGCTACTATAAATCTTATTCCGATGCGATTGATGCCATTGGCAAAGCCACAGGTGATGGCGAGCTGCCGGATCGTATGGGGATTTCTGTCAAGCTCTCGGCATTGCATCCGCGCTATCTGGCCACTCATCATGATCAGGTAATGCGCGAGCTTGCACCTGATGTTTTGGCATTGGCGCAGAAAGCAAAATCTTATGGCCTAAACTTTACGATTGATGCTGAAGAGGCCGATCGTCTGGAATTGTCGCTTGATCTGATTGATCGCGTGTTTAGTGATCCTTCGCTGGCTGGCTGGGACGGCTTTGGTCTGGCTATTCAGGCTTATCAGAAACGTGCTTTGCAGGTGATCGAACATATTGTAGCGCTTTGTGACAAGACCGGTCAGCGGATGATGGTGCGCCTGGTTAAGGGCGCCTATTGGGATACTGAAGTGAAGCGTACGCAAGAACGCGGACTGGAAGATTATCCGGTGTTTACCCGCAAGGCGGCAACAGATGCGTCTTACATTGCTTGTGCCAAATATATGCTCGAACAACGCAAGCATATTTTCCCGCAATTTGCCGGACATAACGCGCTCACAGTGGCAATGATCCTTGAACTTGCCGGTACTGACAAGAGCGGTTTCGAGTTTCAGCGCCTTCATGGCATGGGAGAAACACTGTTTAAGCAGATTACCGAGGCCGGTGAAAAGATTTCCTGCCGCGTTTATGCACCTGTTGGTGGCTATCGTGATCTGCTGGCCTATCTGGTGCGTCGCTTGCTTGAAAATGGTGCCAACTCATCTTTCGTTTCAGTTGTTGGTGATGAAAATGTGCCGATCGCCAGCCTGCTCAAGCGTCCGGCTGATATTTTGAATGATGGCCGCGGCATGCGTAATGCAAATATTCCGATGCCGGCTGCAATGTATGGCGCCCGCCGGAACTCTGCCGGTATTGAATTTGGTGATAGAAAAGCTTTGGGGGAATTTATGGACGGGATCGTTAAAGTGCGCGCTAATGTGGACGCCGTGCCACTGTTTGCCGGCTTTGCTAAAAAGAGCGGTGGCAAGCCTGTGCTGTCGCCGGTTGACGGATCAAAGGTCGGCACCGTTGCGGAAGCGACTGCGGAAGAAGCTGCAACTGCAGTGACAACAGCACGCAAGGGCTTTGCTGCATGGTCACGTGTCAGCGTTGAGAGCCGTGCAACTGCTTTGGAGCGTACTGCTGACCTTCTGGAGCAAAACCGCGACCGCTTTATTGACCTGTTATCACGTGAAGCTGGCAAGACATTGGATGATGGTATTGCTGAAATCCGCGAAGCTGTTGATTTTTGCCGCTTTTATGCTGCTGAAGCCCGCCGTCATTTCGCCAATGAAACAATTATGCCCGGACCCACAGGTGAAGATAACCGCCTGCGCTATCGCGGACGCGGTGTTTTCGTTTGCATCAGCCCGTGGAACTTTCCGCTGGCAATTTTCTTAGGTCAGGTCAGTGCTGCACTGGCTGCCGGTAATGCGGTTATTGCCAAGCCTGCCGAACAGACACCTTTGGTCGCTTTTGAAGCTATCAAACTGCTGCATGAAGCCGGTGTTCCGCAGGATGTGGTGCTTTATGTGCCGGGTGATGGCTCAGTGGGTGCTGCCCTTACCTCGCATCCGCGCATTGATGGTGTGTCATTTACCGGCTCAACCGATACTGCATGGGCGATTAATCGTACATTAGCCGCGAAGAAGGGGCCAATTGTACCGTTGATTGCTGAAACGGGTGGATTGAATGCCATGATCGTTGATGCAACGGCGCTGCCGGAGCAGGTGGCGGATGATGTGGTTATGTCGGCCTTCCGCTCGGCAGGTCAGCGTTGTTCGGCTCTGCGTCTGTTGTATCTGCAGGATGATGTGGCAGATACAATGCTCAAGATGATTGACGGTGCTGCCCGTGAAATGATCCTTGGTAATCCGGCGCTGGAAACCACTGATATCGGCCCGATCATTGATAATGAGCAGATGGCTATGCTGGATGATTATGTGGCGCAGATGGCTGTGAAGCATAAAGTCACCAAAGTCGGCAATGCTCCGGATGGGGCGCTGAAGTCCGGTCATTTCTTTGCACCGCATATTATTGAGCTCAGTGATGCATCTGAGCTGACCCGTGAAGTATTCGGGCCGGTTCTGCATGTTGTGCGCTGGAAGGCTTCAGAGCTGGATAAGGTTCTGGATCAGGTTGCTGATTCCGGATACGGCCTGACCTTTGGTCTGCACAGTCGTATTGAAGCAGTCTTAGCTCGCGCGATTGATCGTCTGGATGTTGGTAATATTTATATCAACCGCAACACAATCGGCGCCGTTGTCGGTACGCAGCCATTTGGTGGTTCCGGACTTTCCGGTACTGGGCCTAAGGCTGGTGGTCCGAACTATCTGTTGCGTTTTGCACTGGAGCAGGTGGTTTCCATCAATACTGCCGCTGCCGGTGGCAATGCGTCTCTGATTGCTATGGGGGAATGATAAAGGCATTTCTTCGGGAGTAAGCGGTGCTTTGCCCGAGGTGCAGTTGATTTCTGCCTGGTAAATCAGTTTTATATAAGTATGATAAATTTTGCCTGCCACAGAACATCTGTGGCAGGCAAATTATTTTTGTAGTTTGTGCACAGTTTTTTATTGACGAAATTTACAACCTGAGGTAGATTAATGGTTATACTAAAAAGTATATTTTACTAATTTATTTTTACTATGAGCATAATATTTTTATGAAATGAATTGCTTATTTAATATCGGGACCAGCGTAGATAGTCTTATATGAATGCTTGCCTGATCGTCCGCATATCGGACATTCTAACCCGGATCCCATCTGATCCGGGTTTTTCTTGTAAAGAATTTGAATCTAGATGTTTATGTAAATTATTGATATTAAATAATAATATTTAATATGTAATTATATGGTGCAAGTGGTTTTCAAATTTATTAAGCCAGCGTAAAGCTACTCAACGGATGCGTCTCGTGCGCATTTATTGCAGTTGATACTATCTATGATATGGCCTGGTTTCATATTTTCATATATGCAATTTATAAGTGCATAATAATTTTATTATAAATATTTCTGCATAGATTGGTTAAATGTATTTTTTTGTTGCAAGCTGTGAGGAGCGGCGCTAACAATGCCGCATGATTAAATTACTTAATGCATCTCTGGTTTGGTGGTGGGCTCGCTTTTAGCGGCCCCGCAGGCATTTGCATAAGTGTCATTTCAGGTCGCTCAAGGTTTTACCGGGCGGCCGTTTTTTATTTTCAGCCCTTAAATCTTGATCGACCCGTTTATTGCCGGAGCTTTGTAAAGCTTTGGATAAAAAGGATGCGAAACCAACTGTTAAGCAGTATATGGGGCGCAATATAAGGAGCAGGGCGATTATGGCAAAAACTGCCGATCAGGATCAGCAAGAGTATCAGACACAGGGTGGTGTTACGATCACACGCCGCCGCAATCTGGTCGATTATAAAACCGCAATCGACAAGCGCATTGATGCACTTGATACTCGGCGCGGGGCTGTTTTTTCCTCCAATTATGAGTATCCGGGCCGTTATACACGCTGGGATACTGCGATTATTGACCCGCCGCTGGTGATCACCTCCAAAGGCCGCTCAATGCGTATTGAAGCACTGAATGCACGCGGTGAAGTGTTGCTCGGTGCTGTCGGGCTGGTGGTGAGTACGCTTGAAGAGGTGGTTATTACTGATAACAGCGCTACGCTCATTCAACTGACTATTGCAGAGCCAAAACACCAATATATGGAAGAAGAGCGCTCGCGGATGCCGTCGGTCTTCACGGTTCTGCGCGCCATTGTTTCCCTGTTCTTTTCTGAGGAAGACGATAACCTCGGTCTTTATGGCGCATTTGGTTATGATCTGGCATTTCAGTTCGAGCCGATCACCTTCAAGCTCAAGCGCCCGGAAGATCAGCGCGATCTGGTACTGTTTCTGCCTGATGAAATTCTGGTTGTTGACCATTACTCAGCCAAAGCATGGGTTGATTCCTATGACTTTAAACTTGGTCAAAAATCTACAGAAAACCTGCCACGAGATACCCCTGCAGAGAATTTTCAGCCTGCCAAAGCCGCACCGGCACGCGGTGATCATGAGAAGGGTGAATATGCCGCCCTTGTCGAGCGTGCCAAGGAAAGCTTTAAATGTGGTGATCTGTTTGAAGTGGTGCCGGGGCAAATTTTTTATGAAAAATGTGCTAATCAGCCATCTGCGATTTCGCGCAAGCTGAAAAATATTAATCCTTCACCTTACTCATTTTTTATCAATCTGGGTGATCAGGAATATCTGATCGGTGCCTCGCCGGAAATGTTTGTGCGTGTGAATGGCCGCCGCATTGAAACCTGTCCGATCTCAGGCACGATCAAACGCGGTGAAGATGCAATTTCTGACAGTGAACAGATTTTGAAATTGCTGAATTCGAAAAAAGACGAGTCCGAACTCACAATGTGTTCCGATGTGGATCGCAACGACAAAAGCCGTGTTTGCGAGCCGGAATCGGTGCGTGTGATCGGCCGTCGACAGATTGAGATGTATTCACGCCTGATCCATACGGTTGACCATATTGAGGGCCGTCTGCGCGATGGTATGGATGCTTTTGACGCATTTCTCAGCCATGCATGGGCGGTAACGGTTACCGGTGCGCCCAAATTGTGGGCGATGCGCTTTATTGAAGAAAACGAACGCAGCCCCCGTGCATGGTATGGCGGTGCCGTTGGTATGATGCATTTTAACGGTAACATGAATACCGGCCTGACCTTGCGTACCATACGGATTAAAGGTGGTGTGGCGCAGGTGCGTGCCGGAGCAACGCTGCTTTATGATTCAAATCCGCAGGAAGAAGAGGCTGAAACCGAGCTTAAAGCATCGGCAATGCTGACTGCTATTCGTGATGCACATATTAAACCGGAATTACAGGAAAAAACTCAGTCTATGCAAGCGGGAACCGGAATTTCGATTTTACTGGTCGATCACGAAGATTCATTCGTGCATACGCTGGCCAATTATTTCCGCCAGACCGGTGCGAATGTGGCAACGGTTCGCTCACCGGTGAGTGATGCGATCTTTGACCGCTTCAAGCCTGATCTGGTGGTGCTATCGCCGGGGCCCGGCACACCGAAAGATTTTGATTGTAGCAATACAATCCGTAAAGCGCGGGATCGTGATTTGCCGGTATTTGGTGTTTGTCTTGGTCTTCAGGCGCTGACTGAAGCTTATGGCGGCTCACTGAAGCAGCTGGATATTCCGATGCATGGCAAACCATCGCGGATCAAAATTCTTAAAAACGGTGTAGTTTTTGCAGGGCTTGGCAGTGAAGTTACTGTCGGGCGTTATCATTCACTCTATGCGGATAAAGCTACATTGCCTGCATGTTTTGTTATTACTGCCGAGACTGATGATGGTGTGATTATGGGATTGGAACATGTGAGCGAGCCGGTTGCTGCTGTGCAGTTTCATCCGGAATCGATCATGACACTTGGCGGCAATGCCGGCATGCAGATGATTGAGAATGTGGTAGCCAAGCTGGTTAAAAAATAACCACAGATACCAAGAGTTAAAAATAAAGCCGCAGGATTGATATCCTGCGGCTTTATTTTGTTAAGGCAAACGTGGCCGTTTTTTTTAAATCCAGCTTTCATCACCGGTAAAGCTCACTGTTATCCAGCGTTGCGGGCCGGCACCGCCAATTTCTTCACCGATTTCCTCGCGAATAGCATCGAGCGTTGCAACATTTTCAATCTTGAAATCTTTTGGCAAAACCACATGAATTTCAATGAAGCGCGCGCGACCGATCTTGGCAACATAACTGGCATATTTTTTAAAGCCGTGTTTACGTTTCATCTCATCCATAATACCACGCACACGCAAGTCCATACGTTCAGGCGTGACCAGTAGAATCTCTCTGAGAGCCGCCGCCACCGTTTTCATCGGGATGAAGATCAGACCGGCAGAGAGTACCAATAGAATGGCCGGATCGACATAGACTGTCCATGGCTCGTAACTGGTACCCTGCAGTGCCCATGCAAAACTGAAGGCAATAAGCAGCGCCAATGTGATGAGTGCTGTCATCAGCCAGCTTTGCGTATCAAGCAGAATAAAGCTTGATTTCAGGCGTTTGTTGACCTGCGTTTGATAGGCCATCATGGCAAAACAAATGATACAGACAATAACGGCGTAAATAATGGCCCAGTCAAAATTCAGGTGATGACCGCCCTGTATCAAGGCTTTGATCGCATTGATGAAGGCATAAAAACAAAACAGAATAAGCACTATACCGTTGAATGCCAGAACCAGTGGTTCAATATGCCAGAAGCCATGCTGAAAGCGTCGCGTACCCTCACTGGTTAATAGCCTGGCTACATAGAGTGCAAGGATCGACATTGCAGCGTCTGTGGAGGAAAACATGCCGTCAAATATGACCGCGCTGGAGCCTGAGAGCAGGCCAAATACAATTCCAAAAAGACCGATGAATATGGTTACTAATATAGAACGCTTTAATATGAGTTGTTCAAAACGTGCGAGACGTTGCATTTTAATATCACAGCCTTTCGGGCGCTGATTTCTAAAAGATTATCAAACCATCCTAGGTAACTGTAATCTTTATATTTTAAATTTTTGAACATCAGTATTGTTTCATGACGGAAGCTCCGGCTAGCACCAGCTAAAAAGGCAATATTAAATTTTAGCTGTGGCAGAGCACAGAGCTGCGCATTTCAAGAGTTGAAACGCTGCTTATCTGAACTGCAAAATCTGATGGTGTGTTTTCTATACAATATATTCGTGAATTTAAAAAGGCGTGGCCGGCATAGCGCAAAAATCTGATTCTCTATCACTAAAATACACCATTCTAATTGCAAGTGATTTGCAGTTGCTGGCCAGTTAAGGTGCTGTATTCGTTGTATTATTGTGCGGTAGCAATTGATTGAGAGGCAGTTGCAACTGGATGATAAAAATAAGCCTATATTGAGCTGGTTTGTATTTTTAGTGATTTGGAATTTGTCGGAATTGGGTTAAACCAATCTGAAGATCAGCGTATTTGCTGAGATGTATCAATTTTAAAATGAGAATGCGGTTGTCCGGTTGTTGTAAAGCAGCGAGGTTACGGCTGATAATTTGTAAGTGCTGCATAATTAAATTCACATATTTGCTTTGTCCGCAGCCTCTCTGTCCGGTCAAACATTATGCAGATAATATAATAATGAAGGTTGGAATATGGACGCGACTGTAAAAATCCGGCGGCTTGCTGCCTGGACGATACCCGTAGCTATTGGTGTGATGGGGCTTAAATATCTGGCCTATCTGCTCACCGGCTCGGTGGCGCTTTATTCTGATGCGCTTGAATCAATCGTCAATGTTATTGCTGCCGTCGGCGCATGGTGGGCTATCAGTGTCAGCTCGATGCCGGCAGATGGCAATCATCCTTATGGCCATCATAAAGCTGAATATTTGTCGGCGGTGGTTGAAGGGGTTTTGATTGTTGTTGCAGCGCTGATGATCTGTCGCGAGGCATGGAGTGCGCTGGAGCATCCGCGAACACTTGACGAGCCTTGGATAGGGCTGGGCATCAATCTGGTTGCCGGCGTTATCAATATGTTTTGGGCAAGCCTGCTGATCCGCACCGGACGCAAGAACAAATCACCGGCGCTGCTGGCGGATGGCAAACATATTATGACCGATGTGATCACATCAGCTGGCGTGCTGATCGGGTTGATTGCGGCTGTTATCACTGGCTGGACAATTCTTGACCCGCTGCTGGCGATTGTGGTTGCACTCAATATTATCTGGCAGGGCTGGCACGTCATCAATTCCTCGGTGCAAGGCCTGATGGATATGGGGGTTGAGCCCGGTGAAGAAATGCAAATTCGTGATATTATTTCAGCCAATGCTGCGGGGGCAATAGAAGTGCATGATCTGAAAACACGTATTGCCGGACGCGTAACATTTATTGAATTTCACTTGGTTGTTGCTGCCGACATGACTGTTGGCGACTCGCATCTTATTTGCGACCGGATTGAGGATGCTTTGCAGGAAAAAATAGAAAACTCGCGGGTTGTCATTCATGTCGAGCCGGAAGACGAGGCGAAGCTGCCTTTGGGCACTGTTGCTGTGCCTTTTGCATAAGTGCTGATAACTAATTGTTTTCGCTAGTTTAAAACACCGCAATGCCTGTATGGATTGCGGTGTTTTTTATTGTTCATAATTGCTGTGGTAATATTCTTGCGTTTATAAGCAAGTGTCTTGCAACTTGTTATCAAGCTGTATAGCATCCTAATTATGAAAAACGCGCATCAACATACCAGCTCATTCATGAGCTTTGGGGCAGATCAGGGCTTTGCCGCCGCTGAATCTTGCGCGCGTGAATTCTCGCTACTACTTCTTCTCGGCCTTAGCGGCGATCGCCGGGCTCGTTGATTGGAGCGTCCGGCGGTCGTTAGAGCCGCCTGACTCATGCTCCTGTCACAGAATCCGTTATCCCGTTAAATTATGCCCGTAATTTGCCTTTAAATTCAGTTTTGAATTGAGCAGGCGGGGCTTGTTTCAGTAGTCTGTTATCCTCAGGATAAAGTCTGCCGCAGCGTATGAGAAGTTAAAATGACCAATATTACATCCAGTTCAAAACCTCAGTTTAAATCCGCGCGCAAAGGCATGCCGATTGCCGCTGAAAAATATACGCCTTTCAGAACCACAGTTTTGACAGATCGCCTGTGGCCTTCGAAAATGATCGATAAGGCACCAATCTGGTGTTCGGTCGATTTGCGTGATGGCAATCAGGCTCTTGTTGATCCGATGGGTCACGACCGTAAAGCGCGGATGTTCCAGCTGCTGATGGATATGGGCTTTCCTGAAATTGAAATCGGCTTTCCATCAGCTTCACAAACAGATTTCGACTTTTGCCGCTGGTGTATCGAGCAGGGCAATGTGCCGGATGATGTAGATTTGCAGGTGCTGGTGCAGTGCCGTCCGGAGTTGATTACCCGTACATTTGAATCACTCGAAGGTGCTAAAACCCCGATCATCCATTTCTACAATTCCACCAGTGAATTGCAGCGCCGTGTGGTGTTTGGCAAAGATGTTAAAGGCATCAAGCAGATTGCCACTGATGCCGCTAAAATGATTATGGATATGGCTGCAAAAGCCGGTGGTGGCTATCGTTTTCAATATTCACCGGAAAGCTTTACCGGTACCGAGCTGGAAGTGGCGCTGGAAATTTGTAATGCGGTTGCTGAAATTGTGCAGCCGACAGCAGAGCACAAGCTGATCCTCAACCTGCCTTCAACGGTCGAGATGAATACGCCGAATGTCTATGCCGATCAGATTGAATGGATGTGCCGCAATCTTGATAATCGTGAAAATCTGATTATTTCGCTGCATCCGCATAATGACCGTGGCACAGGTATTGCTGCCACTGAACTGGGCTTAATGGCCGGTGCAGACCGCGTTGAAGGCACATTGTTTGGTAATGGCGAGCGCACAGGCAACGTGGATCTGGTGACATTGGCACTGAACATGTTCACACAAGGTATTGATCCTGAGCTGGATTGCTCGGACATTAACCGGATGAAGGAAGTTTACGAATATTCCAACCAGCTGGTTATTCCGGAGCGCCACCCATATGTGGGTGAGTTGGTTTACACTGCGTTTTCCGGTTCGCATCAGGATGCGATCAATAAGGGCATGAAAGCCAAGAAGGGCGCTAATACCCCGACATGGGAAGTGCCTTATCTGCCAATTGATCCGCAGGATGTTGGCCGGTCTTATGAAGCGATTATCCGCATCAACTCGCAATCGGGCAAAGGTGGTCTCGCATATATTCTGCAGCAGGATTACGGCCTGAATATCCCGCGTAAAATGCAGGTGGAATTCCGTGAAATCATTCAGCAGATTACTGATGATGAAGGCAAGGAATTGCAGTCGCAGCGCATTTATGAAGAGTTCAAGAAAACCTATGTCAGCCAGTCCGGCACTGGTTTGGAATTTGTCGATCATCATACTTTCGCTGATCCTGACAATAAAACCATCCGTATCATGCAAGCTGAGATCATTGATAATGGTGTGACTAAAACTATTGAAGGCCGCGGTACCGGCCCCGTGGACGGCTTTATTGATGCGCTGTCAAAATATGTCGGGATTGATATTTCCGTTGCCGATTATTCGGAGCATTCGCTACAGCGCGGTTCAGATGCATCAGCGATTAGTTATGTAGAACTTGCGCACCCGCAAGGCACGATATTCGGTGTCGGCGTCCACCATAATATTGTGACATCTTCACTTGCCGCGATTGTTTCAGCGGTCAATAGACTGAAAAAATAATTACAGTTCTATGAAAAGAAAAAGCCTGAGAAATCTCTCAGGCTTTTTTATTTGAAATAAAACCGAGAATGCGGTCATAAAATAGCCATGCATCATGAGGCCTGTGTTTTTGTACTCTTGATAAGGTCAGCAGCATGAATAAAAGTGAAAATGACTTCAGTGCAGATACTTCTTTAAGCGACAAGTTGCTGGAAGGTGATGCTCTGTCAGGGCATGCGCGGCTAAAAAATGCTGTACGGCAGGCAAAAGCTGCGCAAGCTGACCGGCTGGATAGTATAACTGATATCAGAGAGGCTGATATTGCCCGTCTTGAAATGCTGGTGCAGGATTTGCAGCCGGTTTTTGATGCGGTGCCAGTGCAAGACGAGCAATGGGATTTTTGTCTCAATCACGGCATGCAGCCGCGTTTATGGCTTGATGCCAGTGCTTTTGTGATGATTTCACGCGATCGGCGCAGCTATCGCTTTGTGCGTGATACCCGCTCAGGGCGCTTAGTATTGGCGGAGAGCCCTGATATTAAGGTGATTTCCGCAGCCGTAACACGCTATATTGCTTTGCGGATTATTGAGCGCGAAAGGCTGATGGACGATATTGCACCGGATGCGGCTGATGGGACCTGCCCAAAAGCTGAAAAACCAGCTGACCAAGCAGCTGAAGACCAAAGAAGTATAGCAGCAATGGCAAAAACACAGCAAGCAGGCAGCACATTTATCAGCAGTCTGCTGTGGTTTGTTGGCGGGGCGTTGCTGGGCTGCGGATTACTCATGCTGCTGTTTCAGCATTATGGTATCAGCCTGCCAATCTTGCGCTAGAGCATTTCGTTTTTATAAAAACAGAAAATATTCCTGAGGATTATGATAGCGCTGTTTCCTGACCCGCTGAACCCAGTTCAAGCTCGCGCTCCTCAATAAGCTGTACAGTGTGGCTGTCATTGTTGAAGCCATATTGTTGCCAATGGCAGTGCCATCTATGCGCTTGCGCTGCTTTTTCAATTGAAAACAGATTATAGCGTGCAGCTGGTTTGCGCTCTTCCTCATCCGGAGCGCAAGGCGCCTGACTGGCGGATGGCACGCAGATCACTGGTACAGAACCGGCAGGCCCTGCAATTTCATTATAGGTTGCAAGATGTGTATGGCCATGCAACACCAGCTCAGCACCGGCCTCACGGATTATTTTTTGAAAACGGGAAATACCAAACAACCGTTTATAGGCAGGTGTTGCATTACGCACTGGCGGATGGTGAATCAGCACCACGCGGCACAAACCCTGATTACCGGTTTCAATCAGCATTTTCTTCAGCCGCGCTGCCTGCGCCGGTAAAAAATCACCGCTCGCCATAAATGGCGCGGTGGCACGTGCCGAGCTGACACCAATAATGGCGACACCATCGCGGACCCTGAGATAAGGAAATTGCGGGCGGTTATTGCGGTTGTCTATACCGTCACCGCGCATCCACGGCTCCCATTTGCGGGAAGATTTTTCCAGTGCTCCCGGTACATAGGCATCATGATTGCCTGGCACAAAAGAGATGTTCTGCTCATTTCCCAGCGCTTTCAGCCAGTCATAAGCATTATCAATCTCAAGATTGAGGGCCAGATTAACCAGATCACCGGTGATAGCGATATGATCGGGCTTGCGGGTTCGCAGGTCTTCAATCAGACTATCCAGCACCCAATCATGCATGGCACCTTTGCGATGACGCTTCCAGTTTATATAACCGGTAATGCGTTTGGATACCAATTCACGCAGCCGTACCTGTGGTAAGGGTGAAAGATGGATATCTGAAATATGGGCAAGTCTGAACATGCGTGCATGATTTAGCTTTCAGCGCATCATAGTCAACTAAAAACCGCTTATATCTGTGATTGCAAACCGGCTGACTGTGGGTTTGTAATCCTGAACAGCAGTGCTAAAACCGGTTAAAGACAGGATGTGCTGATGGCGGGAAGCCGGAATATATTATGAAAATCAAACAATGGCTGTTTCACACGTATTTTTTGTTACGCCGCCCGATGACCTTGGGGGTGCGGGCGATTGTGCTTGATGAGGCTAAGAGGCAAGTGTTTCTGGTGCGTCATACCTATGTGAAGGGCTGGCATTTGCCTGGCGGCGGCGTAGAGCGCGGTGAAACTTTTAAACAGGCATTGACTAAAGAGCTGCGCGAGGAAGGCAATATTGTACTGACTGCCGAGCCGCAGCTGTTCGGGCTTTATAATAATGCGCATGTTTCAAGGCGCGATCATGTGGCGGTGTATGTTTGCCGTGCATTTAAGCAAGTTAAACCGCATCAACCGGACAGGGAAATTGCTGAAGCGCGGTTTTTTGCGCTGGATGCTTTGCCGGATGGTGTAACCGCTGCCACCACGCGGCGGATTAATGAAGTGTTGAATGGTGGCGTGCCCGATGAGCTGTGGTAGCCTGATTGCCAATATACAGACTAGAGCGGGTAACGTTCAGGTTGGATCACAGCGCTCGCTCTAGATTTTAGAGTTTTCGCATTTCACTATCAAGTTGATTCAACTTTATAGTGAAATGCTCTAGAGCGTTTTTATTTTTCTTTGAAGCAGGAAAACCGCTCTATCTGTTTGTTTAAACGCAGTTTCGGACGGAAAACCGGATCCGACTTTTCCTGAAACTGCTCTAGTAATGTCGACAAGAAGCGATTTGACGGAGGATTCTGATGCCTGTTTATGTACTTGATGGCCATGCACCGCAATTTGATCATCGTGCCAGCAACTGGGTTGCGCCGGATGCCACGCTGATCGGCAAAGTGCGCATTGGTGAAAATGCAGGGATCTGGTTCGGCGTGATTGCGCGTGGTGATAATGAATTGATAAATATTGGTAAGGACAGCAATGTGCAGGAGCATTGCGTGCTACATACGGATATCGGTTTTCCGCTGACAATCGGCGAGGGGTGCACAATTGGCCACCGCGCGATGCTGCATGGCTGCATAATTGGTGAAAACAGCCTGATCGGAATCGGCGCAGTTGTGCTGAACGGCGCTAAAATCGGCAAGAATTCGCTGGTGGGCGCCGGTGCTTTGGTAACAGAAGGCAAAGAGTTTCCGGATAATTCGCTGATCGTTGGTTCACCGGCACGTGTGGTGCGTGAACTGAGCCCTGGGCAAATCGAAAAACTACGCGCTTCTGCGCAAAGCTATGTAGAAAATGGCAAGCGGTATCAGCGCGGTCTGGAAATTGCGCCGGAAACGCATTTCGCCTGAAAATTTAGGGCTGAAAAATTATAAGAGCGGTGGTTCGTAATGTCTTACTTACCAAGTGCAGAGGTTGCTATGCCGCTCATCAGCATTTCAGGATCGTGACGAATATCAACCCACTGGCCGCTATGCAGAGCAGATTGGCGCTTGAGATAGGTGTAGCTGGTCTGGTTCCAAGCCTTAACAGTATCTGCCAGATTATCGAGAATGAAATCACCGCGATCTGTGCGGATGGCTAAAACCGCATGACCTTCGCCGTTTTCCTGACGCACTACGGTTATCAGCAGCGTATTGACCGGAATGCCGGCATTGATAAGCATGCGGCGCTTAAGCAGCACGTAATCTTCACAATCACCGCTTAATTGATCTTGGGATTGCACCGGATATGACCAGACCTCTTCTTTGCCCCAGATTTCCATATCTGTGCGTGGCTGCACGGTTTGGTTGACCTGCCTATTTACCTGTACAATTTTATTCCACGAGGCTTGTGTGAGCTTTAATGGTGCCTGTGTGCGGCTGGTCTGATTGCATTCGGATTTATTGAGTTTGCAAAAATCATAATGTCCGACAGGCTGCGTGGTGCGGTTTTCTGTTTGCATCCACGGATTGTCGCCTGCCTGAGTCTGCGTGGTGGTAAGCCCTGTCATTGTCAGCAGCAAAGCGACTACGGCCAGCTTATATTTTGCTGTTATGCCGTGCGCGCTCTTTTTATGTGCTGTCTTGTTATACATTGTGACGCTCCTTGTTGAGGGCACAATGGCAGGCAGATATTGACACTCTCCAAAGGGATATAGCAAAGACAAAGTAAACGCAGAGGTGAAGATTTGTAAACCTTAACTGGTTGTAAAATCAATGTTTTAACGGAAATTAGGACTTATTATACGCAAAATTCATGCAAGTTTCAGTTGTGTGAAGGCTTGGGGTTAACGATGTGTTTTCAGGTTAACACAGGGTTGAGAAACGGCACTTCTGTGCAGGCATTGGTTAATGTGCGGTGTAGAAACTTATGTAATGGCAAAGTGCGGCTGGGGAGTATGATTAACATATAACAAATTGAGCCTGAGAACGGCTTCAGGCTTTGATAACTATAAATTGTGATCGGCTGGTTTTAATAAAATACTGCACAGGAATTACGCTGAAAAATATCAGGCTTTGTCTTTGCCGCCGGTTATCAATTTCAGATAAGCGGGTTTGGCTGCTGCAACAGCAGTTTCAGCCTGTGGTGCAGCCGGATGGATGCTTTTGATCAAGTCTGCCACGGTGAGTGGTGCCGAATTATGTGCCGGAGCGGCACCCGTTGAATTATGTGCCGGAGCGGCACTCGTTGAATTATGTGCCGGAGCGGCACCAGCAGAATAATGTGCCGAATGCTGCATGTTTTGATCCGCAATTTGCACAGAAGGCATGATCGCCTCAAGCTGAGGCAGCAGATCACGGGCAAAGGCCGTGTCTGCAAGCTGGTGGCTTTCATTTTCTGCAGTGTTTTGCAAAAGTGATGAGGACATCATTGCAGGCGTTTTTTCGCGCGGTGTTTCACTGGCTTGTGTCTGCGCAGGTGCCAGCTCATGATGACGATCAAGCAGTACCTGCAGCACAGATTTCATGCCGGTATTTTGCAAAGGCGGGATGGTATTTTCAACCGGCGCATAGGCAGGCGCATGGGGGATAAGCCCCATATGATTGTTGATAAGCGCATCACTACCGAGCCAAAGCGGCTGATCAAGCGCGATCATGCTGCCCATCCATGCCAGAGAACCATCTGTCTCGTGCAAAGGCAATAACAGTGTTTCAAAATGGCATGATTTTTCATTCAGCGTGATACTGGTATGCTCTAAACGCAACGGGCGGTAATCCAGCCCTGAAAGGTGCAATTGCTCTGCAAGCCATGGCCGTACATCATCATGCCATAGCGATAAAAAGCGGGTATTGCGCAATTCTCTACCATAAAGCGTGCAAAGTCGGGTACCTGCAAGCCGGAACTGCCACTGTTTAGCCTCAGGAATATTGGTATCGCTGGGGGCATCAATTGATGCATTTTGCGCATCGCCACGCAAAATGAAAATATTAGGAAGCTTTCCCCCTAAAGCACGGGGGCTGATGTCAGAACGATCCGGCGCCGCGCGGGTACCGCGCAGTCTGTCCCAATAAGTGAGCAGATCGGCTGTCCAATCATGTTTCATGATATGGCTGCTATCCTCGTCTTCTTTCAGATCCTGTCACGCATTGAATTCTGCGCAGAAAAGCATGTGAATTCGTGCAACATATGACACGGTGTTGTCTTTCAGAATAAAACAGGGCGCCATTATGGTCAGCGCATCCTGTATTTGTTCGATGCGTTAATATGCGCAGACGAATGTAAACAAGCCATGATCAGCGCCTGATCATCCACGAACAATAATAAACATGGTTAATAAAAAGTTGATCGATTATTTTCATAGGTATTATTGTAACTTTTAAGGTCATTTTATTATCAATTCAGAAAATGAATTTTTTCAAGTAGCAATAAATAGGTTCCATATATATGTTTGTTAAATTTAAATTAAACAATTATGTATTTTGTATTGTTAATATTTTTTATTGTATTTTAGTTCTTACTAAAGGTATTTCAATGAAGTGTTTTTCCTTGGTTATGTCTGTTGTATTGTTTTTATACATGAATCCAAACTCAGCAATGTCACAAACACAAGAGTTTGATAATGTAAAAGCCAATGCCAGTTGTTCGGCAGAGGTCGGGTTCATGTTTTCTGCGGTGTTTGTAAATGCACACAAAGCGTTTAATTACTGCATGGATCGAAAAATGCGTGAATGGCGTGCAGCGCATTCCTAATCTGGCTTTAAGCTAATGCAGTGTTGCAATAATTTTTAAACGGCTCTGTATTTGCCAGAAGCATTTAAGTGTGTTTGGATCGAATAATATATAAATTACCGGTTTTTATTTTCAATGATCACCTGGAATTTATGTCTGACCTCCAGAATTAATGACCGGACTTTATTGTCCGTTCACCGCCTGTCTGACAGGCGGTTTTTTTTTGCCTTTATGCGGCTTGAACGGATCCATCTTATCTTAAAGCAGAAAATCGCTTTATTTATCTGTTTTACGGTCATCTTGCTGAGAAAGCCGCTTCACAGTTTTGGGAATGCGCTTTATCCCTTAATGCTGAGTGCCGCAGCTCTCTTATCGGATGAGGCAGGCAAGGGTAAATCATGATGAGGATAGTATGCAGCAATCAATGAACGGACCGCATGCCGGTAATGAGCGCGGCAACGGCGGATCGCAACCGATGTTTAACATGCCGCCGGTTGTGGTGGCGCTGATTGGTGTATGTGTGGCGGTCTATCTCATTCAGACCTATGTGCTGAGTGATGCCCAATATGTCTGGTTTATGTTGAATTTTGCTTTCATACCGCAGCGCTTCAGTCTTGGTGGTGGCTTCACTGATATTTCTGCGTGGTTCAGCGCTGTCAGCTATTCCTTTATGCATGGCGGATTTGCCCATCTGGCCGTGAACACGGTGTGGTTTGCAGCTTTTGGCTCGCCACTGGCAGGGCGCATTGGTACCCGAAAGTTTTTAGTATTCTGGCTGCTCACAGCTATCATTGCGGCCTTTACCCATTATGCGCTTTATCCGGACAGTAATATTCCGCTGGTCGGGGCTTCGGGTGCTATTTCCGGCATGATGGGGGCGGCGGCACGCTTCGGTTTTCGCCGTGTAACATATTATTCCGATACGGGCAGGCAGATGCCAGCCTTTGGTGGTCCATTGCTGAGTGTTGTGCAAACATTGCAGAACCGTACCGTGCTGACTTTTGTGGGGTTCTGGCTAGTGATCAACGTCATCACCGGATTGTATGCAACAGCGCCGGGCGAATTGTCGGGAATAGCATGGGAAGCCCATATTGGGGGCTTTGTGGCAGGTTATTTCGGCATCGGGCTATTATTGCGTGGAAACCGCTGATTGCATGGATTTATGATGTTGCGCAATTTTGTGTTAAGCTGAATCTGCGGTTTTGACGTGGTGTGAGCAAAAACAAAAAAAATAACGCTTATAACTACACAGTGAACTGTCCTGTTCGCCGGATAATACGATGTCCGGCTTGCTGTATCTGGCTTTTTCGGGAGGAAATGATGACAGTACGGGCGATTCTGGAACAAAAAGGCGGCAGTGTTTATACTGTGCGCGCTGATGCTGATTTGGAAACTGCAGCACAACAGCTCTCAAAGCATCGAATCGGCGCCTTGCTGGTTGATGAAGGGCAGGGCAAATTTACAGGCATTTTATCCGAACGCGATATTGTGCGTGCGTGCGCTAATCACGGGATGCAGGCATTAAAACTACCGGTTTCAAAAGCGATGACGACAAAAGTTTTGCACTGTAAGCCGCAGGACACCGTTCATTATGTGATGGAAATGATGACACGGCATCGTTTTCGTCATTTGCCGGTTGTAAATGATGCAGGTGATCTTGCAGGTATTATCTCTATCGGTGACGTTGTGAAAAAACGGATAGAGCAGGCGGAGCAAGAAGCCGCCGAAATCAAGCAATATATCGCAACTGCGTAATCGTGCGTATTGGCACATGATTATGTCGTGAGAATATTTTAATCTTTAAATATTCAGCCCTGCATGCTTGTGCCTGCAGGGCTGAATTGTATTATTTGGTCAAAAAGCGCTGCGCTGCATAAAGAGAAATTGCAGCAGCATTAGAAACATTCAGTGATTTGATGGCGCCCGGCATTTCAAGTCGTGCCAGCGTTGTCACCGTTTCACGGGTCTTCTGGCGCAGGCCTTTGCCTTCAGCGCCGAGTACCAGAGCAATTTTTTCGCCCTTCAGGCTGGTTTCCATTTCAACATCACCTTCCGAATCAAGGCCGATGGTCATGTAACCGAGATCATGGAGTTCCTGAATGGTCTCTGCCAGATTGCGAACTTCAATCTGATCGATCATTTCCAGTGCGCCGGAGGCAGATTTCGCCAGTACACCTGATTCCTGCGGGCTATGGCGGGAAGTGGTAATGATCGCATCAGCACCGAATGCAACGGCTGAACGCAGAATCGCACCAACATTATGCGGATCAGTAACCTGATCGAGCACCAACAACAGGCGCCCTTCTTTAAGGTCCTGCAATTTGCGCGGCTTCAGAGCGGCTGTTTCGATCATTACACCCTGATGAACAGCGTCTGAACCGGTCAGAACATCAATATCTTTAGGTTCAACGATTTCAGGCTCTAAACGAGCAAGGGTCGAATCATCCAATTCAAGGCGTGCCAGCGCATTTTTGCTGACCAGCATACGGAAAATCTGACGGCGCGGATTTTCAATCGCTGCTTTTACAGTGTGCAATCCATAGAGGCGCGTGATTCCTTCACCTGCAGGCGTGCCTTTAACAGGCTTACGCCGGTCAAAACGGTTCTGCTGCTGGCTTTGCGGGTTGCCGCCAGAGTGTTGATCACGAAATTGGCGCCGAAGACGCGCATAATGCGAATCTTTTGGTGTGCCGGATGAGGTGCCGGAGGTGTCCGGATAAGATTTTTTGTCTGTCATGAGGTTTCTATACCGATTATTATGTCACCAAGGTAGCATATTTACGTTCTTAAAGGTGTGAAAGTTTTGCACGATGAAAAAAGCCGCCCCCGAAAGCCCCTATGAAAGAGCTAATAATGTGGATTATCGATAAGTCTGTGAATATTTGTGTAAATTTTTGAAAATGACCTGTTGACAGATCAAGGTCTTATCGGCATAACGCCCCTCGTTCACTACAGACAAACGAGCCTAGCTAACGGGGTCGCAGTGAACGGAATGCCTAGTCGCTCAGTTCCGGTGGTAATGAGTAACGTGGAGGAGTGCCCGAGTGGTTAAAGGGGGCGGACTGTAAATCCGCTGGCTTAGCCTACGTTGGTTCGAAACCAACCTCCTCCACCATTACCGGTTCTGGAACTTAGAGTGCGCGGGTATAGCTCAATGGTAGAGCAGCAGCCTTCCAAGCTGAATACGCGGGTTCGATTCCCGCTACCCGCTCCAGATTATCTTAGGGCGGTTTGGCGTGTAGGGTAACTTGGCGGGCCGTCAAAAGCTCAAGCCGGTAGCGAATTCAGTAAATTTTGGTCCGTATGCGGGCCAAAATAGCAAGTTCTACTGTATATTCTCTTAGATCAATATGATTTAAGGGTAGGTTATACAGCATTTTAAATTGTTACAGCGCATTTCAAATCAGCGCGCTGTGGTGAAAGAGAGCGACAGCGATGGCGAAGAGCAAATTTGAACGCAATAAACCGCACGTCAATATCGGCACTATCGGTCACGTTGACCATGGTAAGACAACGACGACAGCAGCGATCACCAAGTTCTTTGGTGACTTCAAGGCCTATGATCAAATCGATAATGCGCCGGAAGAAAAAGCCCGCGGTATTACCATTTCAACATCGCATGTTGAATATGAAACCGAAAACCGCCACTACGCACACGTAGATTGCCCAGGTCACGCCGACTATGTGAAGAACATGATCACCGGTGCGGCTCAGATGGATGGCGCGATTTTGGTTGTTTCGGCAGCTGATGGTCCAATGCCACAGACCCGCGAGCACATTCTGCTTGCCCGTCAGGTCGGCGTTCCTTCGCTTGTCGTATTCCTTAACAAGTGCGATCAGGTTGACGATGAAGAACTGCTGGAATTGGTAGACATGGAAGTTCGTGAACTTCTGTCGAACTACGACTTCCCAGGTGATGAAATTCCAATCATCAAGGGTTCTGCGCTTGCAGCTCTTGAAGACAGCAACAAAGTGCTCGGTGAAGATGCAATCCGTGCTCTGATGGCTGCTGTTGATACTTATATCCCAACTCCAGAACGTCCGATTGACCTGCCGTTCCTGATGCCAATCGAAGACGTATTCTCGATCTCCGGCCGTGGTACAGTTGTTACCGGTCGTGTAGAGCGCGGTATTGTTAAGGTTGGTGAAGAAGTTGAAATCGTTGGCATGAAAGCCACCGGCAAAACAACAGTTACCGGCGTTGAAATGTTCCGCAAGCTGCTCGATCAGGGCCAGGCCGGCGATAACATCGGTGCACTGGTTCGTGGTGTTGGTCGTGAAGATGTTGAACGTGGTCAGGTTCTGTGTAAGCCAGGTTCGGTTAAGCCGCACACCAAGTTCAAGGCAGAAGCCTATATTCTGACTAAAGACGAAGGTGGCCGTCATACACCATTCTTCACAAACTACCGTCCGCAGTTTTATTTCCGTACAACTGACGTAACCGGTATTGTGACCTTGCCAGAAGGCATTGAAATGGTCATGCCGGGCGACAACGTAACTGTTGATGTTGCGCTGATCGTGCCGATTGCCATGGAAGAAAAACTCCGTTTCGCGATCCGCGAAGGTGGCCGTACCGTTGGTGCAGGCATCGTCGCTTCGATCATCGAATAAAAGATTACAAAGATTATGCAGGGCTTGTATTAGCCCTGCGTCACTCCGGTGACAGTAGGATTATGGGTGTGTTATAATTAATGCATCCATGCAGGGGCATAGCTCAGTTGGTAGAGCGACGGTCTCCAAAACCGTAGGCCGCGGGTTCGAGCCCTGCTGCCCCTGCCAGTTTAAACAGCGTCGTACATTTTTGTGCGGCGCTGTTTTTTTGTGCGCTAATTTGTGGGTTGTTTTGGCGAGCAGGGCGCTATGGCCGGATTGCGAGGCGGGGTGGCAGTACAGGTTCTGATGCTGTAAGATAGGGGTGTTGTTGAGGTTGGGTTGCGCAGCTTTATGTCGTTGATATATGATGGCTGATATTGCCTGAATAAATTTTAACTGTTCATAAAGACATCAGTATGCGTGAATTTTGCTTATCATTGCATATGGGCTTGTGTTTTTATGGAATCGGCACTATGAAGAGGCAACAGACAGGCGGTGCGTGGGTCCGAACTCCGGTCCGACGTGCCGTAATCTTGTGAGTTCTTTCTGATTAACACATTGTTAATTACCTGTTTTAATTAGAGATAATTTTCTCAGTACAAGCACAGAGCGGCAAATGGCGTCCAAAACAAATCCGATTACATTTTTCCGTCAGGTTCGTGCAGAGACGGCTAAGGTGACGTGGCCAACCCGACGTGAGACCGTAATTTCAACTATTATGGTTGTTATTATGGCATTTCTGGCGGCACTTTTCTTCTTTGTGGCGGATCAGGTGATGGCTTACGGCGTAGAGTTGCTTCTGGGTCTCGGACGTTGACATACGGTTTGGTTAGCGTTTTGGCTGGTATGAGCTATACGGGAGAAGCATAATGACTGCGCGTTGGTATATCGTTCACGCATATTCGAATTTCGAAAAAAAGGTTGCGGAAGCGATTGAAGAAAAAGCGAAGCAGAAGGGTCTGTTTCACTTGTTCGAAAGAATTCTGGTTCCGACTGAAAAAATCGTGGAAGTGCGTCGCGGCCGTAAGGTTGACGCTGAGCGCAAGTTCTTCCCGGGTTATGTTCTGGTTCGTGCCAATCTGACAGATGATGTTTATCATCTGATCAAGAATACCCCGCGCGTTACAGGTTTTCTGGGATCCGAATCCAAGCCTGTTCCGATCAGCGATCGTGAGGTTGAGCAGATTTTGTCTCAGGTTCAGGATGGTGTTGAGCGTCCGCGCGCATCGATATCGTTTGAAATCGGTGAATCTGTACGTGTTTCGGATGGTCCTTTTGCTTCCTTTAACGGTATCGTTCAGGAAGTTGATGAAGATCGTTCACGCGTTAAGGTGGAAGTGTCGATCTTTGGTCGTGCAACACCTGTTGATCTTGAATTTGGTCAGGTCGAAAAGATTTGATCATTCAGCCTTCGGGCTGCCTGCCGCTATCTGCGGCAGGATTACTCGCCGCAGATAGCGGCATCATCGGGTGGAAGGGGAGCAGGCTTAGCCGCTCTGTAAACCGAACCACCCACTGCAACGCTGCATATGCGGCGGTAAACATGTCAGAAATGGCATTTTTAAATTGTCTTAAGTGACAACAAAAAGGCAGAAGAATAATGGCTAAAAAAGTTTTGGGCCAGCTGAAGCTACAGGTAGCTGCTGGTTCCGCAACCCCTTCGCCGCCAATTGGTCCGGCATTGGGTCAGCGCGGTATTAACATCATGGAATTCTGTAAGGCATTTAATGCTGCCACACAGGAACAGGAAAAAGGTTCGCCGATTCCTGTCGTGATCACATATTACCAGGATAAGTCCTTCACATTCGTGATGAAGACGCCTCCTGTTGCATACTTCCTTAAAAAGGCTGCAAACCTGAAAGCCGGTTCGAAAGAGCCAGGCAAGGTTTTTGCCGGTACAATTTCCAGCGAAAAGCTCCGTGAAATTGCTGAAGCGAAGATGAAAGACCTTAACGCGACCGACATCGAAGCAGCAATGCGCATGATCGAAGGTTCAGCCCGCTCGATGGGCCTTAAGGTGGAAGGCTGATACGATGGCGAAAATTTCAAAACGTGTCGCTAAAATTCGTGATGGCGTCGATGTAAATAAGCTCTATGATCTTGGTTCAGCTTTGAGCCTCGTTAAAGAGCGTGCAGTAGCGAAATTCGATGAAACTATCGAAGTTGCTCTGAATCTCGGCGTTGATCCGCGTCATGCTGACCAGATGGTTCGCGGCGTTGTTAACCTGCCAAACGGTACAGGTCGTACTGTTCGCGTTGCTGTATTTGCCCGTGGTGACAAAGCTGAAGAAGCTAAGAAAGCCGGTGCAGATATCGTTGGTGCGGAAGATCTGTATGAAGCCATCAATGCTGGCAATATCGATTTCGATCGTTGTATTGCTACGCCGGACATGATGCCACTCGTTGGTCGTCTCGGTAAGGTTCTCGGCCCGCGCGGCATGATGCCAAACCCTAAAGTCGGTACTGTAACAGTTGATGTGGCTGCTGCGGTTAAGGCTTCCAAGGGTGGTGCTGTTGAGTTCCGCGTTGAAAAAGCTGGTATTATTCATGCCGGTATTGGTAAGGCTTCTTTCGACGTTAAGGCTCTTGAAGAAAACATCCGTGCTTTCGCTGACGCTGTTATTAAAGCTAAGCCAGCCGGTGCTAAGGGTGAATACCTGAAGCGCGTTGCTGTTTCTTCAACTATGGGCGTTGGCGTCAAAGTTGAACCTGCAAGCGTTAAAATCGCCTGATTTGCTTTTACAGAATAAATCTGTAAAAGCCTGACTTGTGAGCCGTTAGAGCAATTTCAGGAAAAGTGGAAACCAGCTTTCCATCCGAAATTGTCCTGAAACAATATAGAGCGATTTTTCTGATTACAGAAAAATGAAAAGCGCTCTATTGAAATCACGGCTTGCAAGTTATTTAAAAGTTTCCGGGGCCTTTGGGCCCGGATAACCGGAGATAAAACTCCGGTAATCCTGTCCGAGATTGTGGGTGGTTCGCCTTAATTTTTTTGAGCCTGCATGAGACGTGGAAGACCTTATTTTTACAGCCTATGCTGTGCGTTTAGGGTTTGAACCGTAGTTGCCTTGACCAGATCTGCCTTAGGGTGGGGATGGGGAAGGGGACAGGAAACCTCGTATGTTGGATAGCACTTCTTACACGCTATCTGGCAAAGGCAACCCGGTAAGGATGCTCCTGTGCATTCTTATCAACTGGAGAGAGACAGTGGAAAAAGCGGAAAAACGCGAATTTGTCACTTGGCTGAACGGTACTTTTAAAGAGTCCGGCTCGGTCGTCGTGGCCCACTATAGCGGTCTCACTGTTGCACAGATGAGCGTTCTGCGCTCGAAAATCCGTGAAGCAGGCGGCGCCGTTAAAGTCGCGAAGAACCGTCTTGCCAAAATCGCTCTTCAGGGCACGGAGGCCGAAGGCATTGCAGATCTGTTCACTGGACAGACCGTAATTGCCTATGCAGTTGATCCAATTGCAGCTCCGAAAATAGCGGTAGAATTTGCCAAGACCAATGACAAGCTTGTCATTCTTGGTGGTTCTATGGGCTCAACAGTTCTTGATGCTGAAGGCGTGAAAGCTCTTGCTTCCCTGCCATCGCTCGACGAACTGCGCGGCCGACTGGTTGGTATGGTTCAGACACCAGCAACCCGTCTCGCTGTGCTCACAAGCGCGCCGGCAGGTCAAATTGCCCGCGTTATTGGCGCACATGCCCGGAAGAACGAAGCGGCGTAAGGCCGTTCTCGCTGTTACAACAGTTCAAACCTTAATTAAAGGAATATACCATGGCTGATCTCGCAAAGATCGTTGACGACCTGTCCGCATTGACTGTTCTGGAAGCTGCAGAACTGTCGAAGCTTCTTGAAGAAAAGTGGGGCGTATCCGCTGCTGCTCCTGTAGCAGTTGCTGCTGCCGGTGGTGCTGCTGCTCCTGCTGCTGAAGAAAAAACCGAATTCGACGTAGTACTCGTTGACGGTGGCGCACAGAAAATCAACGTGATCAAGGAAGTTCGCGCACTGACAGGTCTCGGCCTGAAGGAAGCTAAGGACCTCGTTGAAGCTGCTCCTAAAGCTGTTAAAGAAGCTGTGTCGAAAGACGAAGCTGAAAAAGTTAAAGCACAGCTCGAAGCAGCTGGCGCTAAAGTTGAACTCAAGTAATTTGAGTGATACGGCGGGCTTAACGGCCCGCCGTTTTCTGCTTATGATGCGGCAGATTTTGTAAGCGTCTGATTTTAGATGACAAACAAAAGAGAATAGCATAATGAACTGTGTATGTCGTTTCAGATATTGTAGTTCAAGCGGTTACGAACCCTTTTCCTGACAGAAGAGCAGCTGTCAGGAAACGGGTTTTGACCCGTTCATAGGACCGTCGCAAGGCGGCAAGCAACAGGCCCTTGGCAAATCCATGGGCTCAGAACGCCGTAAGGCACAGAACGAGGAGCGACGATGGCTCAGACCCACTCTTTTAACGGTCGCAAGCGCGTACGCAAATTTTTCGGCAAGATTCCAGATGTGGCTCAGATGCCGAACCTTATTGAGGTTCAGAAGGCTTCTTATGACCAATTCCTTATGGTCGATGAACCGAAGGGTGGACGTCCTGACGAAGGTTTGCAGGCTGTTTTTAAGTCGGTGTTTCCGATCTCGGATTTTTCCGGGGCCTCTATGCTCGAATTCGTTAAATACGAATTCGACGCGCCAAAGTTCGATGTGGATGAATGCCGTCAGCGGGATCTGACCTATTCAGCACCGCTGAAGGTGACACTGCGTCTTATCGTATTTGATATTGACGAAGATACTGGTGCCAAATCAGTCAAAGACATCAAAGAACAAGATGTCTATATGGGCGACATGCCGCTCATGACTGACAATGGTACCTTTATTGTCAATGGTACAGAGCGCGTTATCGTTTCGCAGATGCACCGCTCGCCGGGCGTATTCTTCGATCACGATAAGGGTAAAACACATTCTTCAGGCAAGCTATTGTTTGCTGCGCGTGTTATCCCGTATCGCGGTTCATGGCTCGATATTGAATTCGATGCTAAAGATATCGTTTTTGCACGTATTGACCGTCGTCGTAAATTGCCAGCCACATCATTGCTGATGGCGCTTGGTATGGACGGCGAAGAAATTCTTTCGACCTTCTATAACGCCGTTACCTATACGCGTGACGGTGAGAATTGGCGTATTCCGTTCTCGGTAGAGCGCTTCAAAGGTATGAAAATCATCGGCGATATGCTTGATGCTGATACCGGTGAAGTTGTTGTAGAGAGCGGCCGTAAGCTGACTGCGCGGTCTGCCAAGCAGATTGCTGAAAAGGGCGTTAAGGCTATTCGCGCGACAGATGAAGATCTGCTCGGCTCGTATCTGGCTGAAGATATCGTCAATTACGCAACCGGTGAGATTTATCTCGAAGCCGGCGAAGAAATTGATGAGAAGACCCTTAAGGTTCTGCTCGAAACCGGTGGCAACGAGATCAATATCCTTGATATCGATCATGTAAATATTGGTGCTTATATCCGTAATACGCTGGCTGCTGATAAGAATCAGTCACGTCAGGATGCGCTGTTTGACATTTATCGTGTCATGCGTCCTGGTGAGCCGCCGACAATGGATTCCGCAGAGGCGATGTTTGAATCGCTGCTGTTTGATACTGAGCGTTACGATCTGTCGGCTGTTGGTCGTGTTAAGATGAATATGCGTCTTGATCTCGATGCGGCTGATACTGTGCGCGTTCTGCGTAAAGAAGACATTCTTGCTGTTATCAAGACTCTGGTTGAGTTGCGTGACGGTAAGGGCGAAATCGACGATATCGACAATCTCGGCAACCGTCGTGTGCGTTCCGTTGGCGAATTGATGGAAAATCAGTATCGCGTCGGTCTGCTGCGTATGGAGCGTGCGATCAAGGAACGTATGTCCTCGATCGAAATCGATACTGTGATGCCGCAGGATCTGATCAATGCGAAGCCGGCTGCTGCCGCTGTTCGCGAATTCTTCGGCTCATCGCAGCTGTCGCAGTTTATGGATCAGACCAATCCGCTGTCGGAAATTACGCATAAGCGTCGTCTGTCGGCTCTTGGACCCGGCGGGTTGACCCGTGAGCGTGCTGGCTTTGAAGTCCGCGACGTTCATCCAACGCATTATGGCCGTATCTGCCCGATTGAAACGCCTGAAGGCCCGAATATCGGTCTGATCAACTCGCTTGCAACATTTGCGCGCGTGAATAAATACGGCTTCATCGAAAGCCCGTACCGTAAGATTGTTGACGGTAAAGTAACCAGAGATGTTGTGTATCTTTCAGCAATGGAAGAAGCCAAGCATTATGTTGCGCAGGCAAATGCCGAAATTGGCGATAATGACGAATTCGTTGATGATTTCGTGATTTCCCGTCATGCCGGTGAAGTTCTGATGGCTCCGCGTGAAAATGTGGATCTGATGGACGTTTCGCCTAAGCAGCTGGTTTCTGTTGCTGCAGCGCTTATTCCGTTCCTTGAAAACGATGACGCCAACCGCGCTCTGATGGGTTCGAACATGCAGCGTCAGGCCGTGCCTCTGGTACGTGCTGAAGCGCCGTTTGTCGGAACCGGTATGGAAGCGATTGTGGCACGTGACTCCGGTGCAGCTATCGGCGCACGCCGCGGCGGTATTGTTGATCAGGTGGATGCGACCCGTATCGTTATTCGTGCGACAGAAGACCTCGATCCATCGAAGTCCGGTGTTGATATCTATCGCCTGATGAAGTTCCAGCGCTCCAACCAGAGCACCTGCATTAATCAGCGTCCGCTTGTGCGGGTCGGTGATAAAGTAGGTAAGGGCGACATTCTGGCTGATGGTCCGTCAACGGATCTCGGTGATCTGGCTCTTGGCCGTAACGTGCTTGTCGCGTTTATGCCATGGAACGGCTACAACTATGAAGACTCCATTCTGCTGTCTGAAAAGATCGTATCGGATGACGTCTTCACTTCGATCCATATCGAAGAGTTTGAAGTAGCGGCCCGTGATACCAAGCTCGGACCTGAGGAAATCACCCGTGATATTCCTAACGTTTCGGAAGAAGCTCTGAAGAACCTCGACGAAGCCGGTATTGTTTATATTGGTGCCGAAGTTCACCCGGGTGATATTCTGGTCGGTAAGATCACACCAAAGGGCGAAAGCCCGATGACACCGGAAGAAAAGCTTCTTCGTGCCATCTTTGGTGAAAAGGCTTCCGATGTCCGTGATACCTCGATGCGTATGCCTCCTGGAACGTACGGTACTGTTGTTGAAGTTCGTGTTTTCAACCGCCACGGCGTTGAAAAAGACGAACGTGCAATGGCGATTGAGCGGGAAGAAATTGAACGTCTTGCGAAAGACCGCGATGACGAACAGTCTATTCTTGACCGTAATACCTATGGTCGTCTGGCAGATATGCTGGAAGGCAAGGTTACAGCTGCTGGTCCTAAGGGCTTCAAGAAGGGCGTTACGGTTAACCGTGACATTCTGACTGAATATCCGCGTTCCCAGTGGTGGCAGTTTGCTGTCGAGGACGAGAAGAGCCAGAGTGAACTCGAAGCTCTGCGCAACCAGTACGACGCCTCCAAGAAGCTACTTGAAACACGCTTCATGGATAAGGTCGAAAAGGTACAGCGCGGCGACGAAATGGCTCCGGGCGTCATGAAGATGGTTAAGGTTTTTGTTGCTGTTAAGCGCAAAATCCAGCCAGGCGACAAGATGGCCGGCCGTCACGGCAACAAGGGTGTGGTTTCCCGCATTCTGCCAGTTGAAGATATGCCGTTTCTTGAAGATGGAACGCATGCGGATATCGTGCTGAACCCTCTGGGTGTGCCGTCCCGTATGAACGTGGGTCAGATTCTTGAAACGCATCTTGGCTGGGCCTGTGCGGGTATGGGTAAGAAGATCGGTGAGCTTCTCGAGGTTTATCAGTCGACAAACAACATACAGCCACTGCGCGACACTCTGGAGCATATTTATCCGGATAATGACCGTAATGAACCGGTTCGCAATTATGATGACGAAAGTGTCGTTATGCTCGCGGATCAGGTAAAACGCGGTGTGTCAATTGCGACCCCGGTGTTTGACGGTGCTGTTGAAGCTGACATCAATGCGATGTTGACCGATGCAGGTCTGGCAACTTCCGGTCAGTCGACGCTCTATGACGGACGTACAGGCGAGCCTTTTGATCGTCAGGTGACTATGGGCTATATTTATATGCTCAAACTTCACCACCTTGTTGACGACAAGATCCATGCCCGTTCGATCGGACCTTACTCGCTCGTTACACAGCAGCCGCTGGGTGGTAAAGCGCAGTTCGGTGGTCAGCGCTTCGGTGAAATGGAAGTCTGGGCGCTGGAAGCCTATGGTGCAGCTTATACACTGCAGGAAATGCTCACCATCAAGTCTGATGACGTGGCAGGCCGTACCAAGGTTTACGAGGCGATTGTTCGTGGTGACGATACATTCGAAGCGGGTATTCCTGAGAGCTTTAACGTTCTCGTCAAGGAAATGCGTTCGCTTGGTCTGAATGTTGAGCTCGATGATACACGCGATCTCGTGCAGCCGACCGAGCTGCCTGACGCAGCTGAGTAAAATAATAAGGCGTGACGCGGTTTTCCGCGCCACGCCATTATTGCCATTATTTGGCTGCACAAATTGAGATTATGGCGGAACAGGGCAGAAATGCCGCTAGACCGTTGCGGACAAGGGCGAATGCCCGTCAGAGAGTAATGGGTGCCAAAGGCTAAAAGCCGCGCCGCAATACCGCTCTGTTTATAGATTCAAACGCATGATACTTGCGAAAAGTAGGCCAACTATTTCGCAGATTATGCCCGAAGGAGAACGGCATGAACCAAGAGGTCATGAATCTTTTCAATCCTCAGGTACCGGCGCAGACATTCGATTCCATCCGGATTTCGATTGCCAGCCCTGAGAAGATTCTATCCTGGTCATACGGCGAGATTAAAAAGCCAGAGACGATCAACTACCGTACGTTCAAACCTGAACGCGATGGTCTGTTCTGTGCCCGCATCTTCGGCCCGATCAAGGACTATGAATGCCTGTGCGGTAAGTACAAGCGCATGAAATATAAGGGCATCATTTGCGAAAAATGTGGCGTTGAAGTCACATTGTCGCGCGTACGGCGCGAGCGCATGGGCCATATCGAACTGGCTGCTCCTGTTGCCCATATCTGGTTTCTGAAGTCGCTTCCTTCGCGTATCGGCACGTTGCTTGATATGCCGCTGAAGGATATCGAACGCGTTCTGTATTTTGAAAACTACATCATTACCGAACCTGGTCTGACTTCACTGAAAGAGCATCAGCTGCTTTCAGAAGAAGAGTATATGATTGCTGTTGATGAGTTTGGTGAAGACCAGTTCACAGCATTGATCGGTGCGGAAGCTATTCATGATCTTCTGGCGACGATGGAGCTCGACAAGATTGCTGTGCAGCTGCGCACTGATCTGGCCGAAACCACATCAGAACTGAAGACCAAGAAGCTGATGAAGCGTCTCAAGATCGTTGAGAACTTCATGGAATCCGGCAACCGTCCTGAGTGGATGATCATGAAGATCGTCCCAGTGATCCCACCGGATCTGCGTCCATTGGTTCCGCTGGATGGCGGCCGCTTTGCGACTTCCGATCTGAACGACCTTTACCGTCGTGTGATCAACCGTAACAACCGGTTGAAGCGCCTGATGGAACTTCGTGCGCCTGGCATCATTATCCGTAACGAAAAGCGTATGCTGCAGGAAGCTGTGGATGCTCTGTTTGATAACGGCCGCCGCGGTCGTACCATTACTGGTGCGAACAAGCGCCCGCTGAAGTCACTTTCGGATATGCTGAAGGGTAAGCAGGGTCGTTTCCGTCAGAACTTGCTTGGTAAGCGCGTCGACTATTCCGGTCGTTCCGTTATCGTGACTGGTCCTGAACTGAAACTGCACCAGTGCGGTCTGCCTAAGAAAATGGCTTTGGAACTGTTCAAGCCGTTCATCTATGCGCGTCTTGATGCCAAAGGTTTCTCTTCAACTGTTAAACAGGCGAAGAAGCTGGTTGAAAAAGAACGTCCGGAAGTTTGGGATATCCTTGATGAGGTTATCCGTGAGCATCCGGTTCTGCTTAACCGCGCGCCGACACTGCACAGACTTGGTATTCAGGCTTTCGAACCAACACTGATCGAAGGTAAGGCTATTCAGCTGCATCCGCTCGTTTGTACTGCGTTTAACGCTGACTTTGACGGCGATCAGATGGCTGTTCACGTGCCGTTGTCGCTTGAAGCACAGCTTGAAGCCCGCGTCCTGATGATGTCGACCAATAATATTCTGCATCCGGCCAATGGTCTTCCGATCATCGTGCCTTCGCAGGATATGGTTCTTGGTCTGTATTATCTGTCGATTGTTGCTGAGAATGAACCAGGTCAGGGCATGATTTTTGCTGACATGGGTGAGTTGCAGCACGCGCTGGAAACCAAAACCGTTACATTGCACACCAAGATTAAAGGTCGCTTCAAGTCGGTTGATGCGGAAGGCAATCCTGTTTCGAAAGTTTTCGAAACAACGCCTGGTCGTCTGATCCTTGGTGAATTGCTGCCTAAGAATGCTAATGTTTCGTTTGACATCTGCAATCAGGAAATGACGAAGAAGAACATCTCCAAGATGATCGATCTCGTTTATCGCCATTGCGGACAAAAAGAGACAGTGATTTTCTGTGACCGCGTTATGCAGCTTGGTTTTGCTCATGCTTGTCGTGCCGGTATTTCCTTTGGTAAGGATGACATGGTCATTCCTGACGCCAAGGCGAAAATCGTTTCTGACACAGAAGCTTTGGCCAAAGAGTATGAGCAGCAGTACAATGACGGTCTGATTACTCAGGGCGAAAAGTACAACAAAGTTGTTGATGCCTGGGGTAAAGCGACTGACAAAATCGCTGACGAAATGATGGCACGTATTAAAGCGGTTGAATTCGACCCTGAAACCGGCCGTCAGAAGCAGATGAACTCCATCTATATGATGTCGCATTCCGGTGCACGTGGTTCACCTTCGCAGATGCGTCAGCTTGGTGGTATGCGCGGTCTGATGGCCAAGCCTTCGGGCGAGATTATCGAAACCCCGATTATCTCCAACTTTAAAGAAGGCCTGACCGTTAACGAGTACTTCAACTCGACACATGGTGCACGTAAGGGTCTAGCTGATACCGCGCTTAAAACCGCTAACTCCGGTTATCTGACACGACGTCTGGTTGACGTTGCTCAGGATGCGATTATTTCTGAAGCAGATTGTGGTGCAACCGTTGGTCTAACGATGAATCCGATCGTTGATGCCGGTCAGATCGTTGCCTCGCTTGGCATGCGTATTCTGGGTCGTGTTGCTCTTGACGATATCAACCATCCGGCAACGGGTGAGGTGATTGTCGCTTCCGGTGACATGATCGAAGAGCGTCATGTTGAAGTGATCGAAAAAGCCGGTATTCAGACTGTTCGTATCCGTTCGGCTCTGACCTGTCTTACCCGCTCCGGCGTGTGCGGCAAGTGCTATGGTCGTGACCTTGCACGCGGTACACCGGTTAACAAAGGTGAAGCTGTCGGCGTTATCGCTGCGCAGTCGATCGGTGAGCCTGGTACTCAGCTGACTATGCGTACATTCCACCTTGGTGGTACTGCGCAGGTTGTGGATAGCTCATATCTCGAAGCGTCTTATGAAGGTACTGTTGCTCTGCGTAACCGCAATGTGGTTCGCAACACTGACGGCAATCTGGTGGTAATGGGCCGTAATATGGCCGTTCTCATCATGGATGCTACCGGTAAAGAGCGTGCAAGCCATCGTATTACATACGGGTCGCGTCTGTTTGTTGATGATGGCGATGCGGTTAAGCGCGGCCAGCGTTTGGCTGAATGGGATCCATATACACGTCCGATCGTCACCGAAGTTGAAGGTGTGGTTGAGTTTGAAGATATGGTGGATGGTCTGTCGGTTGCTGAAAATACCGATGAATCAACCGGTATCACCAAGCGCGTTGTTATTGACTGGCGTTCAACCCCGCGCGGTGCGGATCTTAAGCCTGCTCTTGTCGTTAAAGACAAGAATGGCAAGATTCTTAAACTGTCAAAGGGTGGCGAAGCACGCTTCCAGCTTTCGGTTGAAACCATTCTTTCGGTTGAGCCGGGTGCAACAGTTCGCGTTGGTGACGTGATTGCTCGTTTGCCGATGGAAAGCGCCAAGACCAAGGATATTACCGGTGGTCTGCCGCGTGTTGCTGAATTGTTTGAAGCACGTCGTCCGAAAGATCATGCGATTATCGCTGAGCTTGATGGTACAATCCGCTTTGGCCGTGACTACAAGAACAAGCGTCGTATTGTTATTGAACCAAACGACCATAATCTGGAGCCGGTTGAATATCTGATCCCTAAAGGCAAGCCTTTCCATCTTCAGGATGGCGATGCGATTGAAAAGGGTGATTATATTCTCGATGGTAATCCTGCACCGCATGACATTCTGGCGATCAAGGGCGTGGAAGCTTTGGCTTCTTACCTCGTGAACGAAATTCAGGAAGTTTATCGTTTGCAGGGTGTGACGATCAACGACAAGCATATTGAAGTGATTGTTCGTCAGATGTTGCAGAAGGTTGAAATCACGGAATCTGGTGACAGTACCTATATTCCGGGTGACAATGTTGACCGTATTGAGCTTGACGAAATTAATGATCGTCTGGTTGAAGATGGCAAGAAGCCTGCTGAAGGTCTGCCGGTTCTGCTCGGTATTACGAAGGCCTCTCTGCAGACACCTTCGTTCATCTCGGCTGCTTCCTTCCAGGAAACAACCCGCGTACTGACCGAAGCGGCTGTTGCCGGTAAGATTGATACGCTGCAGGGTCTGAAGGAAAACGTGATCGTAGGTCGTCTGATCCCTGCCGGTACCGGCGGTATGATGAGCCAGATCCGTCGTATTGCGACTGCCCGTGATGAGTTGATCATCGATGAGCGCCGCAAAACTTCCGGTGCGGATGCTGCAAATGCAATGCTGGTTGATATGACCAACAATCCCGCAGAATAATCTGCGCTAGAGCGAGTAACGATCAGGTTTGAACGCATTGCTCGCTCTAGGTTTTTGCTTTTTCGCATCGTCATACCTATCAAGGTATTTCTATTTGATAGGTAAATGCTCTAGTAAAATACAGAAAAGGCCACCTTCGGGTGGCCTTTTTTATTGATCGAAAATGTGAGCTTTGAAATAAGCTAAAGGCAATAAAAAACGCCGCATATAGCGGCGTTTTTTATCACTGTTCAAGAATGATGATCAGGCTTCGTCTTCATCATGTGAACCGTCAAATTCAATCATGGCAACCTGGCCGGAGAGGGCGGTGTTGTACCCGCTCAGATATGGTTCTTCTTCCGGCTGTTCGGTGAGAGTGCCGATTTCGCTGATCTCAGCTTCAGCAAAACCTTCGCTGGCAAGTATTTCCAAAGCGGCCTGAATAACATCTTCATCCGGCTCCGATTTCATCAGGATGTGGATATTCACAGGATCGCTCTCGCTGTCTTTCCAGGCATCTGCAATAATGAGATAGACTTCATTCGAATCGGGCTGTGTGGTGGCTTGTGCGTCTGACACGGGGCATTCCTTAAATTCTGGTTAACTGTGCCCTGCATCAGGGCCTGAAACGGCTGAATCAGACTGTCTCCATAAAAGATTATGTTTCAAAAAGACAGTCACGATCGGATTCTGTCAGAGAATTATGTATTTTACATATCAAAATACGTAAGATAGTCAGTTTCATGCTGTTGAAGCAGGCTAAAAGCTCGTTTTAACCAGCTTAAACCAGAAAACTCCGGCTGCGGTCTTGACGAAACCCCTTGATAAGCGTATCAGCACATCATCTGAGCCGATGTGAGGCTGGCTGTTCCTGAACACTAAGTTTTGGAGTTTGCCTCAAACAGGGTTCGTTTTACGAAATCAAATGTAAATCACCGTTCGCATGAAGGTAACTTCCTCTGCTTCTGTTCGGGCATGCCAGCGCTAGCGTTGGCACATTGTCCGATTTTGTGCATTTTCATAATGGTGAAACGGCCCATTTGGGCGAAAATACGAGTTTAATAGTAGAGGAAGGTTCAATGCCTACCGTAAACCAGTTGATCCGCAAGCCGCGCCAGCCGCAGGTGAAGCGTAATAAAGTTCCTGCTCTGCAGGAAAACCCACAGAAGCGCGGTGTATGTACCCGTGTTTACACCACAACCCCGAAAAAGCCGAACTCGGCGCTGCGTAAAGTGGCTAAGATTCGTCTGACCAATGGCTTTGAAGTCATCGGTTATATCCCGGGTGAAGGTCATAACCTTCAGGAACACTCCGTTGTTATGATCCGCGGCGGCCGCGTCAAGGATTTGCCGGGTGTTCGTTATCACATCATCCGTGGTGTGCTCGATACTCAGGGTGTTAAAAACCGTAAACAGCGTCGTTCGTTGTATGGTGCTAAGCGTCCTAAATAAGATTTTCCGGGGATACCGGCCACCTGATCCTCAGGTGAGTTGAGCCCGATGTAATTGAAGAGACTTATATGTCCCGTCGTCATAGTGCTGAAAAGCGTGAAATCAATCCGGATCCAAAGTTTGGCGATCTGGTTGTGACCAAGTTCATGAACGCAATTATGCTTCATGGTAAGAAATCCATTGCAGAAACTATTGTTTATGCTGCTTTGGATTCTGTTGAGGCGAAAGCTAAGCAGGATGGTATCGTGATGTTCCATCAGGCGCTCGATAATGTTGCCCCGCATGTGGAAGTACGCTCCCGCCGCGTTGGTGGTGCTACATATCAGGTTCCAGTTGATGTTCGTCCGGAGCGCCGTCAGGCACTGGCGATCCGTTGGTTGATCAATGCTGCGCGTAATCGCAATGAGACAACGATGATTGATCGTTTGTCCGGTGAATTGCTTGATGCTGCAAACAATCGTGGTTCCGCTGTTAAGAAGCGTGAAGACACGCATCGTATGGCTGAAGCCAACCGCGCATTCTCGCATTACCGCTGGTAATCGTCGAACTCTATTTAAAGAGCGAATATTATGGCCCGCGAATTTAAAATCGAAGACTACCGAAATTTCGGTATTATGGCGCACATCGATGCCGGTAAAACGACAACGACCGAGCGTATCCTGTATTACACAGGTAAGAACCATAAAATCGGTGAAACGCATGACGGCGCCTCCACGATGGACTGGATGGAGCAGGAGCAGGAGCGTGGTATCACGATTACCTCTGCTGCAACGACCACGTCATGGCAGGGCCGCGATGGCAAGAAGCGTCGCTTCAATATCATCGATACGCCTGGTCACGTTGACTTCACGATTGAAGTTGAGCGTTCTTTGCGTGTACTCGATGGTGCGATTGCACTTCTCGATGCTAACGCCGGCGTAGAGCCACAGACTGAAACCGTATGGCGTCAGGCTGAAAAATATCATGTACCACGTATGATCTTTGTCAATAAAATGGACAAGATCGGTGCGGATTTCTTCCGTTGCGTTGAAATGATCAAGTCACGCCTCGGTGCGCAGGCTCTGGTTGTGCAGCTGCCTATCGGTGCTGAAACTGAGTTCCTTGGTGTTGTTGATCTGCTTTCCATGAAGTCATTCACATGGGATGGCTCAATCGGTGGCGATACAATCGTTGGCGAAATTCCTGCTGATATGCAGGCGCAGGCTGAAGAATATCGTGAAAAGCTGATTGAACTTGCTGTTGAAGCTGATGAAGCTGCAATGGAAGCGTACCTTGAAGGTAAATTTCCAACGACTGAAGAATTGGTTGCATTGATCCGTAAGGGTACAATTGCAGTTCAGTTCCATCCGGTTCTTTGTGGTACAGCATTTAAGAACAAGGGCGTTCAGCCTCTGCTCGATGCTGTTGTTGACTTCCTGCCTTCTCCTAACGAAGTGCCTGCTATTAAAGGTATTGACGTTAAGACTGATGGTGAGACAACACGCGAATCTTCGGATGAAGCGCCACTTTCACTGCTCGCATTTAAGGTCATGAACGATCCTTTCGTTGGTTCGCTTACTTTTGCCCGTATCTATTCAGGCAAGTTGACCAAGGGTATTTCAGTTGAAAATACCGTTAAGGGCAAGCGCGAACGTATCGGCCGTATGTTGCAGATGCATTCGAACTCCCGTGAAGATGTTGAAGAAGCGTTTGCTGGTGACATCGTTGCATTGGCTGGTCTTAAGGAAACTACAACTGGTGACACGCTCTGCGATCCGCTGAAGCCTGTTATTCTGGAACGTATGGAATTCCCTGAGCCGGTTATCGAAATCGCGATTGAACCAAAGACTAAAGCTGACCAGGAAAAGATGGGTATCGCCCTGAACCGTCTGGCTGCTGAAGATCCTTCATTCCGCGTTAAATCCGACGAAGAATCCGGTCAGACAATCATTGCCGGTATGGGTGAGTTGCATCTCGACATTCTCGTTGACCGTATGCGTCGCGAGTTCAAGGTTGAAGCAAACATCGGTGCTCCGCAGGTTGCTTACCGTGAAAGCATTACGCGTCTGGCAGAAATTGATTATACACATAAGAAGCAGTCCGGTGGTTCCGGTCAGTTTGCTCGCGTTAAGATCATCTTCGAGCCGCATGATGGCGATGATTTCGTATTCGAATCCAAGATCGTTGGTGGTGCAGTTCCTAAGGAATACATCCCAGGCGTTCAAAAGGGTATCGAAAGCGTTATGGGTGCAGGTCCGCTGGCCGGCTTCCCTATGCTCGGTGTTAAGGCGACCCTCATTGATGGTGCATACCATGATGTTGACTCGTCCGTCCTCGCCTTCGAAATTGCTGCCCGTGCAGCGTTCCGTGAAGGTGCTCAGAAAGCCGGTGCTCAGTTGCTCGAACCGATCATGAAGGTCGAAGTCGTAACTCCTGAGGATTATGTCGGTGACGTTATTGGTGATTTGAACTCACGTCGTGGTCAGATTTCCGGTACCGAAGCCCGTGGTATTGCTACTGTAGTGAATGCAATGGTTCCACTTGCCAACATGTTTGGTTATGTGAACAACCTGCGTTCAATGTCACAGGGGCGTGCACAGTACACCATGCAGTTCGATCATTACGAGCCAGTTCCTGCAGCGGTCGCTGAAGAAATCAAGAAAAAGTTTGCGTAAGCCCTTTGGCTTACGCTTGTTAAAAATAAGAATGCCTGAGCAGGCTAAATTAATGGAGAGCTCAGATGGCAAAAAGCAAGTTTGAACGCAATAAGCCACACGTCAATATCGGTACTATCGGTCACGTTGACCATGGTAAGACCTCTTTGACAGCTGCAATCACCAAGTTCTTTGGTGACTTCCGTGCATACGACCAGATCGATGCTGCACCGGAAGAAAAAGCCCGCGGTATTACCATTTCAACATCGCATGTTGAATATGAAACCGAAAACCGCCACTACGCACACGTAGATTGCCCAGGTCACGCCGACTATGTGAAGAACATGATCACCGGTGCGGCTCAGATGGATGGCGCGATTTTGGTTGTTTCGGCAGCTGATGGTCCAATGCCACAGACCCGCGAGCACATTCTGCTTGCCCGTCAGGTTGGTGTTCCTGCGATTGTTGTGTTCCTGAACAAATGCGATCAGGTTGACGATGAAGAACTGCTCGAACTCGTAGAGCTCGAAGTACGTGAACTTCTGTCGAAATACGACTTCCCAGGTGATGATACACCAATCGTCAAGGGTTCGGCTCTGGCAGCTCTGGAAGATTCAAGCAAAACTCTCGGCGAAGATGCAGTACGCAAGCTGATGGCTGAAGTTGATGCTTATATCCCAACTCCAGAACGTCCGATTGACCTGCCGTTCCTGATGCCAATCGAAGACGTATTCTCGATCTCCGGCCGTGGTACAGTTGTTACCGGTCGTGTAGAGCGCGGTATTGTTAAGGTTGGTGAAGAAGTTGAAATCGTTGGCATGAAAGCCACCGGCAAGACAACAGTTACCGGCGTTGAAATGTTCCGCAAGCTGCTCGATCAGGGCCAGGCCGGCGATAACATCGGTGCACTGGTTCGTGGTGTTGGTCGTGAAGATGTTGAACGTGGTCAGGTTCTGTGTAAGCCAGGTTCGGTTAAGCCGCACACCAAGTTCAAGGCAGAAGCCTATATTCTGACTAAAGACGAAGGTGGCCGTCATACACCATTCTTCACAAACTACCGTCCGCAGTTTTATTTCCGTACAACTGACGTAACCGGTATTGTGACCTTGCCAGAAGGCATTGAAATGGTTATGCCGGGCGACAACGTAACTGTTGATGTTGCGCTGATCGTGCCGATTGCCATGGAAGAAAAACTCCGTTTCGCGATCCGCGAAGGTGGCCGTACCGTTGGTGCAGGCATCGTCGCTTCGATCATCGAATAATAGATTTGTGCAGGGGCGCTCAGCCCGGGCATGATCCCGAAAACTGTCATAGGTTTTTCGGATAAGATCATGACCATTGCAGAGCGTCCCGCGTAACAAGGAACAGATCAAATGAACGGTCAAAACATCCGCATTCGCCTTAAGGCGTTTGATCATCGGATCCTTGACGCTTCGACCCGGGAAATCGTGTCGACTGCCAAGCGTACGGGTGCCAATGTGCGCGGACCGATCCCTCTGCCAACACGGATCGAAAAGTTCACAGTTAACCGGTCGCCGCATATTGATAAGAAGAGCCGCGAGCAGTTCGAGATTCGCACACATAAGCGTCTTCTCGATATCGTTGACCCGACCCCTCAGACAGTAGACGCGCTCATGAAGCTCGATCTGTCGGCTGGTGTTGATGTCGAGATCAAGCTGTAAGGCTTGAGGACGGAAGGAACGAACCGATGCGTTCAGGTGTTATTGCACAAAAGCTGGGCATGACCCGCGTTTATAATGACGCTGGCGAACATGTACCAGTGACAGTACTCCGCATGGAGAACTGCCACGTGGTGGCCCAGCGTACAGTAGAAAAAAACGGCTACACTGCCGTTCAGCTTGGCGTAGGATTGGCCAAGGTGAAAAATACGTCTAAGGCGTTGCGCGGACATTTCGCGAAGGCCGAAGTCGAACCTAAAGCTAAAGTAGCTGAATTCCGCGTTTCAGAAGACAATCTTCTGGATGTAGGCGCAGAGATCACTGCTGAGCATTACGTTGCTGGTCAAAAAGTAGATGTGACAGGTACAACAATCGGTAAAGGTTTTGCCGGTGTTATGAAGCGTCACAACTTCGGCGGCGGCCGCGCAACTCATGGTAACTCGGTATCTCACCGTTCCCATGGTTCGACCGGTCAGCGTCAGGATCCAGGTAAAGTATTCAAGGGCAAGAAAATGGCCGGTCACATGGGTCAGACCCGTGTAACCACGCAGAATATCGAAGTGGTTTCGACCGACCTCGATCGCGGCCTTATCCTCGTCCGCGGTGCTGTTCCTGGTTCAAAAGGTGCATGGATCTATGTTCGCGACGCCGTAAAGGTTTCGCTGCCGGATACTGCTCCTAAGCCAGCTGGTCTGCGCCAAGCAGCACAGGCCCAGGTAGAAGCTGCTGTAGTTTCTGAAACTGCAGCGACTGAGGGAGCCGAATAATGGATCTCACAATTACAACACTTGAAGGCAAGGATGCCGGTAAAGTGCAGCTCTCCGAAGAGATCTTCGGTCTTGAGCCGCGCGATGACATCCTGCAGCGCGTTGTTCTTTGGCAGCTCGCTCGCCGTCAGCAGGGTTCGCATTCAACCCTGACACGTGGTGAAGTCGCCCGTACCGGTGCGAAGATGTACAAGCAGAAGGGTACAGGCCGCGCTCGTCACCATTCCGCTCGTGCACCTCAGTTCCGTGGCGGTGGTAAAGCCCATGGTCCGGTTGTTCGCAGCCACGCACATGACCTTCCTAAGAAGGTTCGTGCACTGGCCCTGCGTCATGCCCTTTCGGCTAAGGTTAAGTCCTCCGATCTGATCATCATTGATGATCTGGCCGTGAACGAAGCTAAGACAAAGCTGCTGATCGCTCAGTTTGCTAATCTCGGCCTCGAAAACGCGCTGTTGATCGGTGGTTCAGAACTTGATGCTAACTTCAAGCTTGCTGCATCCAATATCCCGCATATTGATGTGCTGCCGGTACAGGGTATCAACGTTTACGACATTCTTCGCCGTGGCAAGCTCGTCCTTTCCAAGGCGGCTGTCGAAGCCCTCGAGGAGCGTTTCAAATGACAGATCTTCGTCACTATGATGTGATCGTTAGCCCGGTCATTACCGAAAAGTCGACTATGGTTTCCGAATATAACCAGATCGTCTTTAACGTAGCCCGCAAGGCCACGAAACCAGAGATCAAAGCTGCAGTAGAAGCGCTTTTCGGCGTGAAAGTTACAGCTGTGAACACCACTGTGCGTAAAGGCAAAGTGAAACGGTTCCGCGGTATTGTTGGGCGCCAGAGCGATGTCAAAAAAGCGATCGTAACTTTGGCTGAAGGCCAGAGCATCGACGTTTCGACTGGTCTCTGAGAGGCCGTGGAGTAAAGACAATGGCACTCAAGCACTTTAATCCGATCACACCAGGCCTGCGTCAGCTGGTTATTGTTGATCGTTCCGAGCTCTTCAAGGGCAAGCCTGTCAAAGCTTTGACACAGGGTTTGTCTAAAAAGGGCGGTCGTAACAACACTGGTCGTATCACTGTTCGCTTTCAGGGCGGTGGTCACAAGCGTACGTATCGCTTTATCGATTTTAAGCGTACGAAACACGATGTGTCCGCAACTGTTGAGCGTTTGGAATACGATCCAAACCGCACCGCGTTTATTGCGTTGGTTCGTTACGAAGACGGTGAACTGCGTTACATCCTGGCTCCACAGCGTCTTGCTGTTGGCGACAAGATTGTTTCCGGTGCGCAGGTTGACGTAAAGCCAGGTAACGCAATGCCACTCGGCGCGATGCCAGTTGGTACCATTATCCACAACGTGGAAATGAAGCCGGGCAAGGGCGGCCAGATCGCTCGCTCAGCTGGTACCTACGCTCAGCTCGTTGGTCGTGATCAGGGGATGGCTATTCTTCGTCTGAACTCAGGCGAACAGCGTCTCGTACATTCAGGCTGTATGGCTACTGTTGGTGCCGTTTCCAATCCGGATCACGGCAACACAAACGACGGTAAGGCCGGTCGTTCCGTATGGCGCGGTAAGCGTCCACACGTTCGCGGCGTTGCTATGAACCCGGTTGATCACCCGCATGGTGGTGGTGAAGGTCGTACATCAGGTGGTCGTCATCCTGTTACTCCGTGGGGCAAACCTACGAAGGGCAAGAAGACACGCTCGAACAAGGCGACGGACAAATTCATCATGCGTTCGCGTCATCAGCGTAAGAAATAAGAGAGGTAGTCTAAAGTGGCTCGTTCAGTTTGGAAAGGACCGTTTATCGATGGCTATCTTCTCAAGAAGGCTGAGAAGGTACGCTCCGGCGGTCGCAATGAGGTCATCAAGATTTGGAGCCGTCGCTCCACAATCTTGCCGCAGTTTGTGGGCCTGACTTTTGGTGTTTACAACGGTAACAAACATATACCGGTGTCTATTTCCGAAGAAATGGTAGGACACAAGTTCGGTGAATTCGCTCCAACCCGTACCTATTACGGTCACGGTGCGGACAAGAAAGCGAAGAGGAAGTAAGATGGGCAAGGCCAAGGCTCCGCGCCAGCTTAAGGATAACGAGGCGAAAGCCGTCGCCCGCACGATTCGCGTCAGCCCGCAGAAACTTAATCTTGTTGCGACATTGATTCGCGGCAAGAAAGTTAACGCGGCTCTTGCTGATCTGTCATTTTCGCGCAAGCGGATTGCAGAAACAGTTAAGAAGACGCTTGAATCGGCAATCGCTAACGCAGAAAACAATCACGACCTCGATGTTGATGCTTTGATCGTCGCGGAAGCTTCTGTTGGCAAGTCGATCGTCATGAAGCGTTTTCATGTACGTGGTCGTGGTAAGGCGAGCCGGATTGAACGTCCGTTCTCTCACCTGACCATCGTTGTCCGCGAAGTCGCCGAAAAAGGGGAGGCCGTATAATGGGCCAGAAGATTAATCCGATCGGTTTTCGTCTGGGCATTAACCGTACCTGGGATTCGCGTTGGTACGCGAATACCGGGGAATACGGTAAACTGCTTCATGAAGACTTGAAGATCCGCAAATACCTGACTGAAGAACTCAAGCAGGCTGCGATCTCCAAAATCGTGATTGAACGTCCGCACAAGAAGTGCCGTGTGACTATTCACTCGGCGCGCCCGGGCATCATCATCGGCAAGAAGGGTGCAGATATCGAAAAGCTCCGTAAGAAGCTCTCCGATATGACCAACTCTGATGCGGTTCTCAACATTGTTGAAGTTCGCAAACCAGAAGTTGATGCTACTCTGATTGCTCAGTCGATCACTCAGCAGCTGGAACGCCGTGTGGCATTCCGTCGCGCTATGAAGCGTGCTGTTCAGTCCGCAATGCGTCTCGGCGCAGAAGGCATCCGTATCAATTGTTCGGGTCGTCTTGGCGGTGCAGAAATTGCACGTATGGAATGGTACCGTGAAGGTCGCGTTCCGCTTCACACTCTGCGCGCTGACATTGACTACGGCACAGCCGAAGCAAAGACCGCTTACGGTATCTGCGGCGTGAAGGTTTGGGTATTCAAGGGCGAAATCCTTGAGCATGACCCAATGGCTTCTGAACGTCGTGCGATTGAGAGCGACGCCCAGGGTTCCCATTCGAACCGCCGCCGCGAAAACGCTTAATATTAAGCGTTTTCGGTTAGAATATTGGAGTAGAGAACAATGTTGCAGCCTAAGCGCACAAAGTTCCGTAAGCAGTTCAAGGGCCGTATTCACGGAGCTTCCAAGGGCGGTACGGATCTGAACTTCGGTGCTTTCGGTCTGAAGGCTCTCGAACCTGAACGCGTTACAGCACGTCAGATCGAAGCCGCTCGCCGCGCCATTACCCGTCACATGAAACGTGCCGGTCGTGTATGGATCCGTATTTTCCCGGATCTGCCAGTAACTTCCAAGCCAACCGAAGTCCGTATGGGTAAAGGTAAGGGCTCGGTAGACTATTGGGCAGTACGAGTTGCACCGGGTCGCGTAATGTTTGAGCTTGACGGCGTACCTGAAGATGTGGCACGTGAAGCGCTCAGACTCGGAGCTGCCAAGCTGCCGATCAAGACGCGTTTCATTGAACGTATCGCTGAATAAGAGAGACAGCTATGAAAGCCGCAGACATCCGGGCCAAAAGCCTCGACCAACTGACTGACCAGTTAGGTGGATTGAAGAAAGAGCAGTTTAACATGCGCTTTCAGAAAGCCACCGGCCAGTTAGAAAAAACCGCACGTGTGAAGCAGGTTCGCCGCGATATCGCACGTATCAAGACTATTGCCCGCCAGAAGGCGGCCGAAAGCAAGGCATAAGGAAGTCATATAATGCCTAAACGCATTCTGCAGGGCGTTGTCGTCAGCGACAAGAACGACAAAACTGTCGTTGTAAAAGTGGAGCGCCGTTACGCGCATCCACTGCTTCAGAAGATTATTCGTCAATCTAAGAAGTATAAAGCGCATGACGCAAACAACCAGTTCAAGGTTGGTGATCACGTTTCCATCGAGGAAAGCGCACCGATCTCGAAAGACAAACGTTGGGTAGTTCTCGCGAACTAATTAACGGGCTAACATTAAACACGCAGCTTAGGTAGGGCATGAGCCCTTAACCAGCTGAGAGATAAGAAGGCGGCCAGTCATGATTCAGATGCAAACAAACCTCGACGTGGCGGATAATTCCGGCGCACGTCGTGTAATGTGCATCAAGGTGCTGGGCGGCTCGAAACGGAAATATGCTTCCGTTGGTGACATCATTGTGGTGTCTATCAAGGAAGCAATTCCTCGTGGCCGCGTTAAAAAGGGTGACGTAATGAAGGCGGTTGTGGTTCGCACAGCCAAAGACATTCGTCGCGCAGATGGTAGTGTTATCCGTTTTGATAACAATGCCGCTGTTTTGATTGATAACAAGAAAGAGCCAATCGGCACACGTATCTTCGGACCGGTTCCGCGTGAACTTCGCGCTAAGAGCCACATGAAGATCATCTCGCTGGCTCCTGAAGTTCTGTAAGGGAAGTTCGACGATGCAAAAGATTCGCAAAGGCGACCGCGTTGTAGTGCTTGCCGGTAAGGACAAGGGCCAAACCGGTGAAGTGCTGAAGGTCTCGCCAAAAGAAGATCAGGCTTTCGTAAGCGGTATTAATATTGTTAAGCGCCATCAGCGCCAGACACAGACACAGGAAGCCGGCATTATTTCGAAAGAAGCCGCAATCCATTTGTCGAACCTGGCTGTTGCTGATCCTAAAGATGGTAAGCCAACTCGCGTTGGTTTCGCTATCAAGGACGGCAAAAAGGTACGCGTAGCAAAACGTTCCGGAGAGCAGATCGATGGCTGAAGCTAAAAGTGAACCACGCTTCAAGTCGCTTTATAAGGAAACTATCCGTAAAGCGCTTCTTGAAGAGTTCAAATACAGCAACGAAATGCAGATTCCACGCGTTTCCAAAGTTGTAATCAATATGGGTGTTGGCGAAGCAACTGCAGACTCTAAAAAGCCTGCACGCGCTGCTGAAGACTTGGGCATGATTTCCGGTCAGAAAGCTGTCGTCACCCGTGCACGTAATTCGATTGCTACCTTCAAACTCCGTGAAGATATGCCAATTGGCACGAAAGTGACCATGCGCGGCGATCGTATGTACGAATTTCTTGATCGCCTGATCACGATTGCGCTGCCGCGCGTTCGAGATTTCCGTGGTCTGAATCCTAAAAGCTTTGATGGTCGCGGCAACTTTGCCATGGGTATCAAGGAGCACATCGTGTTTCCAGAAATCAACTACGATAAAGTTGATCAGATCTGGGGCATGGACATCATCGTTTGCACGACTGCAACTACGGATGATGAAGCCCGCGCATTGCTGCGCGCCTTCAACTTCCCGTTTCGCCAGTAACGACAAGCGTAGCGAGGTAATCAAAAATGGCCAAGACTAGCGCAGTCGAGAATAATAAGCGCCGCGAAAAGTTGGTTAAGCGTCATGCTGTTAAGCGTGCACGTTTGAAGGCAATTGTTATGGATCAGTCCCTGCCACTGGATGAGCGCTTCCGCGCTACTATCCAGCTTGCAGAGATGCCACGTAACTCCTCTAAGGTTCGCATTCGCAACCGTTGCGAAGTTTCGGGCCGTCCGCGCGGTTTCTACCGCAAGCTTCGTATGTCACGTATTGCGTTGCGCCAGCTGGGTTCGCTCGGTCAGGTGCCAGGCATCGTCAAGTCGAGCTGGTAAGGGAGTTATAACATGACTATGTCAGATCCTATCGCCGATATGCTGACCCGTATCCGTAATGCGCTCGGTCGTAAAAAGACCAAGCTCACAACACCGGCTTCAAAGCTGCGTGCACGTGTACTGGATGTATTGCAGGCTGAAGGCTATATCCGCGGATATACACAGACTGATTTCGAAAACGGTAAATCGGAAATCGAAATCGAACTGAAATATTACGAGGGTGCACCTGTCATCCGTGAATTGACCCGCGTTTCAAAGCCGGGCCGTCGCGTTTACGTTTCGGTTAAGTCGATTCCTCAAGTCGCTAACGGTCTGGGTATCTCCATCCTTTCCACCCCTAAGGGTGTGATGGCTGATCATCAGGCTCGTGAGCAAAACGTTGGTGGTGAGCTGCTCTGCCGCATCTTCTGATGTGGCTGAGTGGTGAACATAGAAACGGACAGGGTTAACAATGTCTCGTATCGGTAAAAAACCCGTGCCGGTTCCGGCAGGCGTGACCGCCAGCGTTGATGGTCAGACTGTTATTGCCAAGGGCACAAAAGGCGAGCTTAAGTTCGTCGTGAGTGAGCAAGTAACTGTGAAGATGGAAGAGGGCGCTGTTAGCGTTGCTCCTGTATCGCAGTCGAAAGATGCACGCTCAAAATGGGGCATGGCCCGTACCATGATTGAAAACATCTTCACCGGTGTTAAAGACGGCTACGAAAAGAAGCTTGAAATCTCCGGTGTTGGTTATCGTGCTGCCATGCAGGGCAAGAATCTCCAGCTTTCGCTGGGTTTCAGCCATGAAGTCATTTACGATGTTCCGGCCGGTATTTCTGTAGCAGTTCCTAAACCAACGGAAATCGTTGTTTCGGGCATTGATAAGCAGATTGTTGGTCAAGTTGCAGCCGAGATCCGCGAATACCGTTCGCCAGAGCCTTACAAAGGCAAGGGCGTTAAGTATGCCGGTGAAGTTATCGTCCGTAAGGCCGGTAAGAAGAAATAAGGAACACGTGTTATGGCAACGCCGAAACAAACTATTCAGCGCCGTGCTGCACGCGTTCGTCGTCAGCTCAAAGCTGTTTCGAATGGTCGTCTGCGTTTGAGCGTACACCGTACGTCCAAGAATATTTATGCACAGATCATCGATGATGTACGTGGCCACACCGTTGCTGCTGCTTCAACTCTTGAAGGTGAGCTTAAAGGCTCGCTGAAGACCGGTGCCGATAGCGCAGCAGCTGCTGCCGTTGGTAAGCTGGTTGCAGAGCGTGCAGCTAAAGCTGGTGTAGCAGAAGTTGTCTTCGATCGTGGTGCATATATTTTCCACGGTCGTGTGAAAGCTCTTGCTGACGCCGCACGCGAAGCTGGTCTCAGCTTCTAAAATATAAAAAAATGTCGTCAGGTGCTTGCATTTGACGACATTTTTTATGTATTACAGCCCCATATGTTAAATGTGAGTCACATATTTGATATATTATGAGTGCTGTAATTTAAGGACGCATCATAGGTTGCAAAATTCGTTTTGATTTTTGTGCAGATGCTAAGGCGCTCGGGTCTGTTTCTGATCAATCAGAAAGCTGACTTTGAGTGTCTATTTGTGCATTTTCAGGATTAATCTCTTGTTAATGTTTCAATTGTGCTTCCGGAAAAGAAAAAGGAAATAGGAAATGGCACAGAGAGAACGTAATCGCGAAGACCGTGGTCGTGAAGAGCGCGATAGCGAGTTCGTTGATAAGCTGGTTCATATTAACCGCGTAGCTAAAGTTGTTAAGGGCGGTCGTCGCTTCGGCTTTGCTGCTCTGGTTGTTGTTGGTGATCAGAAGGGCCGCGTTGGCTTTGGTCATGGTAAAGCCCGCGAAGTGCCTGAAGCAATTCGCAAGGCAACTGAAGCTGCTAAGCGCGACATGATTTTTGTTCCGCTGCGCTCAGGCCGTACACTGCATCACGATGTTCACGGCCGTCATGGTGCCGGTAAAGTATTGTTGCGTTCGGCAACTGCTGGTACTGGTATTATTGCTGGTGGTCCGATGCGTGCTGTTTTTGAAACGCTTGGCGTTCAGGACGTTGTTGCTAAGTCGCTCGGTTCATCGAATCCATATAACATGGTGCGTGCAACCTTTGATGCTCTGAAGCATCAGATGCACCCGAAAGATATCGCTGCACAGCGCGGTATCAAGTATTCGACCCTTCAGGCTCGTCGTCATGACGTTGTCGGTAGCGAAGAGTAACCATTACGGGTGAGGGCCGAAAGGCTCGCCTTACGACTTAAGGAACAAAGTTATGTCTTCGACACAAGGCAAGACGGTTACCGTTGAACAGATTGGTAGCCCAATTCGTCGTCCGAAAGAACAGCGCGCTACGCTCGTTGGTCTCGGCCTTAATAAAATGCGCCGTCGCAGCACGCTGGAAGATACACCTTCCGTTCGTGGTATGATTGCCAAGGTTGCGCATCTCGTTCGCATCGTCGACGAAGCTTAATCAGAGCGCAGGAGAACTATCATGAAACTGAATGATCTGCGTGAAAACCCAGGTGCAACCAAAGCCCGTAAGCGCATTGGCCGTGGTATTGGTTCCGGAACCGGCAAGACCGGTGGTCGCGGTGTGAAGGGGCAGAAGTCCCGTTCAGGCGTAGCCATCAATGGTTTTGAAGGCGGCCAGATGCCAATCTACCGTCGTTTGCCAAAGCGCGGTTTTACCAACATTTTTGCTAAAAAGTTCAATGTTGTGTCGGTTGGCCGCATTCAGGAAGCAATTGATGCTGGTAAGCTGGATGCTAAAGCAGCGATTACAACTGAAGCTCTGATTGCTTCAGGTATTGTTCGTCGCGCTTTGGATGGCTTCCGTGTTGTTTCCGATGGCGAAATCACAGCGAAGCTGGTGATTGAAGCTGCCGGTGCTTCTAAGGTTGCGATCGAAAAGATCGAAAAAGCTGGCGGTTCGGTAAAGTTACCTGAAGCTGCTGCCGAATAAGGCCTCAGAAATACCTTTCAAGACGGCGGCCTTAGTGCCGCCGTTTTCAACTTTATGCCTATTGATTTCATGTGCCCACTTGCGCCTTGTTCTCTATGGGCATATCTGGGGAGGGGCGTCAGATTCTGACGTACGACAGACCGGAGTAATCTCATGGCATCGGCTGCTGAACAGCTTGCATCGAATTTAAATTTTTCTGCCTTCTCGAAGGCGTCTGAGCTCAAGAAGCGTATATGGTTTACGCTCGGGGCTCTGCTTGTGTATCGTTTTGGTACTTATATCCCTTTGCCGGGTATTAATCCTGACGCGCTGGCCCAGTCGTTCCAGCAGCATAGCCAGGGCGTACTCGGACTTTTCAATATGTTCGCCGGCGGTGCTGTTGCCCGTATGGCGATTTTTGCACTGGGTATCATGCCGTATATTTCGGCATCGATTATCGTGCAGCTTATGACTTCAGTTGTGCCATCACTGGAAGCACTGAAGAAAGAGGGCGAGGCCGGGCGTAAGGTTATCAACCAATATACCCGCTATGGTACTGTGCTGCTGGCACTCGTGCAGGCTTATGCGATTTCGGTCGGGCTTGAATCGGGTAACGGCATTGTCACTGATCCGGGTGTGTTCTTCCGCATCACTTCCGTGATTACGCTTGTGGGCGGTACTATGTTCCTGATGTGGCTTGGTGAGCAGATCACTGCGCGCGGCATCGGTAACGGTATCTCTCTGATCATTTTCGCCGGTATTGTTGCCAACCTGCCACAGGCTATTTCAGGCACGCTGGAACTTGGCCGTACAGGCGCGCTGTCAACCGGTATTATTCTTGCCGTGATTGTTCTGGCTGTGGCGCTTATCGCGATTATCGTGTTTGTTGAACGTGCGCAGCGCCGTCTTCTGATCCAATATCCGAAGCGTCAGGTCGGCAATCGTATGGCGCAGGGTGAAACCTCGCATCTGCCGCTCAAGCTCAACACTGCCGGTGTTATTCCGCCGATCTTTGCTTCTTCCCTGCTTTTGTTGCCTGCAACAGTTGCCGGATTTGCAAATGGTGAGAATATGCCTGTATGGGCAAGCACGCTGCTTTCCGCGCTCGGGCATGGCCAGCCGATCTATATGGTGCTCTATGCAGCGCTGATGGGCTTCTTCTGTTTCTTCTATACGGCTATCGTGTTCAATCCTAAGGACACCGCAGACCAGTTGAAGAAGCATTCCGGCTTCATTCCGGGTATTCGTCCAGGCGAGCGTACTGCGGAATATATTGATTATGTTCTGACCCGTATCACGGCTGTTGGTGCAATTTATATCATTATCGTTTGTCTTGTACCTGAGTTCCTCATTTCAGCTGCAGGCATGCCGTTCTACCTCGGTGGTACATCATTGCTGATCGTTGTGAATGTAACGCTGGATACAGTGGCGCAGATTCAGGGTCACCTGATTGCTCACCAGTATGACGGTCTGATTAAAAAATCCAAACTACGCGGGGGGCGTCGGGTAAAATGAGATTAATTCTTTTAGGACCTCCGGGCGCTGGCAAGGGAACGCAGGCGAAGATCCTGACAGAAAAATACTCGATCCCTCAGTTGTCTACCGGTGATATGTTGCGTGCGGCAGTCGCCGCACAAACCGAGATCGGTAAGCGCGCTAAGGCGGTTATGGATGCCGGGCAGCTGGTATCTGATGAAATCGTCAATGCGATCGTTTCAGACCGCATTGACCAGCCGGATTGCACCAACGGGTTTATTCTGGATGGTTATCCACGCACTGTGCCGCAGGCGCAGGCTCTGACCGAGATGCTTAAACAGAAGCATGCCGAACTTGATGCTGTTATCGAGTTGAAGGTTGATGAGACTGCACTGGTAACCCGCATGGAAAACCGCGTTGCGGAAACCATTGCTGCCGGTGGTACTGTTCGTTCAGATGATAATCCGGAGGCTTTTGTTAAGCGTCTGGTCGAGTATCGTGAGAAAACCGCACCTTTGTCTGACTATTATGCCAGTACAGGTGAATTGAAGCTGGTTGACGGTATGGCTGCTATGGCCGACGTCACTGCTGAAATTGAAAAGATTCTGCTTCCTGCCTGATCCTGCAGAAAGCGGCCCTTCAGGGAAAAGTGATTTTCTTAATGAAGTGGTAAGCATTTCAGTGCTGCCGGAGTTTGTGGTTGACTTTTAATCACGATTCCTTCAATGACAGCACTAATTCGCTTAATTCAGATGGGCGGAACCGGTTTCCTGTGGGAAATCGGTTTTGTTCATTCTTATGCTGTCTGTTTCCGGTGGTTCGGGGCAGGCATAGGGAACAGATCCGGTTCATTAATCGAGCCGGTGGATCTCTTGGATTTCGCAGTTCATATTCTGTTATCAGAAGAGGGGCTGCGGTAGAGCACATTACGGCGTTTTAACCGGCTCAGGCTGTAGCTGTAATATTTTAAACTACCGTATAATTCATAAAACAGCCGATGCGGCTCGTTATTATGCGGTTCATTCAGGAGAAAACGCATGGCACGTATTGCTGGCGTCAACATTCCGACGAATAAGCGCGCAATCATTGCGCTTCAGTATATTCACGGAATTGGTCCGAAATTTGCTGCTGAAATCATGGAAAAGGTCGGCATTGCGCTTGATCGCCGTGTTAATCAGCTGACGGACGCAGAAGTTCTGCAGATCCGTGAAACAATCGACCGTGATTACCGCGTTGAAGGTGATCTGCGTCGTGAAGTTTCGATGAACATCAAGCGTCTGATGGATCTGGGCTGCTACCGTGGTCTGCGTCATCGTCGTTCATTGCCGGTTCGCGGTCAGCGTACCCATACCAATGCTCGTACCCGTAAGGGTCCTGCAAAGGCTATCGCCGGTAAGAAGAAATAATCTGCGGGCGCTCCGGCGCCTGCTTTTTTCTTATTCTGCTCATGAGGGGTTTCCCTTTTCTGGCGTTATGGAAAAAGCATTGCAGGTTGCGCTCCGTTTACGGGGCTTGCTAAAGTTTGGTTCATTGTTTGCTGATGAATTTATCCGGACCTGGTTTATCAGGCCGGTTCAGTTTTAAAGGCAGATATGAACCGGTGTAGCCGCTGGTACTACGGCGGTGTAGAGATCAATTGGAAGGACTAGTTATGGCTAAAGAAGCCGGTCGCGTTCGTCGTAGGGAACGTAAAAATATTTCGTCGGGCGTAGCACACGTTAACTCGACATTTAACAACACCATGATCACCATCACAGACGCACAGGGCAATACAATTGCCTGGTCTTCAGCTGGTGCACAGGGCTTTAAGGGTTCGCGTAAGTCGACACCTTTTGCTGCTCAGATTGCTGCTGAAGATTGCGCCAAGAAGGCTCAGGAACATGGCATGCGTTCGCTGGAAGTTGAAGTTTGTGGTCCGGGTTCGGGTCGTGAATCAGCGCTCCGCGCTCTGCAGGCTGCCGGTTTCACCATCACTTCGATCCGTGATGTTACACCGATCCCGCACAATGGTTGCCGCCCACGCAAGAAGCGTCGCGTTTAATCAGTCCACCGCCGCAAAGATCCGGACATTTGTCTTGGGTCTTTCGTGGTTTCCACTCTCTGTTGCCACGATTGGATAGTGGCAAAGCTAGATTAAAGGAAAGCACATGATTCAGAAAAACTGGCAGGAACTGATCAAGCCTAACAAGGTCGAGTTTCTTACCCAGACCTCGAAGAACAAAGTTACTGTTGTTGCTGAGCCGCTTGAACGCGGTTACGGACTGACTTTGGGCAATGCGCTGCGTCGCGTTCTGCTGTCTTCGTTGCGCGGTGCTGCGGTAACTGCTGTTCAGATCGACGGAGTTCTGCATGAATTCTCATCGATCAACGGCGTGCGTGAAGACGTAACCGATATCGTACTGAATGTTAAAGAAATCGCTATCCGTATGGAAGGCGATGGACCTAAGCGCATGGTTGTCCGTAAGGAAGGTCCATGTGTCGTAACTGCTGGTGATATCCAGACGGTTGGTGATGTTGAAGTTCTGAATCCGGAACACGTCATCTGCACCCTCGATGAGGGCGCTGAAATCCGCATGGAATTCACTGTCAATACGGGCAAGGGCTATGTGCCTGCTGACCGTAACCGCGCTGAAGATGCTCCGATCGGACTTATTCCGGTAGACAGCCTCTATTCACCGGTACGTAAGGTTTCCTATAAAATCGAAAACACCCGTGAGGGACAGGTTCTCGATTATGACAAGCTGATCCTCAATGTTGAGACCAACGGCTCTGTCACTGGTGAAGATGCAGTTGCTTATGCAGCTCGTATTCTTCAGGACCAGCTTGCGATCTTCGTCAACTTTGACGAGCCGCAGAAGGAAGCTCCGCAGGAACAGGTTGCAGAACTCGCATTCAATCCAGCCCTTTTGAAGAAAGTGGATGAACTGGAACTGTCTGTACGTTCGGCAAACTGCCTGAAGAACGATAACATCGTTTATATCGGCGATCTGATCCAAAAGACAGAAGCCGAAATGCTGCGGACTCCGAATTTCGGCCGCAAGTCGCTGAACGAAATCAAAGAAGTTCTGGCGTCGATGGGACTCCATCTTGGTATGGAAATCCCGACCTGGCCGCCGGAAAATATCGAAGATCTCGCAAAGCGCTACGAAGATCAATATTGAGACCGGTTGCGACCGGAAGATTAGATTTTAAAGGAGAAGGCTCATGCGTCACGGAAAAACACTCCGTAAGCTGAACCGGACTGCAAGCCACCGTAAGGCTATGTTTGCTAATATGGCAGCATCGCTGATTGAACACGAGCAGATCGTTACCACTTTGCCTAAGGCAAAAGAAATCCGTCCTATTGTTGAGAAGCTCATCACTCTCGGCAAGCGCGGTGATCTGCATGCCCGTCGTCAGGCCATCTCGGCTATTCGCGACGTGCAGCTGGTTCAGAAGCTCTTTGACGTTCTGGCTACACGTTATGCCGATCGTCACGGCGGCTACATCCGTATTATGAAGGCCGGCTATCGTTTCGGCGATAATGCTCCATTGGCTGTTGTCGAGTTCGTAGAACGCGATATCACTGCTAAGGGTGCAGGCGACCGTTCACGCGTAGAAGCTGAATTGGCTGCTGCCGAAGCTGCTTAATCTGTGTAAACAGGTTAAAATAATCAAGGAGCCGAAAGGCTCCTTTTTTATTACGTATTTTTTTGAGCAAGCCACTGCTTTATTAATTTTATTTAATTTCTATGCAGCGCTGAAGCCACTTTTTAGTCTATTTTGCTGCTCTATATAGTTTGACAAAACACCGCGACGTCCGGATGCATCACTATAGGCAGGCTTTTAAAGGCACCTATATTGAGTATGCCTGCACTGCGCCTTGGAATAAGGGATGAGATAGATGGTTTCACATCAGCAGGATGATCAGCGTAATCATACAGGCAGGCTGGGGCATGTTTATAAAGCAGGTTTAGCCGTTGCGCTGGCCGCTGTTATGGCCGTTGGCACGATCTCGCTTTTCAGCTCCGCCACCAGCACACCGGCGGCCGCTGAAAAGCAATTGCCCCAATCGCGCAGTGATATTCAACTCTCTTACGCCCCGCTTGTTAAATCGACGTCGGGTGCTGTGGTCAATGTTTATGCCGGCCGAAAAGTGCAGCAGCGTTCGCCTTTTTCGGGCGATCCGTTTTTCGAGCAGTTTTTTGGCGGGCAGATGCGTCCCAATAAGCCACGCTTTGAGCAATCGCTTGGTTCAGGTGTTATTGTTGATAGTTCCGGCCTGATCGTTACCAATAATCATGTGATTGATGGTGCCGATGATATTAAGGTGGCACTTGCTGACGGGCGGGAATATTCTTCCAAGCTGCTATTGAATGATGTGACGACCGATCTGGCCATTCTTAAAATTGATGCCAAAGAAAACCTGCCGGTGGTGAAGCTTGCAGATTCCGACAAGGTTGAGGTTGGCGATCTGGTGCTGGCGATTGGTAATCCGTTTGGTGTCGGGCAGACCGTGACCAGTGGTATTGTTTCAGCGCAATCGCGTACACAGGTTGGTGTTTCAGATTTTGATTTCTTCATCCAGACCGATGCTGCGATTAATCCCGGTAATTCCGGCGGCGCGCTGATTGATATGAACGGCAATCTGATTGGTATCAATACGGCTATTTATTCACGCTCCGGTGGTTCTGTCGGTATCGGCTTTGCTATTCCGTCGAATATGGTGGCCGCTGTGGTGAAATCTGCTGAAAGCGGCAGTGACAAATTTGTGCGGCCTTATGTCGGAGCAACTTTTCAGTCGATTACTGCCGATGTTGCTGAAAGCTTAGGCTTGAACCAGCCGTCCGGTGCGCTGATTGCTGATCTGGATGATAAGGGCCCTGCAGCACAGGCTGGTATTAAGGTTGGTGATGTGATCACTGCAGTTGACGGCGTGAAGGTGGATAATCCCGATGCTCTGGCCTATCGTGTCTCGACAGCCGGTATTGGCAAAACAGTGCAGCTGACGGTTATCAGCAATGGTAAGTCTGGTGAGGTTGCCCTGCAACTGGTGCAGCCGCCGGCGGAGCTGCCAGCACGTGAGATTACCGGACGCAACCCCCTTGCAGGCGCGCAGGTGCAGAATTTAACGCCTGAGTTGGCGCGCAAGCTGCGCCTTTCATCAACTGCAAGCGGCGTGGCGATCAGTGCAGTTAAGGCTAAATCGCCGGCGCAGGCCATAAACCTCAGGGCTGGTGATATTGTGCGTGGTGTGAACGGCACCGGTATTGCCAATGTAGATGAGCTGAGTGCAGTGCTTTCTGCAGGACGCACTGCATTATGGCGTTTGGATATTGAGCGGGATGGTGTAATTTACCGGCAGTTCGTTCGCTGATTATCTAAATCCGCATGATTAAAGGGGAGGCCGGTTTGCGTGAGCAGTCCGGCCTGTTGTCATAAGTGATCATATTATGAGTGATTTGTTTTCGTCTGCACCTGACCCGTTGGCTGACCGTAACCGGCCACTGGCCGACCGCTTGCGTCCGCGCTCGCTTGAGGAAGTGACCGGTCAGGAGCATCTGACCGGTGAGCAAGGCATGCTGACGCGAATGATTGCTTCCGGCAGTCTCGGTTCCATGATTTTCTGGGGCCCGCCCGGCACCGGTAAGACCACAATCGCGCGTTTGCTTGCAGGTCATACCGAGCTGGCATTTGAGCAAATCTCGGCGATTTTCTCCGGCGTGGCGGATTTGAAGAAGGTTTTTGAAACTGCACGGGCACGGCGGATGTCCGGCCGGCAAACCTTGCTATTTGTAGACGAAATTCATCGCTTTAACCGTGCGCAGCAAGATAGTTTTTTGCCGGTGATGGAAAATGGCACGGTTATTCTGATCGGTGCAACAACGGAAAACCCGTCTTTTGAGCTTAACGCCGCGTTATTATCGCGCGCACGGGTGCTGACCTTTAAATCCCATGATGAGGCAAGCATTGCCACGCTGTTGCAGCGTGCAGAAGAGGTTGAAGAGCGCTCATTGCCACTGGATGCGGATGCACGCGCTTCACTGGTGCGTATGGCCGATGGGGATGGCCGAGCGGCTTTAACTCTGGCTGAAGAAGTGTGGCGAGCCGCGCGGCCTGATGAGATCTTCACTGCGGAAGCCTTGCAGGATGTGGTGCAGCGGCGTGCTCCGGTTTACGATAAAGGTCAGGATGGTCATTATAATCTGATCTCGGCTTTGCATAAATCTGTGCGCGGTTCTGATCCTGATGCGGCTTTATATTATTTAAGCCGGATGTTTGATGCCGGTGAAGACCCGCTCTATCTGGGGCGGCGATTGGTGCGTATGGCGGTTGAAGATATCGGCCTTGCTGATCCGCAGGCTCTGGTGGTGTGTAATGCTGCCAAAGATGCTTATGATTATCTGGGCTCGCCTGAGGGGGAGTTGGCGCTGGCGCAGGCATGCGTTTATCTGGCAACAGCACCCAAATCCAATGGCGTTTATCTGGCTTATAAAGCAGCGCGGATGGCTGCCAAGCAATATGGCTCACTGCTGCCGCCAAAACATATCCTCAACGCACCGACCAAGCTGATGAAGGATGAAGGCTACAATGATGGTTATCGCTATGACCATGATGAGCCGGATGCTTTTTCAGGGCAGGATTATTTCCCTGAAAAAATGGGTCGCAAGCAATTTTACGATCCGCCGGAGCGTGGATTTGAGCGTGATATTCGTAAACGTCTTGATTACTGGGCAAAATTACGAATTGAACGTAATCAAAAATAACTTCTTATAATACAATAAAACCCGGTATTTAGCCGGGTTTTATTATGTGTAGATTCAAGCTGATTGAAATTTATGATGCAGCGGATGTTTTGGTAGGAAAGCGGGTCACATTACTGCTCTCATCAATATCTCTTACAGGATCTGCTTGCTCAGCCACAAGGCCACCCGCGCGCAGCAGCGAGGCAAAGCGGCCGTTTTTAGCGGCAAGCTCATTGAAGCTGCCGCTTTCAATAATATGACCTTTATCCAGAAACAGCACCAGATCAGCATTGCGGACAGTTGAGAGACGGTGCGCAATGATAAAGGTTGTGCGGTCTGAACTCAGGTCATCAATCGCCTGTTTGACCATGCCTTCAGTTTCAACATCAAGTGCCGAGGTTGCCTCATCCAGCACCAGGATAGGTGCATCTTTGAGAATAGCGCGGGCAATTGCCAGGCGCTGTCGTTCACCGCCTGAGAGCTGTGAACCACGTTCACCGGCAACTGTGTCATAGCCTTCGCTTTTGGCGAGGATGAAGTCGTGGGCAGCGGCAGCCTTAGCCGCGGCATGGATTTCTTCATTGGTCGCATCCAGTGCGCCAATGCGGATATTGTCTTCAATCGAGCGGTTAAACATACCCGCATCCTGAAACACTGTTGCCATTGATTTACGTAAAGATGCACGGCTGACAGTGCGGGTATCGGTGCCATCAATAGTAATGTGGCCAGCCACAGGATCGTAAACACGCTGCAGCAGATTGATCAATGTGGTTTTACCTGCACCTGTAGGGCCGACAATGGCAATGGTCTGGCCTGCTTTGGCAGTGAAGGAAATGTCATAAACACCCTGACCTGAATTGCGGAACTCATAGGTAACCTTGTCAAACACCACATCACCCTGCACATCGCTGAGATCATGTACGGCATGCGGCTCTTCATGAGCGGCAACAGCATCTTCCATCGCGAAAAATTCTTCAAGCTTGGCGCGGGAAGAGGCGGTCTGGTTGATGAAGTTGCTGATCTGGTCAAGACGGGAGATCATCAGCTGGGCAAAGCCGATAAAGGTAATAACCTCACCAACACGCAACTGGCCTTTGGATACCAGATAGGCACCGATCAGCAGTACAATGACCATGGAAATGGTTGAGGCCATCCGGTTCAAACCGCTGGCAAGCGCCCACCAGTTCAGCACCGGACGCTGGGTTTTTTCCAGAGTGGCTGCATATTCACGCAAGGCTCCGGCTTCCGAATTGATACGGTTATAGCTCTGCAGAACAGAAATATTGCCGATTGTATCGCTGATATGCTCAAAAACCTTGTGATGGTGGCGCTCTACAGCAGCCTGTCCGTCTTTGGTCTTTTGAATAACCAGCTGGCCGATCATCATGTAGATCGCACCAAGCACAATCAATACTAATGTGAGGCGGGCATCCATGCTGAGTGCGGTTGGTATCAGCACTGCCAAAGCCACGATTGTGGTCAGGTGGTTGCGCATGAATTCCAGCCACAGTGTGAATAATGTATCGGTTGCGCGGATCAGTGTATGCAAGGCATTGGAGGTGCCGCGGCTCTGATGCCATGCCAGCGGCATGGTAATAATGCCCTCATAGGAATTGGTCAGCACGCTGAGGCGGCGTTTATGCGCCAGCCTGTCTGCACCACGCGCTACCAGCACCACAGCGATAATGTTGAACACACCAAGGCCAGCCCAAAGCGCAAGAGTTGGGATAATCACTGTTTTTTGAGAAATAGCGTCAATGACCCGTCCAAAAAGCACAGGTTCAAAAATGGTGATCACACCTAAGGCAATATTTGCCAGCACAATGAGTGCTGTTGCTGTTCTCTCAGACGAAAGATATTGCAGCGATCTCCAGTAAACACGCACAATAGACACTGGCCACTCCGGTACAATGCCTGACCGATTTTTACCGCCAGTCAGATTGCGGTTAGATTTTAACTCTTCAGTTATCGCAGTTGCAGGCAGAGGGCTGGTGTCTGCTGGGCTTAAACGCCTTTACAAGGCTTGAAGCTGGCGGGAACATGATCCTGATTGCCTGAAACTGCAATGAAAATTGGTGGTCATAAGTGGCAATTTAAGAGCTAAACCGCCCATAAATTACAACAGCTTGTAATCTACTGTGATATTTTGATGTAACTTATTGATTTGTAATGTTTAACTGCTGTGATCAGGAAAAGTTAATGGATTTAAATATTAAGTGAAAATCAGGTTATTTCAGCGGGTTTTGTGTGCTTAAAACAAAGAATCTGACCTGCAAAACAATAAAGCGCCGATAAGTGGCGTGCGATAATCTTGCATCAGCTGCGTTATAGTTGCGCCCTATGTGTTTTGCTGCTCGAATTGAAGCCTGCACAATGATAAAGGTTGTTTACAAAAAGCTGCGTCAGCAAAACACCTGTTTGCCGCAACGTCATGCCATCTAATGTTTCCATTTTATGGTAAAATGCTCTAGGAGCATGATTAAGAGAAAAAAGGCTGCATGGCGGGCAAAGTCCGGCCTGTGCAATTGTGCCTGTGATTAAGCGGAAATTTTTAAAATATGGCTGGCGTAGAACTTAAAACCGTAGATGCAGACGAAACAGGCATGCGCCTTGACCGCTGGTTCAAAGTACATTTTCCGGGGCTTGGCTTCGGACATTTGCAGAAACTGCTGCGTTCAGGCCAGATCCGTGTGGATGGTGGCCGTGCAAAAGCCGACAGCCGTTTGCAGCCGGGGCAATCTGTGCGTATTCCGCCGCTTGGTCTGGATGAAAAAAATGACAATGCACCGCTGACCGGTAAAACCATCCGTAATCAGGATGACGGTGATGTTCTCAAGAAAATGCTGATTTTTGAGAATGAGAAAGTTTATGTTTTCAACAAGCCTTCAGGTTTGGCCGTGCAGGGCGGTTCGGGGGTTGTGCGCAGTGTCGATTCGATGCTGGAAGCATGGCGTAACAAGCGTGGTGAAAAACCGCGTCTGGTGCATCGTCTCGATCGTGATACCTCCGGTGTGCTGGTGGTTGCCAAAACCCGTAGTGCCGCACAGGCTTTGACCAAAGCCTTCCGCGAACGTGACACCAAGAAAACCTATTGGGCTCTGGTTAAAGGCGTGCCACGCAAGCGTGAAGACAAGCTTTCTAACTGGATGGTCAAGGAAAGCACGCCGGATGGCGACCGGATGCGGGTTTGCCAGCATGGCGAGCCGGATTCCGATCATGCGATTTCATTTTATCGTGTGCTGGAAACCGCAGGGCAAAACCTGTCATGGTTGGAAATGGAACCGTTCACCGGTCGTACCCACCAGCTGCGTGTGCATGCCTTGCATCTCGGTCATCCGATTATCGGTGATCCTAAATATTTTGATGCGGATATTAACTGGGATTTCCCCGGCGGTGTACAGAACCGTTTGCATCTTCATGCGCGCCGCATCCGTATTCCTGATCCTGCGGGCAAAGGCATTATTGATGTAACCGCACCGCTGCCGCCGCATATGGTGCAGTCGTGGAACCTGCTCGGCTTTGATGCTGATGAGGTTAAAGACTAAAGCTAAACAACCTGATGCGCTCACTCTGAAAAGGCTGAGCGCATCATGGTGCCAAGACATTTCAATTCAAATTTCGATTTATGTGCCTCCTGAAAATGCAGGTGATTTTCAGGTCGCGCTCTGAACAGGCAGGAATAAGCATGGCTACGGGGAGTGCGCCCAAAGGGGGATTGGCCGCAGGGCAGCTGGGAACAGGCTATGAGCGCCGCTCAACCATAGACAGTATGGGTGTGGCGCTGATGCTGTTTATCTGCGTCAGCTGGGGAATGAATCAGGTTGCCATTAAAATCGGTAATGATGGTTTTAACCCGATGTATATGGCAGCTGCGCGCTCGTTCACCGGTGGTTTGCTGGTGTTTCTGTGGTGCTGGTTCCGCGGTATTACCCTGTTTCAGAATGATAAAACTCTGATACCGGGGCTTATTATCGGCTGTTTGTTCGGTCTTGAATTTGTGCTCATTTTTGCCGGTCTGGACATGACCAGTGCTGGCCGTTCGACCCTAATGATCAATACGATGCCGTTTTGGGTGGCAATCGGCGCGCATTTTTTGCTTGGCGAGCGTATCCGCCCTCTGACATTTGTGGGTATGGTGGTTGCTTTTAGCGGCGTGATACTTGTGCTGTCAGACGAATTGTCGATGCCGGGTGAGAATGCGATTTATGGTGATATTCTCTGTCTGATTTCCAGTATTTTCTGGGCTGCAACCACATTGGTGATTAAAAAATCAACGTTAAATGATGCCGCACCGGAAAAGACGCTGCTTTATCAGCTGTTAATTGCCTCAATCGTGCCATTGCCGTTTGCGCCAATGCTGGGCGATGCCGTGCGCGATCCGACCATGCTGACCTATGCGTCTTTTGTATTTCAGGCTGCATTTATTGTGGCTTTTACCTATCCGCTATGGTTCTGGATGATACGCCGCTATCCGGCTTCAGCACTCTCGAATTTTGCGCTGCTGATTCCGGCATTTGGTGTGATGCTCAGTGGATTTGTGCTGGGTGAGCCGATGAGCTGGAAGCTGTTTGCAGCGCTCGGTTTGATTGCTGGGGGCTTGTTCATTGCCAATTATGCGCAGCGTGTTGCAGTGCGCAAAGCGGTTTTGCAAGTGGATACGCAAAACGCCATTCAAAATGCCAATCAAAATAATGGGCATGCCAAAGCGATGCAGGAGAAACATCTGTCATGAAGCTGGTATTATTTGATTGTGACGGAACACTGGTCGACAGCGCCGGTATAATTCATCGCTGTATGGCGCAGACTTTTACGGCCGCTGGCATCAAGGCGCCGGAGCTGCATGAGACGCAGGAAATTATCGGACTATCACTTAATCTGGCGATCTCGCAGCTTTCAGGCATAGCGATGGGCTCAGAGGTTGAAAATCTGACGCAAGCTTATAAAGACGAATTTACAGCCATGCGTCAGCAAGCTGATTTTGATGAGCCGCTTTATGACGGTATTGCAGAGTTGATTGCTGAGCTTGCTACACAGGAAGACGTGCTGCTCGGTATGGTAACCGGCAAGTCGCGCCGTGGTGTGCATTATGTGATGGCACGCCATGGTTTTGAAAAACAATTTCATGTTTCGCGTTGTGCGGATGATTGTCCGTCCAAGCCACATCCGGCGATGGTGTTGGAATGCTGCGCAGAGATGGGGTGTGATCCGTCCCGTACCTTTGTTATCGGCGACACAACTTATGATATGATGATGGCATGCAGTGCCGGTGCAACTGCAGTGGGAGTGGCATGGGGCTATCACAGTTCCGGTCGCTTGAGTGATGCTGGTGCAGCAGCCATATTGCAGCATCCGTCAGATTTATTGGCATATATCAAAGATGGCTCTATCTGCTCACTGCCTGCCAACTGTTAATCGAGCCAAATATTTAGGAAATACTATGCGTGATATTCTGTCAGATATTGAACAGGCCAAACTTGATCATGATGCGATGTTGTCTGACCCCGATCCGGTCATACGTGCGCAAAAGCAGATGCTGACGCCGTTGCCAAAGCGTTTTTATAAAGAGGCGGGTGTTGGTGCGGTCGATGGCGGCTTCGCGGTTTTGCTTGATGGCAAGCAGGTTAATACGCCGCTGCGCAATAAGCTGATACTGCCAACAGAAGCGGCTGCAAAAATTGTGGCAGAGGAATTTGCACGACAGGACACCCATATTGATCCTGCTGATATGCCGACAACGCGGCTGGTCAATACGGCGATTGATGGTGTGGCAACAGAAACCCAAGCCGTGCTGGAAGAGATTTTACGTTTTGCCGGTAGTGATTTACTGTGCTACCGCGCTGAAAATCCGCAAGGGCTGGTGCAGCGTCAGCGTGAAAACTGGGATCCGGTGCTGGATTGGGCGGCAACGCTTGGTGCCTCTTTTGAGGTAACAGAAGGCTTGATGCATGTGGCGCAGCCACGGGAAGCACTTGCTGCATTTGGTGCGCATTTGCGCCTGATTACCGATCCGCTGGCGCTGGCTTCTTTGCATGTGATGACCACATTATGTGGGTCAGCTATCACCGGTCTGGCGCTGTATAAGGGTGCCATTGATGTGGATACGGCTTGGAAAGTTGCTCATATTGATGAAGACTGGACAAATGACCAGTGGGGCGCTGATGAAGAGGCTATTATACGCCGTACCTATCGTGAGCGTGAAATCCGCGCTGCCGATGCATTGGTAAAAGCATTGTAAAATACTCTGATTTCAAAGATGTAGAAGCCGTATCGTTATAAATGATGCGGCTTTTTTATTTGTAATGAATTCTATAATATATAATATAATCAATGTTTTATGATTTATTCTTGCTGTGTTGAATCATTGTTGAGATTATAAAAAACCCCGCCGTTAAAGCGGGGTTTTTTGATTGTTAATTGCTAGAGCGGGTAACACTCAGCTTGGATCGCAGCGCTCGCTCTGGATTTTATAGTTATCGCATTGTCATACCCATCAAGCTGATTCAACTTGATGGTGAAATGCTCTAGAGCATTTCGTAGTCCAATGGAATCATTGGGCGGCCACGATAATGCGTAAAAACAATAAGTAGAGCGGATTACATGATCCAATTTAAACGTAAACCGCTCTAAATCCAAAATGAGTTAGCAAGAGTAATACATATCGAATTCAACCGGATGTGGTGCCATTTCATAGCGCATCACTTCCTGCATCTTCAGTTCGATGAAGCTGTCGATCTGATCATCACTGAACACATCGCCGGCTTTAAGGAAGGCGCGATCTTTGTCGAGGCTCTGGAGCGCTTCACGCAATGAGCCGCAAACGGTGGGGATCTTTTTCAGTTCCTTGGCTGGCAGATCATAGAGATCTTTATCCATTGCCTGACCGGGATGGATTTTGTTTTTGATACCATCAAGACCGGCCATCAAAATCGCAGCAAAGCAATAATACGGGTTTGCTGTCGGATCCGGGAAGCGTACTTCCAGACGCTTGGCTTTTGGCGAGTTGCCAAGTGGAATACGGCAAGAAGCCGAACGATTGCGCGCGGAATAGGCCAGCAATACCGGTGCTTCATAACCCGGAACCAGACGCTTGTAAGAGTTGGTTGAAGGGTTGGTGAATGCGTTCAGTGCTTTGGCATGTTTGATCACACCACCAATGAAAAACAGGCAGCTTTCTGAAAGACCGGCATATTCATTACCGGCAAAAGTAGGCTTGCCATCTTTCCAGATCGACACATGCACATGCATACCCGAGCCATTATCACCGAAAATCGGCTTTGGCATGAAGGTTGCCGTTTTGCCATAAGCATTGGCGGTCTGATGAACTACATATTTGAACAGCTGCATCTTGTCGGCATTGGCAACAAGCGTATCAAATTTTACACCGAGCTCGTGCTGCGCAGCAGCCACTTCGTGGTGATGTTTTTCAACTGTTACGCCCATTTCTGACAATATGGTCAGCATTTCCGAGCGCATATCCTGACAGCTGTCGATTGGCGGAACAGGGAAGTAACCACCTTTAACGCGCGGACGGTGCCCCATATTGCCGGTTTCATAATCGGTGTCATCATTGGATGGCAGTTCGTTTGAATCGAGCTTGAAACCGGTATTGTAAGGGTCGTTCTTGTATTTCACATCATCGAAGATGAAGAACTCGGCTTCAGGACCGATATAAACAGTGTCACCGATACCCAGCGCCTTGACATAGGCTTCAGCCTTTTTGGCAGTGCCGCGCGGATCGCGATTATATGTTTCGCCAGTAACCGGATCAAGAATATCGCACAGCAGAACCAGTGTGGAAGCGGCAAAGAACGGATCCATATGGGCGGAAGCAGGGTCCGGCATCAGAACCATGTCGGATTCATTGATGGCCTTCCAGCCGCCAATGGAGGAGCCGTCAAACATAACGCCATCAGTAAACATTTCATCGTCGACCATGCCGACATCCATAGTTACATGGTGTAATTTACCCTTTGGATCGGTAAAGCGCAGATCGACGAACTTAACGTCGTTGTCAGAAATCAGTTTGAGAATGTCATGGGCGGTCGTCATATGCATATTTCCTATTAAACGACGTTAAACAGTGAAAATAAGAGCCAGTTTTGCACAGATCGTAGTTGTGCAAGTCAGATGTAGCTTTGCGTTTGTCAGATAGCTTCAGGGCCGGTTTCGCCGGTACGGATACGGATAACTTCTTCAATATTGGAGATGAAGATTTTACCGTCACCGATACGGCCGGTTTGGGCGGCTTTGCGGATGGCTTCAACTGCGGCGTCAACCGCATCATCGGCAACTACAACCTCGATTTTTACCTTTGGCAGAAAATCGACAACATATTCAGCACCACGATAAAGCTCTGTGTGGCCTTTCTGCCGCCCGAAGCCCTTGGCCTCCAATACGGTAATCCCTTGCAGGCCAACCTCCTGAAGCGCTTCTTTTACTTCATCAAGTTTGAAAGGCTTAATGATAGCTTCGATTTTTTTCATCAGAATGCAGCCTCCGTTCGCTTTCCCGTTCTTCACGGGTGTTATCAGGAGTATAAGCATAAATCATGCCAAAATGATGTGACTTGGTAATATAGAGCATGTTTTTTTAAAAAAGGTTCATTTGCATATGTTTGATTTGCATTCCTCTTCATAAGGCATTGTAATTATTGCTTGTTTAATATGGTCATTGACAGGCGCAGTTTACTGGCTGAAGTTTTTGATCGAAATATGCCTGATTTCAGGGCAGTTTTTATAATTTATAAGTTTGAAATTTATTTTTAAAAACTTTGAATGTCTGGTTTTGCCTAAATAAATGGCACTTTGCCTAAAAATAAGGCGGGAGGTATTCGTTGTGTTGGCGATTACAGGTGGACGTGAAAAGTTGTTGTGAGGCTTTATGATTGAATTGCTGACACCAAATGAAATGCAGCTGGCTGACAGGTTAACGATTGATAGCGGTATAGATGGCTACGCCTTGATGCAGAGGGCTGGAGAGGCGGTTTCCCAGACGATAGTCGCGCAATGGCCGGATACCAAAATTGTTGCCGTATTATGTGGAACCGGTAGCAATGGCGGTGATGGCTATATTACTGCGCGCCTGCTTAAGGTGGCTGGTTATCAGGTCACTTGTTTTACAGCGGGCAGGTCTGCGCCGCAGTCTTATTCAGAGCGCGCTCAGAGAGATTATGTGGCTGATGAGGGGGTGATCATGCCGCTTGAGACTTTTAAAGCGGATGAGTTTCAGCTGATCATTGATGCATTGTTGGGTACAGGACTGACAAGAAATGTTGAGGGTAAAATTGCGGCCTGCATTGATGAAGTGAACAGCTGCAATAAGCCTGTCTGTGCTATAGATTTACCAAGCGGAGTTTCAGGTAAAAGTGGTCAGCCTATGGGGATAGCTGTTAAAGCTGATCTTACTGTTACGTTTTTTCGTAAGAAACCCGGCCATGTTTTGCAGCCTGGCCGAGCGCTGTGTGGAGTAATCCGTCTTTGTGATATCGGCATTGAGGCTGAGGTACTTGAACAGATCAAACCGATTTTATTTGAAAGCTGGCCGAATTTATGGGGCGCTTTATTACCGGATCATAATCCGGATAGTAATAAATTTCGTCGTGGTCATGTTGCAGTTTTTTGCGGAAATGTGTGGAGCACAGGAGCGGCGCGCTTAAGTGCAACGGGTGCGGCGCGCAGTGGCGCAGGGCTGGTTACTGTTGTTGCGCCGGAAAATGCTCTGACGGTGCTGGCGTCACATTTAACAAGCATCATGATTGAGCCGCTGGGCAATGATACAGAAAAACTGGACACGGATGTTTTGAGTTTTTTCAAGCGGAGGAAGGTTAAGGCTGCAGTTCTGGGGCCCGGTTTCGGGGATCAGGAGCGCGCAAAACGACTGGTCTATACCGTATTGCAATCAAAAACAGAAGATTCTGACTTGAAAACACTGGTGCTCGATGCCGATGCGATTACCGCTTTCAAAGACCATCCGCTGGTACTTTTTGCAGCGATTGAAAAATCCGGACTTCAGTTGGTTATCACTCCGCATGAGGGTGAATTTCAGCGGTTGTTTGGTAATTTTGTTAAAGGTAAGGACAAGGTTGAACAGGCCCGTGAAGCAGCGCGTCTTAGCCATAGTATTGTGATTTATAAAGGGGCGGATACTGTAATTGCAGCTCCTGACGGCAGAGCTGTTATTAACGGCAATGGTAATGTGCTGCTGGCCACAGCCGGTTCTGGCGATGTATTGACCGGAATTATCGCGAGTTTTTGTGCTCAGGGCATGCCGGTTTTTGCTGCCGCTTGTGCTGCGGTGTGGATGCATGCGGAAACTGCAGAGTGCTTTGAGGAGCTGTCGCCCGCAGGAATGATGGCAGAAGATATATCGCAAATGTTGCTCAAGGTTTGGGCGAGACTACGTGAGATGGCAACTCCATCCCCATCCCCATCGACCTGATGGAAAACGTCTTCGATTTTTCTGAATCTGCCCGATATATTTAACTTGTTGCATTTAATAGCTGCACTGTCCTCCTGTTCAGGCAGAATGGGAGGACAGTGCAATTTTAGATCAATATCAGATAGGTGGGTGATGCCGGAGTTTACTCGGCAGCAATGGTTTTATGATCGGGACGGCGTTCCAGCAATTCTTTGAGAAACTGTCCTGTATAGGAGCGCGGTTCTGCCGCAATGTCTTCAGGGCGGCCGGTTGCAACAATCTCACCGCCGCCATCGCCACCTTCAGGGCCTAAATCAAGTACCCAATCTGCGGTTTTAATAACTTCAAGATTATGCTCGATCACGGCAACAGTATTGCCCTGATCGACCAGCTCATGCAGAACTTCAAGCAGTTTTGCTACGTCATGAAAGTGCAGGCCGGTGGTCGGCTCATCAAGAATATACAAGGTTTTACCGGTTGCGCGGCGTGACAGTTCCTTGGCCAGCTTAACACGCTGGGCTTCACCACCAGACAGGGTTGTGGCCTGCTGACCGATCTTGATATAGCCAAGGCCGACACGATTCAGCGTTTCCATCTTGTCGCGGATGCTCGGCACGGCTGAGAAAAATTCTGCACCTTCCTCAACTGTCATATCGAGTACGTCGGCAATGCTTTTGCCTTTAAACAGCACTTCCAGCGTTTCGCGGTTATAGCGCTTACCGTCGCAGACATCACAAGTTACATAGACATCCGGCAGGAAGTGCATTTCAATCTTGATAACGCCGTCCCCCTGACAGGCCTCGCAGCGCCCGCCCTTAACGTTAAACGAAAACCGGCCCGGTTTGTAACCGCGGGCTTTGGCTTCAGGCAGACCTGCAAACCAATCGCGCATAGGGGTGAATGCGCCGGTATATGTTGCCGGATTGGAGCGCGGTGTGCGGCCAATCGGTGACTGGTCAATATCAATCACTTTATCCAGCAGTTCCAAGCCTTCAATATGATCATGCTCTGCCGGATGCTCACGTGAGCCCATAATCTTGCGGGAGGCGGCCTTATACAGCGTTTCGATCAGGAATGTGGACTTGCCACCACCGGAAACGCCGGTAACAGCGGTAAAGGTGCCAAGCGGAATTTCACCGCTGACATTTTTAAGGTTATTGGCACGCGCTCCAACCACTTTAATGCGGTTGGTTTTAGAGATTTTACGTCGTTCACCCGGCACCGCAACCTGCAATTTACCGGAAAGATATTTACCGGTCAGCGAGTTCGGGTTGTTCATCACATCGGCAGGTGTGCCCTGAGCAATAATCTGGCCGCCATGTATGCCCGCTTCAGGGCCGATATCGACAACATAATCGGCCGTAAGAATTGCATCTTCATCATGCTCAACCACAATAACCGTATTGCCGAGATCACGCAAATGACGCAGGGTTTCAAGCAGGCGGGCATTGTCGCGCTGATGCAAGCCGATAGAGGGTTCATCGAGCACGTAAAGCACACCGGTAAGTCCGGAGCCGATCTGGGAGGCTAAGCGGATACGCTGGCTTTCACCGCCCGAAAGCGTGCCGGAATTGCGCGATAATGACAGATAGTCCAGACCAACATCATTGAGAAAGCGCAGCCGTTCACGAATTTCTTTTAAAATACGTGCGGCGATTTCATTTTGCTTGTCGGTGAATTGCAGGTGGATGGTACCAAACCAGCTATCAGCATTACGGATCGACATTTCTGTGAGCTGGCCGACATGCAGGCCGCCAATTTTAACTGCCAGTGCTTCCGGCTTCAGGCGGTAGCCTTTACACGCAGGGCAGGGCGTGGCCGACATATAGCGCTCAATCTCTTCACGCGACCAGTTGGAATCGGTTTCCTTCCAGCGGCGTTGAAGATTGGGGATCACACCTTCAAAGGTTTTGGTTGTTTCATAAGACCGTGCACCGTCTTTATAAACAAAAGTGATTTCTTTGCCCTTTGTGCCGGAAAGAACGGCCTTTTTGGCTTCTTCAGACAAGTCCTGCCATTTGTCAGTCATTTTGAACTGAAAAGCTTTGCCGAGAGCTTCGAGTGTCTGGTTGTAATATGGCGAGCTGGATTTAGCCCAAGGCGCAATCGCGCCATCTTTCATACGCAGTGTTTCATCCGGCACAATCAGATTGGGGTCAATAGCCTGCTGGGCGCCAAGACCATCGCAGGTCGGGCAGGCACCGAAAGGATTGTTGAACGAGAACAATCGCGGCTCAATCTCGGCAATGGTAAAACCGGACACCGGACAGGCAAATTTTTCCGAGAACAACATGCGTTCATGGGTGTCGTTTTTCGACTTGTTCACACTGTCTGCTGCAGTTTCTTCAGGTGGCAATGGCTTGTCGGCAAATTCCGCAATCGCCAGACCTTCCGCCAGCTGCAGGCAGGTTTCAAGGCTGTCGGCAAGGCGTGATGCAAGATCAGGACGTACCACCACGCGGTCAACCACAACATCGATATCGTGCTTGTATTTTTTGTCCAATGCCGGCGCATCAGCGATTTCATAAAAAGCGCCATCAATTTTGACGCGCTGAAAGCCCTTTTTCTGCAATTCGGCGAGTTCTTTGCGGTATTCACCTTTACGGCCGCGCACAATCGGCGCCATGATGAAAAGCCGTGTGCCTTCTTCAAAGGTCATAACGCGGTCAACCATCTGGCTGACGGTCTGGCTTTCAATCGGCAGCCCTGTGGCGGGCGAATAAGGCACACCAACGCGCGCAAATAACAGACGCAGATAATCGTATATCTCTGTGACAGTGCCAACGGTAGAGCGCGGATTGCGGCTGGTGGTTTTTTGCTCAATAGAAATTGCAGGTGACAGACCATCGATCTGATCCACGTCAGGCTTTTGCATCATTTCCAAAAACTGGCGTGCATAAGATGACAGGCTCTCGACATAGCGGCGCTGACCTTCTGCATAGATGGTGTCAAAGGCCAGCGATGATTTGCCTGAGCCGGAAAGACCGGTCATGACAATCAGCTTGTCGCGCGGGAGATCAATGTCGATATTTTTGAGATTATGTTCGCGGGCACCGCGAATGGAGATAAATTTTTGATCGCTCATCAGCATTTTGCCTGCGGTTGGTACGAAACGGGGGATGTCGGAAGCTAGAGCGTTTTTACTTTTATTTGAAGTAGAAAAACCGCTCTATCTGTTTGTTTAAACGCAGTTTCGGACGGAAAGCCGGTTCCCACTTTTCCTGAAACTGCTCTAGCATTGGGGCAGGGTTTGTCTGTCCGCAACCGAAACTCTGACACTTATATAAGAATGTTCCGCGTAATCTCAATGACAGCCACAATAACTGGCGAGGACTGGCCAGAGCTTGGTGGTCATCCAGATGATTCATTACTGTGCATCGTGGTGTTATACACTCAGGGCGCCTTCATAGTTTATAGAACAAAATATGAACTTAAGTCCAGCAGGATTTTATAATTTTCAAAGCAAAATTGTCTGTTTACTCTAAGTCTCAGAAATGACGATGTAATATAATGTGAAAAAAGCCGAGTTGACGGTTATGCGCCAGGCAGGCACACTTAACTTGTCTTCAGTGCTAGCGGAGGAAAGGGCGAGAGCCTCGGATTACTGAAGACAGGTCTGAAAGCCAAGCTGGAACTGTTACAGTTCCATGCAAACAGGAGGAATATAAGGATGAGTCCACCTGATCATGCATGACGGTCTGACCGTCGAATTCTATGTTTTTTCGATGCTACCGGATTCTTGTGACAACACAGCATGATGGTTCTGAAGACTGTAGCTGAATGCTATAGATGTGGTTTGGGACAGCTGGTCATATATGAAAGTTGAAGTGTGGTTTATCTGAAAAAGCAAAAATTTAGCCTTTTTGCAGATATTTTCGCACCAAATAGGTGTTTATCTGAAAATTTATCGGTGAATGACTACCGGTATAATGGGTCAAACCCAATCAAAAGCCCTGCGCGCCAAAACAAGTGAGCGGCAGGGCATTTTTCTACCGTTTCATATTTCTGTATTATTTCAAAGCTATAGATTGCTTTGCTAAAAAAGAGATTCATCTTTTATAGCGAGCGGTTGTCTGCGCGCATCATTGACAGATTGTCGCTTGGTACCTTCCTTGTTGCGGTAGACCGCTTATCGCTTTATTCGATGCTGTAGTTGAAAATTATGCAGCACGATTGAGACCCTGATGAACCTTGATACCACAGCCCTGAATGCAGCTTTAACAGATATTGATAATAAGTCGGTGTCTGGCAGTTCTGCCGCTCTAAAAAAGGGGCTGGATGATTATGCGGCTGCATTAGAGCAGGATATGGATGGTGAGGGCTGTCATCCGCTGTTTCGCAATGTGCCATCTTCTGTTGGTTTCAATAAATTACGCAAGCGTTTGTTGCGGCAGACCCGTCAGGCGATGGATGATTTTTCCATGGTGCGTGAAGGTGATCGCTGGCTGGTTGCGCTATCGGGTGGTAAAGATTCTTATGCGTTGATTGCATTGCTGCTTGATTTAAAATGGCGCGGTTTGCTGCCGGTTGAACTGCTAGCCTGTAATCTTGATCAGGGGCAGCCTAATTTTCCAAAACATATTCTGCCGGATTATCTGACAAGAAATCAAATTCCACATCGTATTGAATATAAAGATACCTATTCGATCGTGACGGAAAAAGTGCCGGAAAATCAAACTTATTGTGCATTATGCTCACGATTGCGGCGCGGCAATCTCTATCGTGTGGCGCGCGAGGAGGGCTGCTCTGCATTGGTGCTTGGGCATCACCGCGAGGATATTCTGGAAACCTTTTTCATGAATCTTTTCCATGGCGGTCGATTGGCTGCCATGCCGCCCAAACTACTCAATGATGAAGGTGATCTGATGCTGTTACGGCCTTTGGCCTATGTGGCGGAAGAAGATCTGGCGAAATTTGCGGTGGCTATGGAGTTTCCGATCATTCCTTGTGATCTGTGCGGCAGTCAGGATGGTTTGCAGCGTAATATGATGAAGGCAATGCTTGCAGATATTGAAAAGAGGATGCCCGGACGCAAAGAAACTATGATCCGCGCTCTAGCTAATACCCGGCCAAGCCATTTGCTTGACCGCAAGATTTTTGATTTCGCCGGACTATTCACTACGGACACTGCGCCAGAGTAATTTCATTATCTTTAAAAAAGAAAACCGCTTTATTTATTCGTTTTATGCGCATGGAAATAAGGGTGTATAATGATTGATAGTCAAGAGATTAACTGGTTGGCTGATTTGCTCAGTGCAACCGCTGACAGTGAAATTCTGCCGCGTTTTCGACGGCTTGATAGTGGTGATATCCGCCAGAAATCCTCTGCTGCCGATCTGGTTACAGAGGCGGATATTCAATCTGAAAAAGTGATAACTGCTGCGTTGCGCGAGCGTTTTCCTCAGGCCATGATTGTTGGTGAAGAGGCCTGTAGCGATAATCCTGCATTGCTGGACGGTTTGAGCACTGCTGATCTGGCTTTTACCATTGATCCGGTTGATGGCACATTTAACTTTGCTTCTGGCGTGCCACTGTTTGGCGTGATGTTGTCGGTCAATATCAAGGGTGAAACCGTTGCCGGTATTATTTATGACCCGATGGGGCGTGACTGGCTGATCGGAGTTAAAGGGGCGGGCAGTTATATCCGCCGCATGGATGGCAGTGAACATAAAATACATGTCGCAACGGCGCCTGCACTGGAGCAGATGACGGGTTGTGTTTCATGGCAATATTTGCCAGAGCCGGAGCGCTCGATTGTGGCTGGTAATCAGGCTAAATTCTTATCGCATCTGGGCTATCGCTGTGCCGCGCATGAATATCGGGTGATTGCGACTGGCTCAGCGCATTTTGCTGTTTATAACAAGCTGATGCCGTGGGATCATCTGCCGGGAAATCTGATCCAGCAAGAAGCTGGCGGATATACGGCGCGGCTTGATGGCAGTGCATATAAGCCTGGCCACCTAGATGGCGGATTAATAATCGCGCCTGATAAAGACAGCTGGCAAGCCATTAAACAGGCTTTGTGGCAGATATAGTTATAAAAAACCCCGCTTAAAGCGGGGTTTTTTTAATGAATGTTTTTTGGATTATTTTTCAATCATATGTTGCGGTGAAGGTGAAACTGCTCGAAACAATTTGCCCTTTTCTGCAACCAGTACAAAGACCATAGCAATGGCACCAACGCTGAAATAACCCAGCGACATTGGCACAGTAGTACCGTCAAATGATTGTCCGATAACAGTGCCGATTGCGGCGCCGGTCAGCGATTGTACAAAACCAAGGACGGAAGAGGCGGTGCCGGCAACCTGGCCAAGCGGTTCCATTGCCAAGGCATTGAAATTACCGCCGATTGATCCGAAGCAGAACATGATCAGTGCAAAAATAACGATATAAATCGGGAATGGCACCGGCCCATCCAGCATAGCGGAAAGCAGCAGTAACAGAAAGCTGAGGCTGATAAAGGTGATCAGCAATGTCTGCGATATTCTGCGCATACCATAACGCCCGACCATGCGAGAATTGAGGAATGCAGACAGTGCCATGAAGGCTGCAACACCGGCAAAAGCTATTGGGAAGCCTTTGCCCAGATCATAAATGCCTACATAAATCTGCTGCGCAGAATTGATGAAGCCAAATAGTGAGCCGAGCATGAAAGATGCAGCCATCGTGTAGCAAAATGCGGTGCGGTTACCGAGCACAATACCAAAGCCGCTGATAATCGAGCCAGCTGTGAACGGGCGGCGATTTTCAGGTGCTAATGTTTCAGGCAGGCGCATATAGGCCCAGAACCCGATAACACAGGCAAAAAACGCCATGAATCCGAAAATCATATGCCATTCACTAAACAGCATAATGATCTGGCCAGTTGCTGGCGCAATCACCGGAACAATCATGAATACCATCATTGCCAATGACATAATCTCAGCCATTGCGCGGCCGGAATAGCGATCGCGGACGATTGAAACCGCCATAACGCGCGTGGAAGCCGCGCCAATACCTTGCAGAAAGCGCAGAGCTAGCAGCGAGTTAAAATCAGGCACCCATACGCAAGCGAGAGAAGTGGCAACATAAATGCCGATACCGATCAGCAATGGTTTTTTGCGGCCAAAACGGTCACTGATCGGGCCGTAGAATAATTGGGAGACTGCAAAGCCGAGCAGATAGATAGAGATCACATATTGATGGTGATTGGCGGTTAACACGCCCAGCGATGAGCCGATCTCAGAGAGTGCCGGCAGCATCACGTCAATGGCTAAAGCATTGATAGCCATTAATGCGGCCATCAGCGCAATAAATTCCGCTTTGGAAAGTTTAAAGCCGGCAGCGGAGGCTATGCCGGATTCAGGTAATTTGCCTGAAGCTTGTTCATTCTTCATGTTATTGTCATGCCTTGTCCGGTCATGCGCATCACCGGATTAGAAAAATACGTTTGCAATTCAGCTGTTTATTCAGGATGGGGCAATATTGCCGTCATTCACTGAAGTGCTGAATTATTTCAGAAGCTGCGTCCGGTTCTGAAATAAACTTGCAGAAATAGTCTGATGTCCGCAGAGCATCATAATAAAGACGAAAGCCGTGAATCTTTAAATAAGAGACAGGGGCGTTCGCAATTTTGTGACCTGTAGTAACAGGCAGGAATATTTGCCAAATATATGAGATTTACAGCGCCTGTGCTGCGCTTGAGTTGGCAAATATCTTTGAAATTGAGTAGTCGGGTAAACTAGAGCGGGTAACGTTCAGGTTGGATCACAGCGCTCGCTCTAGATTTTAGCTTTTTCGCATTGTCATACCTATCAAGTTGATTCAACTTGATAGTGAAATGCTCTATCGGGGCGATATCGATGTTATTCGTTTCAATAAAGCGAAGCAGTTTTAAGTAACTATAGGGAACAACATATAGAGATTTGGCCAGATAACAATCTCGCAGCAATGATAAATTTTTATTTAAAACTGTTAAATACAAAAAACGGCAGGAAGTCCCGCCGTTTTTACGCCATCACATTTCTGTGTTTAAAAGCTGATTAATCAGGCAGCTTTCGTCGCGATGCCTTTTTCAGTCAGCAGAGCCTGCAGCTCGCCGGCCTGAAACATTTCGCGGATAATATCGCAGCCGCCGATAAACTCGCCTTTAACATAAAGCTGAGGAATGGTTGGCCAGTTGGAGTAGTCTTTGATGCCCTGACGCATTTCGTCTGAGGCCAGAACATTGATGCCTTTATAATCGACACCAACATAATCCAGCACCTGAACGACCTGTCCGGAAAAACCGCATTGCGGGAAATCAGGTGTGCCTTTCAAAAAAAGCACAACATCATTGGTCTTAACTTCATTATCGATAAGGGCTTTGATACCGCTCATAGGAAAATCCTTTCATATCCGGTGGGCCAAGTTCCGCCGGAAACAGAGCATTCGCAACCATAAATATTGACCTGATAGCTGCGAATGCGAAAACAAAGAGACAGAACGTACATGGGTTGAAAAAGATGCAGCACGTTCCGGATTGGTATTTTAATTGTTGCCTACCATTACGGGGCAGGCACGTATAATATATTATTCCGGTGCGCGGGTCTGTAATGCCAATGCATGTAACACGCCGCCCATATTGCCGCCTAGAGCGTCATAAACCATCTGGTGCTGTTGCACACGGGTTTTGCCGCGAAAGGCTTCAGCAACGACTTCGGCAGCGTAATGATCACCATCTCCGGCAAGGTCGCGGATGCTGACAACAGCCCCCGGAATACCTGCCTTGATCATGTCTTCAATGTCGCCTGGTGCCATAGCCATAGTAAAATCCTTCGAGAGTCATTCTTAAGTTGGAGCCTGCGTCTTGAAGTTTCAAGACGCAGGCTCGTTTATTCTCCGGACAAAACCGAACCTATCAGTTGGTGCCGTTCATATAGTCAGGGAACCATGATTCATAGGCCATATGCAATTGCTCAATTGCTAGTGGCTTGGCTGAACCAAGGATAACCGCATCACCACCGGTGCGACCGATCAGCGGTGCAGCGACTTTAGCTTTTTCTGCACGTTCCTGCACCTGCGCCAACTTGTCTTCTGTAACCGTTAGCACATAGCGCCCCTGATCTTCCCCATAGAAGGTCAAAACAGGATTATGAGCTGAAGGCTCATTGATGGTTGCGCCGATTTTACCCTGAATAGCCATTTCAGCCACAGCCTGTGCCAGACCACCCGAAGAGCAGTCATGCACAGCCGTTACCAGACCATCTTCGATCAGGCCGCGTACAAAATCGCCGGTGGCTTTTTCATGCGCAAGATCAACATGCGGTGCAGGGCCGTCAATGCGATTGTGGATATCGCGCATATAGGTAGATTGCGCAATATGTGTGCCCCAGCCTTCCGGTGCTCCGGCGAGCAGAATGGCTTCACCGGCAGCTGCAAAGCGGATACGCGCCATTTTCGACCAGTCTTTGATCAGGCCGACGCCGCCCATAGTCGGGGTTGGTAAAATGCCCTGACCATTGGTTTCGTTATATAACGATACGTTGCCGGAAACGATCGGGAATTCCAGCACGCGGCAGGCTTCACCAATACCTTTAATGGCATGAACCAACTGGCTCATGATTTCAGGACGCTCAGGATTACCAAAATTGAGATTATCGGTTGAAGCCAGCGGCAGAGCACCGGTTGCGGTGAGGTTGCGCCAGCATTCAGCCACAGCCTGTTTACCGCCTTCAAACGGATCTGCCTCTACATAGCGCGGTGTTACATCGGAGGAGAAGGCCAAAGCCTTGGTTTCATGACCTTCAACGCGGATAACACCGGCATCACCACCCGGCAATTGCAGGGAGTTGCCCTGAATCAGGGTGTCATATTGTTCATAAACCCAGCGACGTGATGAGCCATTGGCTGAGTTGAGAAGGCTGATCAGGCTGTCGGCAATATCTGCCTGCGGAATATCATCTGCTGCGAGCGGCTTAGGTGCCACGGCAGGTGTCCACGGACGATCATATTCCGGTGCTTCATCGCCAAGCTCTTTAATCGGCAGATCGGCAACCTGAATGCCCTGATGGAAAACGCGGAAACGCAGATCATCGGTGGTTTTGCCAACAATTGCAAAATCCAGACCCCATTTTTTGAAAATCGCTTTGGCTTCTTCTTCCTGCTCCGGGCGCAGAACCATCAGCATGCGCTCCTGACTTTCAGAGAGCATCATTTCATAAGCAGTCATCTGCTCTTCACGAACCGGTACTGTATCAAGGTTCAGCTCAATGCCGAGATCGCCTTTGGCACCCATTTCAACTGCCGAGCAGGTAAGGCCAGCAGCCCCCATATCCTGAATAGCAATCACGGCACCGGATGCCATCAGCTCAAGGCAGGCTTCAAGCAGGCACTTTTCCGTAAACGGATCACCAACCTGAACGGTCGGGCGTTTTTCTTCGATCGATTCGTCAAACTCAGCGGATGCCATTGTAGCGCCGCCCACACCGTCACGGCCGGTTTTGGCACCAAGATACACCACCGGCAGGCCAACGCCTTCAGCCTTGGAGTAGAAAATAGCGTCAGATTTGGCGAGGCCGGCTGCAAACGCATTGACCAGAATATTGCCGTTATAACGGGCATCAAACTCAACTTCACCGCCCACTGTCGGCACACCAAAAGCATTGCCATAGCCGCCAACGCCGGAAACAACACCGGATACCAGATGGCGGGTTTTAGGATGCTCAGGGGCACCGAAACGCAAAGCGTTCATAGCCGCAACTGGGCGCGCACCCATAGTGAAGACGTCACGCAAAATACCACCGACACCAGTGGCAGCGCCCTGATAAGGCTCGATGTAAGACGGGTGATTGTGGCTTTCCATTTTGAAAACAATGCAATCGCCGTCATCAATATCGACAACACCGGCATTTTCACCCGGACCCTGAATAACGCGTGCACCGTCTGTTGGCAGTGTACGCAGCCATTTTTTTGAAGATTTATACGAGCAATGCTCATTCCACATTGCCGAGAAAATACCAAGCTCGGTATAGCTCGGCTCACGGCCGATCAATTCAAGAATACGCTGATACTCATCGGGTTTGAGGCCGTGTGCGGCAATCAGCTCCGGTGTGATCGGGTAATCATTACGGATTGATTTTTTGCTGTCCATATCGGTGTTCGCTGTCTTTTTGGTCAGTGAGCTTAAGCTCGTCGGGTTCGTGAGCTTAAGCTCGGCTATGGGATGAGATGAGATGATGCCCTAATCTGCGGGTATCAGATTTTCAAGTTCGCAGCCAGTAAGGCTAATTCTATTTGCTACTGCGTTGGCGCTTTTCACTAGCAGCTTCGCTGGCTGTGTTAGTTAGCAGCTTCGCTGGCCGGAGGCCCATCGAGCTGTGTCACGCATAATACGATCAGCAAGCGGGCTTTGCATCATTGGGCCAAAACGTTCCATGCGTGCAGGGCTGCCTTCTGCCTGCACCACCAGCAAGGGCCGGTCATTGGGATTGCGCGCTGGCACAACCAAAATTCGCGGCCTGCCGGTAAACGAAACCAGCTCAGGTGCAAGGCTGTATTTTTTAAAGTCCGGATCACCGGATTTAAACCAGCATTGCTTGGCTGAAAGCGCCACGCGCTCCATAATTGCCAGTGCCGACTGATTAACCGCAGCCGGTGCCGGACGTGTCGGCGTTTTGCCTGAAAAGCAGCCGCTCAATGCGCCTGCGGAGAGAGCCAGTACAATAATATGCGTCAATTTCATTAAAGGCAGAACTCCGCAGGGGAAATGAAAACTATTTGATTTTCAGGCTCATTCTATGGTGCTGATATCGGCTATCAGCTTTTGGCAGCTGCCATTGCTTTTCTGGCATCCTGCATTTCACCCAGCACCAGTGCAATTTCCGGAATGCCTTGGGCATTGGCTTGGTAACCTTCAATATTCGGGCAATCTGCCAGAATATCTGCATAGCCTGGAAACCTGCGCAGGCTTTCCAGCAGAAAGCGTGTTGGTGCCAGCCATGCATCAGCCAATGTTACTTCTTCGCCCATAGCATAAGGGCCGGAGCAAATCCGTGCTTCCACTGCCTGCAGGGCATGGCGCACGTGACTGATTGTTTTTGTAAGGCTTTCAGGGGAATGCGGCTTGGCAGGGCCTGCAAGCAAAACCGGAATGATCGATGGCAGCACATCCATATCAAGCAAACGCATAATGATGCGGATTTGCGCGCGGTTTTTAGGATCTGCAGGTAGCATCGGCTTCTCAGGAAAACGCTCGTCAAGATATTCTGCAATGACAGAAGCCTCAAACAGCGTTTCACCGGAGCCGGTAATCAGCACCGGAATCCGGCGCATCGGAGAAATTTCGCGGAAGGTTTCCGGCAGCGGCATTGAGGTCGGAGCATCAATCAGTTTCACCGGCAATTCTTTAACCGCAGCTATAATGCGGATAAATGCGCAATAGGGTGATAAAGGCTTATTATAGAGCTTCATTGGTACTTCCTCCCGTTGTGCCACGACTATAATGGCATTCTGCTGCAATTTCACTGCCGCCTCCTATTTCCGTAAGGATAGAAAAGACGGCAGTTTATCAAAGAGGGTAATCAGCTTACCTATGCGCGGTTATCCTTGTGATAACCGCGCAGGTTAAGTGATTACGAAGCAAGGCGATCCAGAGCTGAAGCGAACAGCGCACGGCCATCAGTGCCGCCATGTGCCTTTTCAATCAGGTTCTCCGGATGCGGCATCATGCCGAGAACATTGCCTTTTTCGTTGATGATACCGGCAATATCATTAACCGACCCGTTAGGATTGGTGCCGTCCGCATAACGGAAAACAACCTGACCATTGTCTTCAACGGATTTCAGCACATCGCTCTGCGCAAAATAATTGCCATCGTGATGGGCAACAGGGCAGCGGATAATCTGCCCCTGTTCATAACCGTGTGTGAAAGCTGTTTTGTTGTTGGCAACTTCGAGCTTAACTTCACGGCAGACAAATTTCAGCGAGGTGTTGCGCATCAATGCGCCGGGCAGCAGACCTGCTTCAAGCAGAATCTGGAAGCCGTTGCACACACCGATCACGCGCACACCGGCTTCAGCCTTTTTGCGCAGTGCCTGCATCACCGGCATACGCGCGGCAATCGCACCGCAGCGCAAATAATCGCCGTAAGAAAAGCCGCCGGGAATCACGATCAGGTCAACATCAGGAATTTCGGTATCGGTCTGCCACACAGTTTGCGGGGCTTTACCGCCGATCTTGGTCAGCGCCGCAATCATATCGCGGTCACGGTTCAGGCCGGGAAGAAGGATAACTGCTGATTTCATAATGCAGATTACTCTCTCAAATTACTCTCTTATCGTATGGCATATGGTGCATAATGCCACTGAAGAAAAGAGATCAGGCGATATCGAAGCTGTAATCTTCAATAACCGTATTGGCGAGAAGCTTTTCGCACATGGCTTTCAGCTCAGCTTCGGCTTTTGCCTTGTCTGCGGTGTCGAGAACAACATCAAAAACCTTGCCCTGACGTACAGAGTTTACGCCTTCAAAGCCGAGGCTACCGAGAGCGCCGACGATAGCTTTGCCCTGCGGGTCAAGAACGCCGTTTTTTAGTGTGACGGTGACGCGTGCCTTAATCACTTTGTTATCCTGTATTGATTGAGAAAAACTATGCAGCATTCAAAGATCAATGAAAATGCTACCTGAAATGCACAACCCGGAAAGCGGCATGCTTCCCGGGTTGAAATGACTTACTTAACAAGCGTAGGGCCTGAGGGACGCGGCGTCTCGTTCTCGTTCATAATGCCGAGGCGGCGCGCAACTTCCTGATAGGCTTCAACCAAACCGCCCATATCGCGGCGGAAACGGTCTTTATCCATCTTCTCATTGGTATTGACGTCCCATAGACGGGCTGAGTCCGGCGAAATTTCATCAGCCAGAATCACACGCATCATGTCGCCTTCAATCAGACGGCCACATTCAATTTTGAAATCGACGAGCTGAATGCCAACGCCCAGAAACAGACCGGTCAGGAAGTCGTTGATACGGATGGCAAGCGCCATAATATCATCAAGCTCTGCAGGGCTGGCCCAGCCAAAAGCTGTAATATGCTCTTCAGACACCATAGGGTCATCAAGCGCATCGGCTTTATAATAGAACTCGACGATCGAGCGTGGCAAAACCGTGCCTTCTTCAATCCCGAGGCGCTTGGCAAGCGAGCCGGCTGCAACATTGCGAACAACCACTTCAAGCGGAATGATTTCGACTTCTTTAATCAGTTGCTCACGCATATTGAGGCGACGGATAAAATGGGTCGGAATACCGATACGGTTCAGCTGGGTAAAGATATATTCGGAAATGCGGTTATTCAACACTCCCTTGCCGTCGATCACTTCATGCTTCTTAGCATTGAAGGCGGTGGCGTCATCTTTGAAAAACTGAATGAGAGTGCCAGGCTCAGGTCCTTCGTAAAGGATCTTGGCCTTGCCTTCGTAAATACGGCGGCGACGATTCATGGAGTTTAGGAACCTCTGGGGTTTGCTGAGACCGAGTGGAGACGTGTTGTCTCACCTGTTGTTTCAGGGGCGCGGCCACTGCAGCCGCAATGTCTGTGTTCCGTAACGCAAATGACAGGTTTTCACAATCATCCTTTATGCCGCTATGGTGTTTTTAATGCTTGTTTAAAGTTTTTTCTGTGTGCAGCATCTGGTTGTGTGATCAGAGCGACCCTATATGCCTTTCATGCAGGCAAAATCTGCACTGCCGGCAGGTCGCCGGAGCTACAATTTGTACGCTAACAAAATTATAAACTGACAAATTTACAAACTGAATTGTGAGGGATCTATGAGCGGAATGGACGAACGGCGCAACAGTTTTGAAAACAAATTTGCCCATGATGAAGATCTGCGTTTTCGCGCAACAGCGCGGCGCAATAAATTGCTGGGACTGTGGGCTGCTGAAAAGCTCGGTAAAACCGGTGATGATGCGCAAGCCTATGCGGGCGAAGTTGTGCGCGCGGATTTTGAAGAGCCAGGCGATGAGGATGTTATCCGCAAGGTTCTGAGCGATTTTAATGCAGGCTCGGTTAATGTGAGTGATGCTGAGTTGCGTGCACAGTTGCTGACATTGCTTGAAGAGGCCGTTAAACAGGTAAGCGCTGAGTAAGCTCAATATTGTTTAAGTGAAAAAGCCGCGCAGAATTATATCGCGCGGCTTTTTTATTACGACATGTTTTCTAAAGTTTCTAATATATGTAAACTGCTGATTATCCCGTTTTTTGCTATCTGACAGGTGCATTTATGACGTCATCTACTTCTTTTGCCACTGCACTGCGTTCGGGTGGTACAATACGCTCAGCATGGAGCACATTCTCTGAACCGCTGTTGCTGGAAACGATCAGCAGCATGAGCTTTGATGCGGTGACGATGGATATGCAGCATGGGGCGCATAGTGAGAGCAGCATTTGCCAAGGTATTGGCGTTGTTAAAGCTGCCGGCAAGCCGGCAATTGTGCGTATTCCCGTTGGGCGCTTTGATGTGGCCAGCCGTGTGCTGGATTTTGGTGCCAATGCAGTGATTGCCCCGATGATTAATTCAGCTGAAGAAGCCAGAGCATTTGCGGCTGCAATGAAATACCCGCCTGTGGGTGAACGCTCATGGGGCCCTGTGCGCAGCGAGATTGGCTATGGGCAACCGGGTTCCAACGATTATTTGCTGGCGGCCAATCAGGAAACGCTGAGTTTTGCGATGATTGAAACCCGTGCCGCCTATGAGGCACTCGATTCGATATTAGCTGTGCGCGGTATCGATGGGGTATTTGTGGGGCCTGCAGATTTTTCGATCGCGTGGAGCAATGGCCGTGAAGCAAATCCGTTTTCCGAAGCGATTGTGGAGCCATTGACACAGATTGCTAAAAAAGCTGCGGCCAGTAACAAGTTGGCCGGTATTTATGCCCCTGACATCAATTTTGCCATGCGCTATCAGGTGTTGGGCTTCAACCTGATCACGCTTGCCTCAGACAAGGGCTATCTAATGGCAGGCGCCGCGACCATGCTTGATGCGTGGAATGCCAAATAATCCGCTTTGATTATAGCAGTCCCGATGAAGGTAGCTTATCTGCCATCGGGACTGCTATTGGTGCATTTTTATAGTTTTGACAGGAATTGTGAGAAGACCATTGTGCCTTCAGGCCATGGGCCGTGGCCGGATTCAGCGTTGATATGGCCGGATTCTCCGGCATCAATCAAAAGTGAGCCCCACGCATTAGCGATATCTTCAGCAGCTTCATATTTTGAAAACGGATCATTGCGGCTGGCAATGACCAATGACGGAAATTGCAGCTTCTCACGCGGATAAGGGCCAAAAGTCATCAAATGTTTCGGGCGGATCGTATCATCCAGCACATCCGGCGGGGCCACGAAAAAGCCACCGGCAATCTTGTTTTTAATATAAGGCAGGGCATGAAGCGCTGTTGGCACACCCAGAGAATGCGCAACCAGCACGACAGGCTTTTGCGCTTCATCAATATGCTTGACCAGCGAGGCAACCCAATCGTCACGCACTGGTTTGGACCATTCGGCCTGCTCAACGCGGCGCGCCGTTGAAAGCTTCTGCTCCCACCGCGATTGCCAGTGATCCGGACCTGAATTGGTGTAGCCGGGGATGATGAGGATTTCTGCGTCTTTAACTTTCATGATCAGCTATTGTTTTCACTTTATATGCTGCAATCAGCCTCGGAAATTTATTATCGCGGAGGTTTTAGGCAGCGTGTTTCATTTGATCTCGATTGCAACCTTGGTATCGCGTTCAGCGATCTGTGTCGAGGTCGATCAATTCTATATCAAGGCAACAGTATGTAACGGACTTATCCAGTACAAAGCATAATTATTTATGCCAATTATGGTCAATTATGGAAACTATAATGATTGAGAATAAACTGTTTTCAAAAAAGCCCTAGGTTTCTTCACAAGGGCTTTTTAATGTCAAGATGACTGCATATTCAAATGCTTTAATAGAAAATGTTACCGCTACATTATACCGGTCAAAATTCAAAACATTTAATTTAAGAATTATAATTGGGAGATTTATTATGAGAAAGATTATTTTTACCGGCCTTGTTGCCATGGTTCTTTTCAATGTTACTGGTGCTTATGCATGTGTATTTGCTGATGATCCTGTTGCTTGTCGCGCGCGCGAGCATTGTGATAGCCAGGGAGCATTGAAACCGTTTTGTTACATGGGGGCTACGCATCCTGCAAATTGATATTTTCAATGATCCATTAAATTTAACCCCGTTCGCGGGGTTTTTTATTGTCTTTATGTGGTGGACAATTTTGTGAGAATTCCGGTTATTGTTGCACAATAGTTGAACAGCGTGTTTGCTGGGCTATGCATTGCGGATACGCGTTGTTAGCGCGATGTATAGGTTATGTGAAAGTAACCGCTTTTCCTGCTTTGTAGCATAAGCAGATCGTTATGCGGTGCAGGACGAAGGAAGAGACTATGACTGAATTGCCTTTTGCTGTTACCCGCCCGACCTATGTGGACCGTGTTGGCCTGAAATCGCGCGATGCTGAAACACTTGCAAAATATTATCAGGAGATTGTGGGGTTGCGAGAACTCGCACGCCGTGATGCTTCAATTATTCTGGGCGCTGGTGGCCGTGAATTGCTGGAAATTGAGCAATCTTCTGCAGTGAGGGATGATGATCCGCACAGTGCCGGTTTGTTTCATACTGCATTTTTGCTGCCGAAGCGTGTTGATCTTGCGCGCTGGATAAGACGTGCAATTGATAAGCAATTACCGGTTGCCGGTGCCTCTGACCATGCGGTGAGTGAAGCGGTTTACCTCAATGATCCTGATGGTAACGGTATTGAAATTTATACCGACCGCTCCCAGAACCAATGGCAGTGGAAAGACCAGCAAGTTCATATGGTTACCGAGGCTATGGATTTGAACGGGATTTTAAGCGAATTGAACAATGATCCCGCTGAATGGAGTTTTGCACCAGACGGCACGGTGGTTGGCCATGTGCATTTGCGGGTTGGCCAGATTTCACCAGCCGCAGATTGGTGGCATGATGAATTGGATTTTGAAACTGTAGCCAAATATGGCTCTAAAGCAGTGTTTTTGTCATCCGGGGGTTACCACCACCATATTGCTAATAATATCTGGCAAAGCGCCGGTGCCGCTAAGCGCGATAAGGATCGCAGCGGGCTGTCTTTTGTCCAGATGAACGATAGCCGTGATGTGCAATCGCGGGTGGTTAACGACCCTTGGGGTAATGAAATCCGTATCGAAAAGATTTAATTAAAAAACCCCGCGCTGTCGCCAGCGCGGGGTTTAAAAATGTGCCAATTAAACGCAGACTTATTACTTTTGCGTGTGAAACACGCGGTTAAAAATCGTATCGATATGTTTGGTGTGATAGGCCAGATCAAACTTCTCACGGATTTGCTCTTCCGAGAGTGCTGCACGCACTTCAGTATCCGCCAGAAGTTCTTCAAGGAAATCCTTGCCCTGTTCCCACACCTTCATGGCATTGCGCTGAACCAGACGATAGGAATCCTCACGCGATACACCAGCCTGTGTGAGCGCCAGCAGCACGCGTTGCGAATGCACCAGACCGCGGAACTTATTCAGATTGTTCATCATGTTTTCAGGATAAACCAGCAGCTTCTCAATCACACCGGTCAAACGGGCGAGGGCGAAGTCGAGGGTTACTGTAGCATCCGGGCCGATCATGCGCTCAACGGATGAGTGCGAAATATCGCGCTCATGCCACAGAGCCACGTTTTCCATCGCTGGCAGTGCCATTGAACGCACCATACGGGCAAGACCGGTCAGATTTTCGGTTAAAACCGGATTGCGCTTATGCGGCATTGCCGATGAGCCTTTTTGACCCGGTGAGAAATATTCTTCTGCTTCCAGGACTTCGGTGCGCTGCAAATGACGGATTTCAACCGACAGGCGTTCAACAGAAGAGGCAATAACCGCCAGAACCGAGAAATACATGGCATGACGGTCACGCGGAATAACCTGCGTGGACACCGGCTCAGCCTGCATGCCGAGTGCTTTGGCAACATGCTCTTCAACGCGCGGATCAATATTGGCGAATGTGCCGACAGCACCGGAAATGGCGCAGGTGGCGATTTCTTCACGCGCAGCAACGAGGCGGGCACGGCAGCGTTCAAATTCGGCATAGGCCAGAGCCATTTTTACGCCGAATGTGATTGGTTCAGCATGAATACCATGGCTGCGGCCAATGGTAATTGTGTCTTTATGCTCATAAGCGCGGGTTTTAAGTGCTGCCAAAAGCTTGTCGAGATCTGCAAGTAACAGATCACTGGCGCGCATCAATTGCACGTTGAAGCAGGTGTCGAGCACGTCTGAAGAGGTCATGCCCTGATGGATGAAGCGGGAGTCCGGGCCAACAAATTCAGCAAGATGGGTCAGGAATGCAATCACGTCATGTTTGGTGACAGCTTCGATCTCATCAATGCGCGCTACGTCAAATTGTGCCGCGCCGCCTTTTTCCCAGATCGTTTTGGCAGCTTCTTTCGGGATAACGCCGATTTCAGCAAGTGCATCGCAGGCATGAGCTTCGATTTCAAACCAGATGCGGAATTTGGTTTCCGGCGACCAGATGGCGACCATTTCGGGGCGGGAATAGCGCGGGATCATGTGCGTTTCCTAAAGTGTACTAGACGGGGATGACCGGTTAACCGGTCGTTTTTAAAATTTCAGGCGGATATTGCGTTCTTTTTGCGTATTTTTTACGGAAAACCGGTTGCCACATTTCCTAAAATACTTTCCCGCCTGTTATTGTCACATCAAGCGCGGCTTTGTTCGGCCGCTTTGCGAATGGCATCAACATTGGTACGGTAGCCTTCAAGGTTACCGGCTTTATAAATTGCAGAACCAGCAACCAGCGAATTAGCGCCGGCTTTTGCTGCGGCACCTGCATTGTCAGCGGTAACACCGCCATCAATCTGCAGATCAATCGGACGATTGCCGATAAGCGCATTAACCTGTTCAATCTTTGGCAACATGGAGGTGATGAATTTCTGGCCGCCAAAGCCCGGATTAACTGTCATCACCAGAATGAGATCAACATCATCAATCACGCTTTCCAGCGCGGATGCAGGGGTGCCGGGATTAAGCGCAACACCGGCTTTTTTGCCCAATGCCCGAATGGCCTGTAATGAGCGGTGCAGGTGAGGGCCAGCCTCGGCATGAATGGTGATGATATCTGAACCTGCTTTTGCAAACGCTTCCAGATACGGATCGCAAGGCGCAATCATCAGATGGGTGTCAAACACCGCATCAGTGTGCGGGCGAATAGCCTTGACCACATCAGGACCAAAAGTGATATTCGGAACGAAATGACCGTCCATCACATCAATATGAATCCAGTCTGCACCGGCCGCAACCACATCTTTGATTTCCTGACCAAGCTTGGAAAAGTCAGAAGCGAGAATGGATGGAGCGATAAGTATCGGGCGGGACATCAGCAAATCCTTGTTTTGCAAGTTGAGCAGGCTTTATTCCATTTTGATGCGGTTAGAGCAGTTTCAGGAAAAGTGGGAACCGGTTTTCCGTCCGAAACTGCGTTTAAACAACCAGATAGAGCGGTTTTCCTGCTTCAAAAAAGTAAAAACCCTCTAGCATGACAGCAGCACGCATACAAGTTTATGTGGGGATGGATGACAAAAACGTCACATCATCCCCAGCGTTTATGAAACCACATCCATTGACCCGGATATTCACGTACCCAGCTCTCAACGGTATCGTTGAGCAGCTGTGCAGTGGCGGTAATATCAACCTGACCGGTCTCATCGCGCGGGAGTTCCATAGCCTCTGACAATTCCAGACGATAGCGGCCACCGGGCAAACGGATGCAGCGGGCAGGGTAAACATCGCAATCATACTGGCGCGCTAGCTTTGCCAATAGCGGATTGGTTTTCACCGGCTGGTTGAAAAATGTGCTTGGCACACCGCGGGCAAATTTCTGGTCAACCAGCATGCCGACATTGTCATCCTTGCCGAGCACCGCAGCCAGTGACCAAGCCGCACCGGCTTTGGACGGCACCAAATGACCCATATTGGTATGGCGGGCTTTCAGCACCTTACGGGCAATATAAGGATTATTCGGCGGACGGAAAAGCGCGGTAACATTCAGACCGAAAGTGGCCGCGCAAATCGGCAGGAGTTCAAAATTACCGGTATGGGCGGTAAAGAAAATATGCGGCTTTTTTTCATCAAGCAGGCGGCGAAAAATCTCTTCGCCCTCAACCTCGACAAGACCGGCCTCTTTTGCATCCGGATCAAAATCAAAGATCGCGTCAAGAAATACATATTCCGCAAACAGCCGCGCCATGCTGTCCCACATTTCCAGAGCGATTGCTTCTATTTCTTCCTGTGATTTTTCAGGATAGGCATTCGCGAGGTTACGGGTTGCCACTTTATGACGGGAAGTCATAGGGCCGAATTTACGGGCAAACCAGGCTGAAAAGCGGATGGCAGCTTTGGCTGGTAACAGCCGCAACAATGCAAGCAAAATAAACACTGCCTGCGCCCACAGCCAGTAATTGGCAATTTTAAGTTTTTGCCAATATTTGAACGCAAGAAGTTTCAGCTTGAACATCACTACTCTCAGGTCTTTAAAAACTTACAGCGCCTGCGCATCAAAGCACAGGGCGCTGTTATAAAATATGCATTTCAACACGATTTGAACAGGCAGATCAGTCGATGGTCAGAATGATCTTGCCAAACACATCGCGGCTTTCCATACGCTTCAATACACTGTCAATCTGGTCAAAGCCAACAACCGTATCAATCACCGGATGAACAACGCCCTGCGCCATTTTCTGCATCGCATCAGCCATATTTTCCATGCGGCAACCAAATGAGCCGAGGATTTTGAGCTGCTGCTGAAACAGCATCATCAGATTCATGCTGGTAGAAACACCGGAGGTTGAGCCACAGGTAACCAGACGACCACCGCGTTTGAGCGACAGCATCGAGCCTGCCCAAGTATCAGCGCCCACATGCTCAAATACCACGTCGACACCCTTTTTCTTGGTGAGCTTACGCATAACACCCTCAAAACGGTCTTCACGGTAATTGATGACGTAATCAGCACCAAGTGCTTTGGCTTTTTCGATCTTATCGTCAGAACCAACGGTTGTGTAAACTGTGCAGCCCATTTTTTTGGCAAGCTGAATAGCAGCTGTACCGATGCCGGAGCCACCGGCCTGAATGAGAATGCTCTCGCCTGGCTGAAGCTTTGCATTGTCGAACAGCATATGCTCAACCGTGCCGAATGTGACAGGTGCAACGGCTGCGCCAATAGCATCCACACCCGGAGGCGCAGGGATCAGCAAACGTGCAGGCAGGTTAACTGCTTCACAGGCAAAACCATCAAGATGGAAACCATGTACACCGGAGACATGCTCGCAAAGATTGTCGCGGCCTTCACGGCAGGCTTTGCAAAGACCACAGGTGCGTGCACCATAAATTGACACCAGCTGCCCCGGCAAGACGTTGGATACGCCTTCACCGATTGCGGTAACTACGCCTGAAGCTTCCGCACCGATCACCAGCGGCATTTTGCGCTTGGCAAAAGCCATGCCGCGCCAGCCCCATACGTCGATATGGTTGAGGGCAACCGCTTTAATATTGACGGTAACTTCACCAAAACCCGGCTTTTCAGGTGCCGGAATATCGGTGATTTCCAAACGGCGGTCATCAAGAAGCTGTAATGCGCGCATAGTGTCGTTTTATCCTTATTATCTCAGTGCCGTTATATGCCTATGAGGAGTTGCGCGCTTATTGATGCGCCGCAACCACAAGGCTGGCATTCTGTCCGCCAAAGCCGAAGGAGTTCGACAAAATAGCGGTAACATTGGCATCCCGTTTAACATTCGGCACCACATCAAGTGGAATAGCCGGATCAGGATTGTCATAATTAATGGTTGGCGGCAAAGTTCCGGTCTGGATTGTCAGGAGCGAGAACACCGCTTCAATCGCACCGGCAGCAGTCAGAGTGTGGCCGATCATCGACTTGTTGGACGATACCGGAATGGAACTGATCTTGTCACCAAATACGGAAGACAGGGTCAGATATTCCATCTTGTCGTTTTCAGGGGTCGATGTGCCATGAGCATTCACATAGCTGATATCGTCAATCGTCAGACCCGCATCATCAAGTGCTGCACGCACTGTAGCAATAGCCGGTGAAGCATCCGGGCTTGAGCGGGTACGATGGAAATCATCAGCCTTTTCACCGCAGCCTTTGAGAATACCAAGAATTTTAGCACCGCGTGCAATGGCGCTTTCCAGCGATTCCATTACCAATGCGCCGGAACCCTCAGCCATCGAGAAACCGTCGCGATCCTTGCTGAATGGCTTGGACGCTTTATGCGGCTGTTCATTCTGGGTGGAAAGAGCCGAGAGCAGCGAGAAGCGGATCAGTGATTCTGCTGATACAGAACCATCGGTGCCGATCGCCAATACGCGGTTGCTCTCACCACGACGAATGGCTTCAACACCAAGCTGAATAGCTGTGGCACCTGATGCACAGGCTGTAGAAAGCGTTACCGGCAAACCGCGTGTGCCGAAAATTTCAGCCAGACGCTCGGCAATGAAGCCGAATTGCGTGGTGTTAAATTCGTTCATACGCGGGTTTTTACGGCAGGCTTCGAGCAGTAACTGATAGCTTGGCGCGCCCTGACCAGAGACCAGAGCATCCAGTGCAAAGCGACTTTTCCAGTCGAGTTCAACGGGCGGAGCTGCAAGAAATAGCGGGCCGCCGAAATCTGTCACTGACAGACCGGATTGGGCAATGGCTTCTTCACCGGCAAGTTGAGCCAGTTTCTCAGACAATGCGGAGGCGCCTTGCGTGCTTTCAGCCAGAAAATCCACGGTACCGGCAATGCGTGTACGCAGGTTTTCCGTTGGAAAACGGGTGATCTCGTGAATGCCGGACTGGCCGCCGGTGAGGGCTTTCCAGTTATCTTCCTTGCCGGTTCCCAGCGGTGACACAACGCCTGCACCGGTGATGGCGACAATCGGGCGGCCGAGATGATCGGTAAATTTTGACATGATGACCTCCGATCAAACTTTGATGATTTTTGCAGCACCTTCAGAGCGCGCAGCTCCGATGGTCAATGCTGTTGCGCTGGTAAGCGCGCCGTTACGGGCTGGCTCATCGCCTGTAAAAGGTGCAAATGCTTCACCCTTCCAGACGCTGAGTGCGGCAAGCGCCAAGGCCAGCGGAAACTGGCTTTCACGCATATGGCCAAACAGGCTGGATACACCGCGATAGCTGGCATTCTTTGTGGTTAAAGCTGCTTTTTCTGCAGTCGTCGGTTTATGCGCGCCTGATGCACCGCTAACCACGAAACTGTTATCTTCTATCAGATCAGCAATCGCTGTGGTGAGGTCTTGTGTCTCACGGCGGATCTGGCCGGAGGTGATCGATGCAATTTCACCATAGGCGCGTGCGCCACGGGCCTGCGCATGCTCGGCCTCTTCAAGAACAAGAAAAATACCGCCGGAACCGGTGATCATGCCGCCACCGGCAGAACTCTCACGCGACCAGACTGGTGCCCAGCCGTCAGATTTGAGATAGCCGCCAAGTTCGTGACCAAGCAACATATCAAAATGCTCTGCATTGTAAGAGCCGCCGACAAGCGCATGGGTGCTCTGGCCGGTGCGGATACGTGCAGCTGCGGTTTCAACTGCGGAAATGCCTGATCCTTCTTCGCCCATGAAAGTGCGTGATGAACCGGTAACTTTATGAACGATAGAAATATTGCCGGCGAGCAGATTGGAAAGCTGCGCCAGAAACAGCGTCGGGCGTAGTTCTGTGGAGAGCTTTTCATTGAGCAAAATGCCAGGATTATTATTGCCGCGTGCTTCGCCCAAAATTTGTGTATCGACACTGATATCGCGTTCGCCGCCACCGGCGCTCACGATCATATCCATTGTCGAGCAAAGCTCGGCATTGTCTTTAATACCGGCATCCTGCAAAGCAAGACCGGCGGCATAGGTGCCGAGGCGCTGCCATGTTTCCATCTGGCGCTGGTCGGAGCGTTTTGGAATTTGTTGCGACCAGTCAACCTCACCTAACGGATGAACCGTATAAGGAGCGAAATTCTCGGTATCGAGCTTTGGCTGCGGTGTGTCGCCATTGAGGATTGCCCAATGGGTTTCAACGCCTTCACCAAGAGAGGTGATAAGGCCAATGCCGGTGATGAGAACTTTTTTGCTATGCATGAACTGCTCGCTTAATTTTGGTCGTTATATATCCAGAGAACGGATAACCGGAACAGTGTGGTAAAACCGGGTCTGTTCAGGCGGCTGTATAAGAGTGCTGTATATAATAATGACAAAAGCCGCATTAAGCGGCGGTCAATTTATTGTCATCAGCAATAAAAGACGCGCGGTATGCTTTTATAGCACGACTGCGCGTCTTTATTTTAAAACTTAAGCCTGTTTGGCTGCAACGAGTTCGTCAATTTTCGCACAGAGATTCTTCAAAACGAAATAGGCTTCTGTATCAGCTTTGCCTTCGTTAACTTCCTGAGTCCACTGTTCCAGCGGAATCTTGATGCCGAACTCTTTATCAATCGCGAAAACGATATCAAGAAAATCAAGGCTATCAATGCCCAGATCGTCAATTGTGTGGCTCTCTGGTGTGATGGATGCACGATCAATTTCACTGGTTTCAGCAATAATATCGGCTACTTTGTCAAAAGTTGAGGACAATTAGAAAATCCTTGTATAAAGCCCGAACCAGCAGGCGTCGTTGTGTAATCAGGGCGTGTCTAGCGTTTTTCGCATGAAAGGGAAAGATATATTCCCTATTTAGTCGCTACCTATAAATATGCACATAAAGACAGACTTACCGTTTGCAATAAAATTGCGGTACCAGCATGTGCGGCTTTTGAATTTATTGACCTGTCATATCACGTATATTTATGAAGAAATCAGCAGAAGTTTGTCGATTTATATTAATAATATAAATAACGTCACAATCAACGCTGTTATGTGAGCAGTGTCGTGGCTGCTAATGACAAATGCATGTGGTGAAATATGGGACTCGCTGGCACAATTACAATCATCTTCAGCATTATCATGCTGGGTTATGTAATGGCACGATTGAGACTACTGAGCGAATCTACTGGTGACGGCCTGTCTGAGTTTGTTTTTGTCGTGTCTTCACCGCTGTTGCTGTTCAGCACAATGCTGACCTCAGATTTCTCCTCTGGTAGCCCATGGGGGCTGTGGCTCGCTTATTTTAGCGGTGTTGTCATTGTGTGGACGCTGTCGCATTGCGTTATCAGAGCGCTTTTTGACCGCGACCGACGCACAGGTGTGGTCGCTGGCGTCACAGGATCGTTTTCAAATCTGGTCTTTCTGGGGATGCCGCTGGTACTCAGTGTTTACGGGCAGGAGGGGCTGGTTATCATCTCCCTGATCATCAGTATTCATATGCCGCTGATGATGGGGGCTTCGCTGTTGCTCTATGAGTGGGCGCTACGCAAAGATGGTGTGGTAACAGGCGATGTCGTCTGGTCAGAGACCATCCGTAAGTTTGTGATTTCACTGCTTAAAAACCCTTTAGTAATCGGTATCCTCAGTGGCTGGCTGGTGCGGGTTTCTGGTGTAACAGTCCCTGATATTCCAATGCAGGCGATTTCATTGGTGGCAGGGGTTTCAGGGCCCTTGGCATTGTTTGCTATGGGTATGGGGCTGCAGAAATTCGGGCTTTCCGGCAATGTAATTGCGGCTACAGTCAATGCATCACTCAAGCTGATGGTGATGCCGGCGATTGTTTTTGCACTGGCATGGGCTTTGGGTCTGCCGCCATTGATGGCTAAAGTGGCTGTGGCTGCGGCTGCACTGCCTAACGGCGTTAATACTTATGTGATCGCAACGCGATTCGGAGTCGGGCAAAGCCTGTCTTCGGGCTCAATGGTTATTACCACCGCAGGTTCAATTTTATCGCTGGCTTTATGGATCAGCCTCACACAAGCGGTATGGGGATGAGTGCTTTTTAGCGCTCAGGACTTGACTTTGCAGAGGCGGCGCCGCTTCATCGCTGCGGGAAATTTATGGGCATGTTCTTTTGAGGAAAGGAACATGCATCGACTGAGGGAGAGAGACTATGGCGGAGAACGGCAACCGGTTTATCAAACAGGCTAATCTGATTGACGGTCAATGGCTGGCAGCCGATAGCGGCGCAACGATTGATGTGATCAATCCGGCCAGCAATAAAATTATAGGTACAATTCCAAAATCCGGTAAGGCAGAAACAGCGCGCGCAATTGATGCTGCCGCTGCGGCCTTTAAAAGCTGGCGCAAAACCACAGCCAATGAACGCGCACAAAAAATGCGCAAGCTGCATGATCTGATTTTAGCCAATCAGGATGCGCTGGCTGAAGTGCTGACCATGGAGCAGGGCAAATCTCTGGCCGAATCTAAAGGTGAGGTGGCAAGTTCTGCTGCTTATATTCTGTGGTATGCAGAAGAGGCCCGCCGCATGTATGGCGATATTGTACCCTCACCATGGGCAGATCGCCGGATTATGGTGACCAAGGAGCCTGTGGGCGTGGTTGCGGCGATTACACCGTGGAATTTTCCGTCATCAATGCTGGCACGTAAAATCGGACCGGCGCTGGCCTCCGGTTGTACAATTGTGGTTAAACCGGCAACACAAACGCCATATTCAGGTCTCGCATGGGGCTTGCTGTGTGAAGAGGCAGGCATTCCGGCAGGTGTGGTCAATATTGTGACCGGCTCTGCCAGTGAAATCGGCGGCGAAATCACACGTAATGCGCTGGTGCGCAAACTGACTTTTACGGGCTCTACAGAGATCGGCAAACTATTAATGAAGCAGACCGCAGGCACCGTTAAAAAAGTATCGATGGAGCTTGGTGGTAATGCACCTTTCATCGTCTTTGATGATGCTGATCTCGATCGTGCAGTGGCCGGTGCGATTGCGGCAAAATTCCGCAATTCCGGGCAGACCTGTGTTTGCACCAACCGCTTTTTCGTACAATCGAAAATCTATAACCGCTTTATCGAGAAGTTCACCGAAGCGGTTGAGCAGCTAAAAGTTGGCAATGGTCTTGAAGACGGCACACAACAAGGCCCGCTGATTGATATGAAAGCGGTTGAGAAGGTTGAAGAGTTTATTGCGGATGCTGAAAAGAAGGGCGGGCGCATTGTCACCGGCGGTAAGCGCCATGCGCTGGGCGGTTCATATTTTGAACCGACAGTGATTGCAGATGCCAAGCCGCGGATGCGCTTTACCAAGGAAGAGATTTTTGGCCCGGTCGCACCGGTGTATAAATTCCGCTCAGAAGATGAAGTGATCGAGCTTGCCAATAATACCGAATACGGCCTTGCCTGCTATTTCTATACGCAGGATCTTGGACGAGCTTTCCGGGTTATGGAAGGGCTTAAATATGGGCTGGTCGGTGTGAATGAAGGGCTGATTTCTACCGTTGAAGCGCCGTTTGGCGGCATGAAAGAATCCGGACTTGGCAAAGAGGGCGGACATCAGGGCATTGAGGATTACCTCGATACCAAATATGTTTGCCTTGGTGGTTTGGGCCTTTAAATACGCGAATAAATAAAATATCAGGTGGCGGGGCTGATGGTCTGCCACCTGACGAGAGCATTTGATTATCAGGTTGATTTAACTTGATAGATAAGACAATGCGAAGACACAAAAATCTCGGGCGAATGCTGCGATCCAACCTGAATGTTACCCGCTCTAGCTGGTTGTTTAAATGCAGTTTCGAACGGAAAACCGGTCCTCACTTTTTCTGAGCCACTCTAAAAAGAGATTGTTTCATCCTGTTGGCTTTACCAGCTATGGAAATTCTTTTCACCTGTACTATCTTTAGCCGAGATTATAATTAAGTCTTTTAAAACACTTATTTATCGTCATTTATTAAAGTGTTTTATAAAGACATAGCCGGTGAGTTTTAATGCCTGTAAAATATTCGGCGGTATTTTCAGCGATTTGTCATATTAGATGCGAAATCTGCGGCTATAGAACCCGCATTAGCAGGCCTGTTATCGAGCAAGGTGATCTGACACTGTCATATTGTCTGGTTCGTAAACCTGTGAAAAGGAAATTTAATGCGCTACGGAATTTATTTTTCGCCATCAGCCCATGACCCGCTATTGCGGGTAGCGGCAAACTGGCTGGGTCGTAATGCCTTTAACGGTATGGTGGTACGCAGACCTGAAATTGGCAGCATTAACAGCGATGAAATTAACGCGCTCACCGCAGAGCCGCGCCGCTACGGTTTTCATGCTACACTTAAAGCGCCTTTCCGGCTGCATGAAGACTATGAGGAGCATGATCTTTTAGCTTGTATGATGCATTTTGCCTCCAGCTATCAGGCGGTTCAGCTGCCGCCGTTAAAAGTGGAACAGATCGGCCCTTTTTTCGCGCTGGTTCCTTCGGAGCCTTGTGCACCAATGCAGCAGCTTGCCAATGATGTGGTGGTGCATTTCGAACGTTTTCGGGCGCCTTTAAATGCAATGGAACTGGCCAAGCGCAAACCTGAGAAGCTTGATGCTGTGCATCGCAGCAATCTTCAGCAATGGGGGTATCCTTACGTTTTTGACCAGTTCCGGTTTCATATGACGCTGACCGGCGCGGTTGCCGAAGAAAAACAGGCACATGTGCGTGACATTCTGGAGAACTTTTTTGCTCCTGTGCTCAATGAGCCGGTCAAAATGGCCAATATTGCACTGTTTACGGAATCGGAAGCAGGGGCTAGTTTTGAGGTTCATTCATTGCATCCTTTGACAGGTAAGGCGATTGCAGCACAAAATATTATTGCCGCCAATCAGCCAAATGGTGCTTTTGCTACTCAAACCTTTTAAAGTCACGCCGGATCAAGGTGATGGCCCGAGAGTGCAACAAACAAACTATCCGGAGCCAGCCGCACAGCTCCAATTTATGCGTAATCCGTAGCAGTCCTGTAATTCCTGATGATGATAAGAGAAACCATGTCCGCCCCAGACCCAATATCCTTGCATGAAACAGTTTTGACCAATGCGCGGATCGTGCTGAGTGATGAAGTTGTGAGCGGAACTATTGTGCTACGTGACGGTAAAATTGCTGAAATTTCCACCGGTAACTCTGCTCATGGCAAGGATATGCAGAGCGATTATCTGATTCCGGGTTTGGTGGAATTACATACAGATCATCTGGAAGGTCATTATGCGCCGCGCCCTAAGGTGCGGTGGAACCCGCTTGCGGCATTGCAGGCACATGACGCCCAAATCGCATCATCGGGTATCACCACAGTGTTTGATGCTCTGCGTGTTGGCCATGATGGCGAATGCGAAGTGGTGATTGACGACATGCTGCTTCTGGCCAATGCGGTGCAGGTTGCACAGCAGGCTGGGCGTTTGCGCGCCGAGCATTATCTGCATTTGCGCTGCGAAGTTTCTTCTGAAGATTGCATGATGGCATTTGAGCGGATGCGCAATGCTAAAGGGGTGCGGCTGGTATCATTGATGGACCATGCACCGGGGCAGCGCCAATTTCCGGATATGGAATCTTTTCGCATCTATTTTATGCGTAAAAACAAACTCAGTGACGACGATTATAAAGCTTATTGTGACCGGCGCATTGGTGAATCCCAGCGCAATTCTGCAAAAAACCGTACGCTGATTGCCGCGCATTGTCATGCCAACGGCATTATGCTTGCCAGTCACGATGATGCAACCGAGGCACATGTTGATGAATCAATATCCCATGGTGTTGCGGTAGCGGAGTTTCCGACCACTGTGGCAGCGGCTGCAGCTTCACATGCCAATGGTATCGGTGTGATGATGGGCGGGCCAAATGTGGTGCGTGGCGGCTCGCATTCCGGTAATGTCTCGGCCTTGGAGCTGGCTGAAAAAGGCTATCTCGACATTATCTCGTCGGATTACATTCCTTTCAGCATGTTGCAAGGTGCTTTCAGTCTTGCACAGGCTGTGGAGCATATTGCATTACCAGAAGCGATCCGTATGGTCACAGCTAATCCGGCAAAAGCGGTTGGCTTCAATGATCGCGGTAGAATTGCGCAAGGGCTGCGCGCTGATCTCGTGCGCGTTGAGGTGATTGAGGACATGCCGGTGGTGCGCTCGGTTTGGCGCGAAGGGCAGCGCGTGAGTTGAGATCCGATTTTTACTATTCAGCAGCCAGTGCCGCGCGCGCTGCGTGATTTTCTTCAACCTCAGCCGCTGTATCACCCATGACCTGATAGGCTTTGCGGATGGTTTTGCTGTCGGCATCATTATGCGTGGCATCGGTGGAGAGAATTTGCCGCCAGCGGCGTGAGCCGGGCTGACCCTGAAACAGACCGACCATATGGCGGGTAACATGGGTGAGACGGCCGCCATCTGCAATGTGGCGATCTGCATAATCGCACATCACATCCAGCACGTCTTCCATTGCCCGCGGTGCGGTTTCATCACCATAGACCAGACGGTCAACATCGCGCAGTACCATTGGCGTATGATAGGCCGCTCTGCCCATCATCACGCCGTCAAGCTGCTGCAAATGATTCATGGTTTCATCAAGTGTGGTAATGCCGCCATTGATGCCGATAAACACATCCGGATAATGTTGTTTCAACCGGTAGACGCGGTCATAATCCAAAGGCGGGATATCGCGGTTCTCTTTTGGTGAGAGGCCTTGCAACCATGCTTTTCGGGCATGTACCCATAAAGCATCCGCGCCGGCGCCAAGCACAAGACGGGAGAGGTCTGAAAGCGCCTGTTCCTGATCCTGATCATCTACACCAATACGGCATTTAACAGTAACAGGTATGGATACGACCTGTTTCATTGCCGTTACACAGTCAGCCACCAGTTGCGGGGTCAGCATCAGGCAAGCACCGAAAGCTCCTGACTGTACGCGGTCTGACGGGCAGCCGACATTGAGATTAATCTCGTCATAGCCGAAACCGGCACCAATTCTTGCAGCTTCGGCCAGTTTGACAGGATCAGATCCGCCGATTTGCAAAGCCACCGGATGTTCCTGCTCTGAAAAGCCGAGCAGGCGCTCGCGCTTGCCGTGAATGGCTGCATCTGCCACCACCATTTCCGTGTAGAGCAAACTGTGACGGGTGAGCAGACGGTGCATAAAACGACAATGCCTGTCCGTCCAATCGAGCATAGGCGCGATGGAGAAGGTTTTTCCGGCATAGAGTTTTGCAGTCTGGGTCACAATGATCTTCTTTTCAGTTTTCTCAGGCCGACATAATCATAAATGCCAGTTCTGTCCAGTTGTGGGCGGTCTGTCCGTTTCCGCAAAAGTTCAGTCTGTCATGATCAACTGGTCGCGCTGTACCGTATAAGCACTCAGGCTGTTCATGAAGTTCATGCCGAGCAGGCTGCCGTCAAGCTGGCCGCCTTGTGCTACCAATGCGCGCAAATTCTGACGGGTAATATTACCTATTTTGATTTCCTGCAGCCGCACCGATGCTGCCATAGTACGGCCATTTGCCGTGCTGACCGGATTGGTATAGCTGAGGGCGCTGATATCAATGCCGGCTTTTTCCGCATCACGCTGGGTCAGAACAATAGTTGAGGCGCCGGTATCAATCATAAAATGAATGGTTTTATCATTAACCAGCGCATTTACCTCAAAATGACCGTTTGCAGATTGCCCGATACTAACTGTATGCGCGCCATTGGCGGTGCTACCGCTTACAGCATTGCCGGGGATCAGCCCTGCGGTCACACGATTAGCAATATTACCAAGTTCAAAACGGTATTGATAACCGGTTACAAGGCCAAGAATAACCACCGCCCAAATGGCGATATTGCGCATCATATCATTGAGCGCAATACCGGAACCGAGCAGACCCGCTGCCACCACCACGCCAAAAATACTCATATAGGCTGCACTGGCAAAATCGTCATTGGCAAGGCCAAGCGTCGTGCCGCTGCTATCATTGGCAATCAAAATCATAAGCAGAATGGCAATGCCGGCAATCACCAGCCAGAATAAACGGTTCATGAATATCTCGGTTCCTGACTTTGGGTTTTGTTTACCGGAGTTACATCAGTTCTTTCATGGTTTGGCTTTCTATATGGAGGCTTTAATGCGCAGGCACAATATTTTGGTTCCTGATGGCTGGGGATGGAGTATGATTTTTCGGAAATTTAGTTTCCGGACTTTGAAATATGGCGCACAGGGCGTATAGCTCCCGCATTATAGTTTCCAGACAGACGGATTGACAACGTGAGTAATAGCGGACTGCCATTTGATGATTTTCGTGAACTGATCAGCCAGCTTCCGGAAGCAAGCGAATTTGCCAGCGAATCCGTTCGTGAGCGTGAAGACGGATTGAGCAAACCTGTTGGTTCGCTTGGCCGCTTGGAAGAGATCGCCGAATGGCTGGCCGCATGGAGCGGTAAAGCCAAGCCGCAGATCATGCGTCCGCTGGTTGCTATCTTTGCCGGTAACCATGGTGTGCTGGCGCAGGGTGTGAGCCCGCAGCCGCAATCCCTGACAATGGATATGGTCAATAATTTTGCGGCCGGTGGCGCTGCTATCAACCAGATTTGCATTGCCAATGATCTTGGCCTGAAAGTGTTTGATCTGGCGCTGGAGCACCCGACAGAAGATATTACTGTGGCTGCGGCCATGGATGAGCGCTCTTGCGCAGCCACGATGGCCTTTGGCATGGAGGCCATTGCCGGTGGCACTGATCTTTTGTGCATCGGTGAAATGGGTGTTGGTAACACCACCATTGCCGCTGCGATCTGTCTTGCCTTGTTTGGCGGGCAGGCTGAAGACTGGGTGAGCCTTGCCGCCGGAGAAGGCGGCACTGATGACGCCGCTGTACTGGCGGCAAAAATTGCTGCCGTGAAAAAAGCAGTTGCCCTGAATGATGGCCAGCTGCGTGATCCTCTTGAAGTATTACGCCGCCTTGGCGGGCGTGAACTGGCGGCGATCAGTGGTGCAATTCTGGCAGCGCGCGCTGAGAAAATTCCGGTGCTGATTGATGGTTATGTAGCCAGCGCTGCTGCTGCAATTTTGTTGGCAATGAATAGTGAGGCGCTTGATCATTGCATGTTCTCGCATGTGAGCGTTGAAAAAGGCCATCATCTGCTCCTGGAAAAGCTTGGTAAGCAGCCATTGCTCGATCTGAATATTAGTCTTGGATCAGGCGTGGGCGCTGCCCTTGCCGCTGGCATCGTTAAAACGGCAGCACAATGCCATATCGGCATGGCAACAGCTGAAGATGCAGGAATGAACGGACGTATTGTTTCGTAATCTGCAGCTTAAAAAACCTATTAAAATAATGACATTAATCCGGCTGTTATTGCAGCCGGATTTTTTATTATAAAAAAATTAAACCGCAGAATAATTTTTCAAATATGGCAAGAAGTTGCGATTGTGCACTGCCATAAAAATTTTACAATTCAGCCATTGTCAAAACGGTAGTTTTAAAGACTGGCGGCAATTTTATACAAATAATACTATTGGCTGGTTTGGGAGTATGCTTTTGCGCTGCCCGAAGACGCTATATTTAAATAAGTTATATTGCACATGGTGTTGTGCTGCCAGTATCAGGAGTGGCACTATCCTTAGAAAACAAGGATAGTGCCACTCTATAGGAAAGCGGTTTAATTGCCGTCTTTATCAAGTATCATGTAATCCAGCGGCAGCTCTGTGGTATATTTAATTTGTTCCATGGCAAAGGCCGAGGAAACATTGCGAATTTCAATTTTGCTGATGAGGCGCTTGTAAAATGCATCATAAGCGGCAATATCCGGCACCACAACGCGAAGCAGATAATCCACATCGCCGCTCATGCGGTAAAATTCAACCACTTCCGGAAATTCCTGCACGACCTCAGCAAAGCGTTTCAGCCACTCATGGCTATGCGAGCTGGTTCGCACCGAAACAAATACGGTAACCCGTGCGTTGATGCGTACCGGATCAAGCACAGCAACGCGGCGCTTGATAATACCTTCTTCCTCAAGTTTCTGAATACGGCGCCAGCATGGTGTGGTGGACAGGCCGACTTTCTTGGCAATATCTGCGACTGCCAAAGTTGCATCTTCCTGCAACAAGCGGAGGATTTTTCTGTCAAGTCTGTCCATTGTGCCTCACATTAAGCGCTTAATCGTTAAATTTTGAAACAGCATACCTTATGAATGAGCTTGGTCATAAATACCAAGAATATAATTCTTCCAAATTGGATTTTAAGGGAAATTATTTGCCCTTCGGTAGCAGGTTGTGAATTTTCTGCCGGAGAGCAGGTAAAAGCTCAGTTTCAAACCACGGATTGCGCTTGAGCCAGCCGCTGTTACGCCAGGAGGGATGCGGCAGCGGCAAAACCGCAGCCCCCAAATTCTGGTTGCTTTCACTGTAGCGCCGCCAGTTTTGCACTGTTGCTGTCATGCTGAGTGGTTTTGCCTGCTGTTGTAAATACTCGTTATAAACCGGGTTTCGCCGCAAGTGATAATTTTGCGCATAGCTGCCGATAGCAATGATGAGTTCCAGCTGCGGCATGAGACTGAAGAGGCGATCATGCCAGGTTAACCTGCATTCACGCCGCGGCGGCAGATCTCCGCCATGTTTGTCATAGCCGGGAAAACAAAACCCCATCGGAATAATGGCAAACTGATCAGGATCATAAAAACTTTCACACGAGACATCCAGCCATTGCCTTAAACGGGTACCTGATGGGTCATTAAAAGGGATGCCGCTCTTATGCACCCGAATTCCGGGCGCCTGACCGCAAATGGCAATGCGCGCAGTGGCAGACGAGATACATACTGGTAACGGTTCATGATCGAGCGGCTTGCCCGACAGCGGATGATCACGGCAAAGGGTACAGACGTTAATTTGTTGTTGCAGTTGCGCCAGTATCAGGGGGTCGCTCATTATTGTTTAGCCTGTGTTGTTGGCGCCATTTTGCCGGCCTTTCAAACTTGCCTGCCCATAAACCGCGCTTGTCTTTACGGGCTTGTGCTTCCTCGCGCTGATAGAGACCATAGGAGACTGCCCAGCCTTGCTCTACAAGAGTGCGGTTCAGATCGGTATCGCCGGCTTTACAGAAGGCAAGAATCCGATTGTAGCGGTCTCTGCCGTCTGAGGTGCAGGTTACTGTCTGATTGCCGATCAGCTTACGTAATACCGCTGTGGCCGAGCGCCCGCACGCGTAGACTTTGCCTTGTAAGGTGCAGCTTTGCTCTGTTTCAGGCGTATCCATACCCTTCAGCCGGATGCGCTGCCCCTGAAGAGTAATGGTGTCCCCGTCATTAATCCGCAAGGCATTGGCGCGACCGCTTAGCTTGGCAGGCACAGGCTCACGATTATAGGCTGTGCTGTTATATGTGTCATTATCCATCCAATGCGGCACAAAATATTGCATGAGCGCATAAATGCCCAGAAGTATCAGCGCTGCCATAATACCTGACCTGCGCAATAGTGAATAAGACTGTCTGCGTGCCGCGTATCTACGGCGTGGCCGCGGGTGCCTGCGGGGTGAGGGCTTACGCCCTGATGATGGTGCTCTCATAACAGCAACTATAGCCAGCATGGAAATGATTAATAGCAGATTATTGCGTAAAACGTGGCTGTGAGAACAGGAAAAGACGTGAGAATCGATTCTCACGCAAGAGTTTATCAAGAGCGGATTATGTCTCTTATAAAGTTTTTAATCTCTTGCTTAACTATATTCGGCAACAATCTGAAAACTATGAAGCTGGTAAAACATCATGTTAAAGCTCAATGACCGGCTTAAATTATCATTCCAAGATAAAATTGTGTTGTTTTGGTAACAGTATTTATCATTCAGACACGTTAGAGTTCATCAAGGCAGACTTGGCCTATTTCCCGCCATAAATGGGGAGCAGCGATAGTATGCGGACAACAAATACAGTCTCAACATAACCTTATACAGCCCTTGTCCTTATTGAGGTCAGTCAGTGCAGAGTTTTAGTTTTTCTGAAGTATCTCCGGTAGTTAGAGCATCATCTTACATGGTGGCTGGAACTGAAAAATGCTGCAAAAAAACTCGGTTTGCCTATGCCTTGTCAGGGGTCGTAATCTTGCCTGAAAAAACGGCTAAATCTAAACGTGTTGTTAACTTGTCCTTTACCAATAAGTTTTTGGCAAACGATATTGAAAGAGTACAATCGTGATCGGGTCGTTTAAGAAAATCGCTTTTCCTGTTTGTGGTCTTGGTGTTGCTCTGTATGTGATGTGCAGCAGCGCAATGGCTTTTGATATTCAGGAAGCTACAGAAAATAAGAGCAACCCTTTTGAGGTCTTTAAATTCGGCCTCACAGCTTTTAAAAATGGTCATAAAGATGAAGCGCTGAAAGCTCTGCGCTATGCATCTGATCAGGGGCATCAGGGTGCGAACTGGAAACTGGCCAGCATGTATGCGCAAGGCGATGGTGTTCCGGAAGACGATTACGAAGCTTATAAAATATTTGAAAAAATTGTTCATGAAGGCGCCGAGCCGGGCTCGCCGAATGAATCTTACGTTGCCGGAGCTCTGGTGCAGCTTGCACGCTATATGAAGCGCGGTATTCCGGATACGCCGGTTAATGCCAATCCTGATATGGCGCGCGACTACTATGTGCAGGCGGCGTCTAATTTTGGTGATCCGATAGCGCAATATGAATTGGGCGCTATGTTGCTCAAGGGCGACGGTGTTGAAAAAAATAAAGTGCAGGCTGCGCGCTGGTTCCAGCTGGCTGCCAAAAAAGGCAATGCTAATGCGCAGGCTATGCTCGGTAATATGCTGTTTCAGGCAGGCAAAACTGTTCGTGGACTTGCCATGCTGACAGTAGCGTTCGATCGTTGCTCGGAGCAGGATTGTGAATGGATCCGCACAATGCAGGAACAGGCATTTTCAGTTGCCGGTGAAGCAGAACGCCGCAATGCTGTGGCTATTGCCACTAAACACTAAAGCGGTTTTTCTAAACTGAAAATCCGCTTTATCAGTTTTTTACATGGCTTAACGCATATCTAAAAAAATCTCCTGCTCAGCAGTCGAGATGTATCACGACCGGCACATGGTCTGAAGGCTTATCCCAGCCGCGAGTGTGTTTTTCAATTTCAGCACTTTTCAACAGGTTTGCAGCTTCAGGCGACAGCATCAGATGGTCGATGCGAATACCGTTATCTTTCTGCCAAGCACCAGCCTGATAATCCCAAAATGTAAACATCTGCTCGTCACTGACATTTCGGATGGCGTCATAAAAACCTAAATTTTCAAGGCGGCGGAATGCCTGCCGACTCTGCGGCAGAAAAAGCGCATCATTGCGCCAATTTTCCGGATGTTTTGCATCAATCGGTTGCTGAATAATATTGTAGTCACCGGCAAGAACCAGCGGCTCTTCAAGTACAAGTTGTTGTTGCGCCCAGTTTTCCAGACGCTGCATCCAGCCCAGCTTATAGGGGTATTTTTCGGTATCAACCGGATTGCCATTGGGCAGATAGAGCGAAACCACGCGCACAACACCTTTTGATGTGGTGAAGACAGCCTCGATAAAGCGCGCCTGTTCATCACTGTCATCGCCGGGCAGGCCACGATTGACTTCAACCGGTGAAACTTTGGAGAGGATAGCGACGCCGTTGAAGCCTTTCTGACCATGAGTTTCCACATGATAGCCAAGAGCTTCAATCTCAAGACGCGGAAACAGATCATCAACGGATTTGATTTCTTGCAAACAGGCGACATCAGGCTGGCATTCTTGCAGCCAGTGCAGCAAATTTTCGATACGTGCTTTGACACCGTTGATATTCCATGTGGCAATTTTCAAAGACGTATTCCCATTCTTGTCAGAAACAAATTCTGCCGCAGATCGGATCAATGCGGCAGAAGATTAAAGAGCGTTTTTACTGTTCGTTAAAGCAGAAAAACTGCTCTATCTGTTTATTTCAGCGCCGTTTCGGACGAGAAAACCGGTTCTCGTTTTTCCTGAAACTGCTTTAAAGTTTATATGTGATTACAATGCGAAGCTAACGCCGCAACCACAGGATGATGTGACATTCGGATTATTGATCTGGAAAGATTGCCCCATCAGGTCATCAATAAAATCAATAATCGAACCGTCAATATAAGGCACAGAAATGCTGTCGATCAGCACTTTGGCGCCGTCTTTTTCAATTATCAGATCGTCGTCATTGGTTTCATTGACGAGATCAAACTTGTAAGAAAAACCAGAGCATCCGCCGCCTTCAACAGAAATGCGCAGAGCCGATTTATCATTCTGCTTTTGCAGGATTTTTACAATCCGCTTTGCAGCGGAGTCGGATACGGAAATGTCCGTCATAATCATCACCTTCATATCCGGCGGGTTCAAATTCCGCGCAGGATTATATTGATATGCACTTAATATAGGTCAGACAGTTTGCCGGTGCAATCACCACATAGGTGTTTTCCCTTTTCATCAAGGGGCAGTGCAGAGGGAATGCCCGATAAAGCAGGCAGTACAGCGGTAATGGTGGATAAAGTTTACAAGCAAACGCGTATCAAGCCTGTTATTTTGCCATCTTAATGTGGTATTGCAGCTTGAATATTACCGTATGAACTTGATCATGACAGGAAGAGTGATGGATAGTATTGGTTTCGGTTACCGTGAACGTGCGCCTTATGCCTGCGATCCGGCGCAAACGCGCGGAAGACTGGTGCATGAAGATGAGAGCCGAACACGCACGCCTTATCAGCGCGACCGCGACCGCATTATCCATTCCACGGCTTTTCGCCGGTTAAAACATAAGACTCAGGTGTTTATTGCTCATGAGGGCGACCATTACCGCACAAGGCTGACCCACACGATTGAAGTGGCGCAAATTGCGCGCGCATTGGCGCGTGCCTTGCGGTTGGATGAAGATCTGGCTGAAGCGGTGGCTCTGGTGCATGATTTTGGCCATACGCCGTTCGGTCATACCGGTGAAGATGCGCTGAATATGAAAATGGCGGGTTATGGTGGTTTTGATCATAATGCGCAGTCGTTACGCATCGTTACACTGCTTGAAAAACGCTATGCGGAATTTGACGGACTGAACCTGTCTTGGGAAACGCTGGAAGGCCTTGTGAAGCATAATGGCCCGCTCACAGGCCCGTATTCAGACGGTAAGCCGGTTCCGGGCTCAATTCTAAAATATAATGAGCTGTTTGATCTCGAATTATCGGGCTTTGCCAGCCTTGAAGCGCAATGTGCTGCGATTGCTGACGACATTGCTTATAATGCCCATGATATTGACGATGGCTTGCGCTCAGGTCTGCTCACGCTGGAGCAGCTGGAAGAAGTGCCTTTAACGCGAGATATTCTGCAGGAAGTGCACCGGCTGTATCCGAAGCTTGATCCGGTGCGCCGCGGCCATGAGCTGATGCGCAGGCAGATTACCCGAATGGTTGAAGATGTGATTACCCATGCGCAGCAGCAACTTAAAAAGCACAATCCGCAGACAATTGCAGATGTGCGCTCGGCTAGTGAGATGATGGTCGGCTTCTCGCCTGATATGGCGGTTGCTGAGAAGACCCTGAAAAAGTTTCTCTACAAAAATCTGTATTTCAATGCGCAGGTTGTGCCGGTGCGCAAGAATGCCGAGCTGGTGGTTAATGATTTGTTTGATGCCTATATGCATGCGCCCGATGCGATGCCTGCGGATTGGCGGGCAGGGATCACCGGCAATGAGACCTCGGCTTTTGCTCGGCAGATTGCAGATTTTCTTGCCGGTATGACAGATAATTATGCCGTGCGTGAACACCGACGATTGTTTGACCATACGCCCGACTTGGCTTAAACGAACTGCCAAACAGCTTTTTATTGCTGTGTGATTTGAGAAATAAAGCGTTTCCATGATTGCACAATGCTCAATTGATTGAATATGAACGGCGGCATAAGCCTGCTTTTTGTGTTCCGACAGGACAGATCATGAATATCTTTACTGATTTCGATGTTAAAATTAAAAAGACACTACAAGACCTTGATCTAAAAGATAAAGATGGTGGTGCGCTTGATATGTCGCGCGTCGGCGTAGAGCCACCGCGTGATGCAACGCATGGCGATATTTCTACCAATGCTGCTATGGTGCTTTCCAAGGCTGCCGGTGTTAATCCGCGTGAACTGGCTGCCAAAATTGCTGAAGCCCTGAAGGGCAATGCAGATGTGGAATCGGTTGATGTTGCGGGTCCCGGTTTTATCAATCTGCGTTTGCGTGATGAATATTGGCATAACCAGCTCGGCACAATGTTGGCTTCCGGCACCGATTATGGCCGATCAAAAATGGGCGCTGAGCGTAAGGTCAATGTTGAATATGTTTCAGCCAACCCGACAGGCCCGATGCATGTCGGCCATTGCCGTGGTGCGGTTGTGGGTGATGTGCTGGCAAATCTGCTCAGCTTTGCCGGTTATGACGTTACCAAAGAATATTATATTAATGATGCCGGTGCGCAGATTGATGTGGTGGCCAAATCGGTGATGCTGCGTTACCGCGAAGCGCTGGGTGAGGAAATTGGCGAGATTCCGGCGGGTCTTTATCCCGGCGACTATCTGGTTCCGCTCGGTCAGGCGCTGGCAAAGGAATTTGGCGCTTCACTTTTGGATAAGCCGGAAGACGAAGTGCTGCCAATGATCAAAGATCGTGCCATTGATGCGATGATGGTGATGATCCGTGAGGATCTGGCCTCGCTCAATGTGCATCACGATCTGTTTTTCTCCGAGCGCAGCCTGCATGCCGACCATGCCAAGCTGATCCGCACAGCGATCAATGATCTGACGCTGAAGGGGCATGTTTACAAAGGCAAGCTGCCGCCACCAAAAGGCCAGTTGCCGGATGATTGGGAAGACCGCGAGCAGACTTTGCTGCGCTCTACTGAAGTGGGCGATGATATGGATCGTGCGCTGGTGAAATCTGACGGCAGCTTTACGTATTTTGCAGCGGATGTGGCTTATTTCAAAAACAAGTTTGATCGCGGCTTTCAGGAGATGATTTACATCCTTGGCGCGGATCATGGCGGGTATATCAAACGTCTTGAAGCGGTGGCAAAGGCGGTTGCGGAAGATAAGGCCAAGCTCACAGTGCTGATTTGCCAGATGGTCAAATTGTTCCGTGACGGCGAGCCGGTACGGATGTCCAAGCGTTCAGGACAGTTCATTACGCTGCGTGATGTGGTGGATGAGGTTGGTTCCGATGCGGTGCGCTTCATGATGCTTTACCGCAAGAATGATGCTTCGCTGGACTTTGACTTTGCCAAAGTTACCGAACAGTCCAAGGATAATCCGGTTTTCTATGTGCAATATGCCTGCGCCCGCGCAAGTTCAGTATTCCGTCAGGCTAAAGAACAGCTCGGAATGGAAAAATTCGAGCGTGAAGAAATGGCTAAGCATTTGTCATTGCTTACTGATGAGAGCGAAGTGGCACTGGTGCGCAAGCTGGCGGAATATCCGCGTTTGATCGAAACAGCAGCCACCCATCAGGAGCCGCATCGCCTGGCATTTTACCTTTATGACCTTGCCAGTGCGCTACATTCGCAGTGGAATCGTGGCTCAGATAACCCGGACTTACGTTTTATTAAGGTTAACGATACAAACTTGTCACTAGCAAGGTTAGGGCTTGTGCAGGTTGTTTCTGATGTCCTTGCGTCCGGATTGTCGATTATCGGCGCGGATGCACCGACGGAAATGCGCTGACAGGTGAAGAGGGCGGTTTTATCACCGCTGCTCTCTGGCAGATGAAATAATGGCACGGATAGCGCGTAAACTGCGCAATTCGTGCCTTTACGCAGGAAATTGCTGTCAAGTTTTGCGCACATTGCCTTGCTAAAGTTGCAATGAATTAGGGAGACGTCGGCGGGCGCTCCGGTTGAAATTAGGATAACGCCATGACTGACAGTAGCGTGACGGGCCGCAATCAGAATCAAAATGATGTTCGCGACGAATCGGCGCGGGATAATGATCCGCTGTTCGAATTGTCGCGCATTTTTGGTTTTGAGGAACCTGCAGGCCAGACAAATGCGCAAAATCCGCAGGCTGAAACGGAAAATTTTTCCGAGATCAGTCTTGAGCGGGAGTTGATGGCAGATTTTGATGCTGAACTTGCGACGGAGTTTGCTGCAGAGCCGGAATTGAACCTTGAAAGTTCAGGCCAGTTTTCTCCTGCCCTTGCTGGTGAAAATTACCAGAATGTGCAGAATGACAGCTATGCGCCTGTGCAGGCACAGCAGCAACAAGGCGAAAATCCGTATATGCAGCAGGCTGCAGAGCCGCGCTTTACGGGTTATGCCCCGCAGCAGCGCGCTTATGCTGAAAATCAGGTTGAGGTGGTTGCTGCTAGGGACGATTCCGGTGATGCTTATTATGAGGCCTATTCTGATTTGCCGCAGGATGCAGCATTTGCAGAGTCACAGCAGCAAGACAATACACATGCATTTTCTGCTCTGACAGATACAGACAATGCGAATTACAGCGATGAGCCTGAAACGCCGGCTGCACAGCATTATGAGCCACGTTACAGTGGCTATGATGTTAATACACAGGCTGTTCAGGGTTATTCTGAACAGACTTTTGATTTGCCGGATTTGGAATTACCGGACTTGGAATTGCCCGAGCTTGATCTCAATGATCTGGCATTTGAAGAGGTTGGCCGTGAGCCACAATCCGATTTTTCTGCACACACTTTTGATGAGCTAAGCCTTCCTGCACTACAGCAATACCATGCTGAAGATGCACCGCAGCATTATGAAACCCAGCCTGCGCAGCAGCATTATGAAACCCAGCCTGCGCAGCAGCCGGCTGCGGCAGCATTGAGCCTTGAGGATGAGCTGGCATTTTTGCTGCATGATGAAGTGCCTTCGCCTGCCTATCAGGCACCGGAGCCTGCATCGACCGACTTTGCGCCGATGTTTGATGCGCCGGAACTGGCACCGGTTGCCACCACCTATGACCAGCCGCATGATGCGCCGGTCTATAGCGGTGCGCAGATTGATGACGAGTTTTTTGCTGCACCTGATCTGACACATTTGCCTAACCGCACATCGTCATATTCCTATCAGGAAGAGGCGGCTGAGGCTGAAATTCAGCCGGAACCAGCAGCAGTAGTCAACTCATTTGCCGACCTGTTCGGCGCTTCATCACAGGTGGCAAAGCCTGCGGAAGAGAATAATGATTTTGGTGCTTATTCAGAGCCGCTTACTTATGACAGCCCCGTGGCTGCCCAGTCACATGTGGCGCCGGAAACAGAAGACTTTGATTTCGGTGATGATTTTTACATTGCCGACAATGACAGCAGCCATAGTGGCAATAGTGACGATGGCCTGATTCATGGTGGCGCGTCGGATGATCTGACATTTTCCCCGTCAGCTTCTGCGAATGTTTCACAAACAGTATCCCATAATGCGGTTCGCGGATTTTCATCCTATGTTTTCGGTGCGGCTACATCGCCTTCAGCACCGGTCGAGCCAAGTGCAGATGCTTATGCTCCTGCTGAGTATCAGCCTGTTTCTGAGAGCTACACTTATGAGGAAGAGCCTGTTGTCGCTACTGACGATTTTTTCAGTAATGATGATTTCGACTTTTCATTGACTGATGATGTGCCAGCGGCTGGCGTGGACGAATTTGCTGAGCGTGCTGCTATGCCAGAAGTGCCGGACTATCAGCCGGCAACCACTTTTAGCCCTAAACCAAGCGTACCTGCTCCTGAGGTTGAAGCTGTTATTGTTGCTGAAAACAAGGTGGAACAGACGCAGGCTTTTGATTTGCCGGATGTAAGCTTTGGTGATGATGCCAAGCAAACAGGGCTGAATAGTCTTGAATCCGAGTTTGCTGAAATTTTCAGTACCATCAGCGTGAGCGAAGCCACCTTACCTGACAGCACAAGCGAGGCTGACAAAGCATTTGAAAATATTCTGCAGGATAATTTTGCCGATTATCATGCCTCCGTTAAAGCCGATGCCGAACAGGCCGCTGCTACCAAGAGCGGCTTTGGAGCTGGCGCAGCTATAGCCGGTGCTGCCGTTGCCGGAGCATCTGCTGCACGCGGAGCAGCGCCACAGGCTGATGCCACGAAGGCAACGCAGGATGATTATTACAATCATTGGGCGGCGCAGGGTGCACAGAATAATGATTTTGACACCTATAATATCGGTGAAACATTTGCCCGTGATGAGCAGGATTTTGCCGATTACAGTCCGCGTGAAGAGCATCCTTTGCGTAAACCGGCATTGTGGGCCTCTGTTGCCGCAGCTGCGGTGATTGTGCTTGGCGGTGGTTATTACCTGCTGAAAAGTGGTGGTGTGGTTGGCGGCGAGCCGGTGGTTATTCGTGCGGATAAGCAGCCGGTTAAAATGCAGCCTGAAAATCCGGGCGGCGCGGTTGTGCCTAATCAGGACAAAGCGGTTTATGATCAGGTGTCTGGCACCAAGCCTGCTGCACCTGAGCAAAAAACCTTGATCAATACGGAAGAAGTGCCGGTTGATGTTGGTTTGTTGCAGGGGCAGGATGCGGAAGAAGACCGCGTCTTTGCTGAAGAAGCCAATAATGCAGACGGCAATTCGCAGTCAGGCTCTGGCGGACAAAACGAGCTGATTACCCCGCGCACAGTTAAAACTATGGTTGTGCGTGCTGATGGTACTATTGTTGAAAGTACGGCACCGGCAGCAACAGCGCCGCAAGCTGCTGCACCGGTTACTGATAGCGGTCTTGACGAGGCCTCACGCCTGATCAGTCAGAGTGCTGTTCCGGAGCGTTTGGGTACAGATAAGCCTGTTGCATCAGCACAAAGTGCAGCAGCACCGCGTGTGGTACAGACACAGACCTTTACCGCTTCCGGCGAGCAGGCCAAACCGCGTGAAGTCGCGCCGGTTGCACCGACCCGTCCGGTTGAGCAGCCTCAAGCTGCACAACAGGTTGCGTCAGCGCCTGCAGCCTCTGCTGCTGCGCCATCTGCTAATGTGCCTGCCGGAACCTGGTTCATTCAGGTTGCTTCGCAGCCAAGTGCGGAGCTGGCACAGAAGAACTATGCCAATCTGACCTCACGTTATGGCACTCTCCTTGGTGGCCGCGGTGTGGATATCAAAAAGGCTGACATTGCCGGTAAGGGAACTTATTACCGTGTCCGTATTCCGGCCGGTAGCAAAGCTGAAGCTGGCGCGTTGTGTGAACGTCTGAAAGCCGCAGGCGGTAATTGTTTCCCGACCCTGTGATTATTTGAGATGTTAAAAATAGAGTGCGCTGTGTATTTTAAAAATGCATGGCGCATTTTTTATTCTGATACTCTAAAGCAGTTTCAGAAAAAGTGGGAACCGGTTTTTCGTCCGAAACTGCGTTTAAAAAAGGGATAGCGCGATTTTCTGTTTCAAGAGAAAATGAAAGCGCTTTATTTCTAACGGACCATTGAAATTAAAAGGCGAGGAGCATTGCCGCAATGACATTTAAAGCCATGATTACGGGTTTTGCCGGAACAATGCTGACAGAGCAGGAGCAGGAATTGTTCCGCCGGATACGCCCTTGGGGTTTTATCCTGTTTGCACGTAATGTTGAAAGTCTGGAGCAGTTGCGCGCGCTCACAGCGCAAATCCGTGATGTGACGGGCCGTAAAGAAACACTGATCTTTGTTGATCAGGAAGGTGGCCGTGTGCAGCGTTTGCGCCCACCTTTGGTGCCGAACTATCCTTCAGCCTCACAAATCGGTGCGCTTTATGCGCAGGATGAAGAGCAGGGCATTCGTGCTGCATGGTTGCTTGGTCGTCTGCATGCATTTGATCTTACCAGTGTTGGCATTAATGCTAATTGCCTGCCGGTTCTTGATGTGCCGGTTGAAGGTGCGCATGATGTGATAGGTACCCGCGCTTTTGCGCATGATCCTCTGGTGGTTTCTGTGCTGGGTAATGCCACTGCTGAAGGTTTGATGGCGGGTGGTGTATTGCCGGTTATGAAACATATGCCCGGGCATGGTCGTGCTTTCGCCGACAGTCATAAAGAATTGCCAAGCGTGGATGCGCCGCTGAGCGAATTATGCGAGCGTGATTTTGTACCTTTCTGCCAGCTGGATGATTTACCAGCCGCAATGACCGCGCATATTGTTTACAAGGCGCTTGATCCAGAAAGACCGGCAACCCTGTCGCCGGTGGTTATCAATTGCGTGATCCGTGATATGCTTGGCTATGAAGGCTTGCTGATGAGCGATGATATTTCGATGAAAGCATTGTCGGGTGAACTTGCCGATATTGCCCGTGATATTATTGAAGCCGGATGTGACGTGGTGCTGCATTGCAGCGGTGTGCTGGAAGAAACCATTGCGGTTGCTGATGCTATACCTGTGCTTAATGATGAGAGCCTGCGCCGTGCCGAACTGGCAGAGGTTTATGCAGGAACAGCAGATTTGAGTGATGAAGCTGAAATTCGCGCAGAGTTTGAGCTTTTGTTTCCTTCTGAGGCAGCGATTGCCTGAAAGCAGACAATCCGGCAGAGGCAGTGATTGCCTGAAAGTAGACAATCCGGCAGGTGAATGATGACCAGTCCAAATGATAAGACTGCCTCTATGCAGGCGCCAAAGGCCGGTATGCCGATGGATGATCTGTGGCAGTCTGATACGGCGCTGATCATCCCCCCGCAAGATGGTGCACAAGATGGTGCCGATCTGACCCTGCATGTGGATGTGCAGGGTTTTGAAGGGCCAATGGATTTATTGCTGCATCTGGCACGCAATCAAAAAGTTGATCTGACACAGATTTCAGTTCTGGCTTTGGCCGAGCAATATTTGATTTTTATTGAAGTTGCGCGTGACCGCAAGCTGGAGCTGGCTGCGGATTATCTGGTGATGGCTGCATGGCTGGCTTATCTGAAATCGCGATTGCTGATTCCAAAGGTGCGAGATGAAGATGGTGAAACCGGTGAAGATCTGGCGGCTATCCTGCAGTTCCGGCTTAAACGGCTTGAAGCAATGCGCGATGCGGCCGGTACATTGGTCAATCGTGACCGGTTGGGACGCGATGTCTTTGCGCGCGGCATGCCTGAAACCGTGCTGGTTGAAAAGACCAGCCTCTATACCGGCTCGCTCTATGATCTTTTGACCGCCTATGCCTCGCAGCGCCAGCGGCAGGCGGTGTCACATGTGCAGATTGCCAGACGCACGGTATGGTCGCTCAAAGAGGCGCGGGTCTTGTTGGTGCGCATGGTGGGCGAGCTTAAAGACTGGATGGCACTGGATTCGTTTTTGCTGGATTATATTGCCCGCCCCGAGGACCGCGCCAGTGCGCTGGCAAGCTCTTTTGCAGCCAGTTTGGAACTGGTACGTGAAGGGCGTATGGAATTGCGGCAGCAGGGGGCTTTCGAGCCGATCTTTATGCGTGCTGCTGACCGTGAAAAAGCGCAGGCCGAGACTGAAAAAAAGACCAAGGGTGACGCGTGACGATGAGTGAAGTTTTAACGCCAAGTGAAGTCTCTATGCCGGGTGAAACCTTAAAGCCAAGCGATGAAGAGTCTGCAACTCAGGTGACGGGGCGTGAGGCGCTGGGCGATGTTGTGCGCATGGTTGAAGCGATAATTTTTGCTTCTGCCGAACCGGTTACTGAAAAAATGCTGCTTGAACGTTTGCCGCTAAATGTTGATTTGTTGCCGGTTCTCAAGCTTCTGCAAGCGGAATATCGCTTGCGTGGTGTTAATCTGATCAAGGCTGGTGATGGCTGGGCTTTTCGCACTGCTTCTGATCTCAGCTTTTTGATGAGCCGCGATCAGGTCAAACAGAAAAAGCTCTCACGTGCTGCCCTCGAAGTGCTGGCGATTATTGCCTATCACCAGCCGGTCACGCGGGCAGAGATGGAAGATATTCGTGGTGTTGAAACTTCCAAAGGAACTTTGGATGTGCTGATGGAGACCGGCTGGGTAAAGTTGCGTGGCAGGCGCCGTACGCCCGGACGCCCCGTTACCTATGGCACGACAGATAGTTTTCTCGATCATTTCGGCTTGCCTGAAATTCGTGATTTGCCCGGTATGGATGAGTTGCGCGGGGCAGGGCTGTTATCTGCACGCCTGCCATCAAATTTCTCGGTACCGATTCCATCAGTGCGGCCGGATGAGTTGCTGCCGGATGAAGATCCGCTGACTGCCGGTGATATTGAGGAGCTTGGCCTGTTTATGCCTAAAGTGGAGAATGATGATGAGAGATAGCGCGTGAACACGCAGCTTATCCCGTTTTAAAGCTATTCTCGTCATAATTTTGTAGTTGTGTATAGCTAAGCAGCGGCTGCCGCATTTGTGGTGTTAAAGTTTTGTGGTGCTGATTTGACGGAAATTCGTTTTTTATTTTCGTAACTATGCTGTAGAACAAAGACAAATTTCACCGGTTCTGTTTGAACAATGCTGTGATAGCGCTTAAATAGAAACTGGTATTGGATAATCTGGCTCCGGCCTTGCCGGTTGGATGAGCATTTAGGGGATATAAGATGGGTAGTTTTTCGATCTGGCATTGGCTTATCGTACTCGCGGTTGTGCTGCTGCTGTTCGGTCGCGGTAAAATTCCTGAGCTGATGGGCGATGTTGCCAAAGGCATCAAGAATTTCAAATCAGGCATGAGCGAGCCTGATGAAACGGAAGCCGATACCTCAAAGACCATCGATAATGCGACCGGTGAACAGGTAAAGCCTGCCAAAAAAACAACAAAGCTGTAATCATCGCTTTGGGATGATGATGTGCCGCAGCATTGCGGCACATGGTGGTTTTGCCGTTTGCCGCAAGGTCGCGGTGGTTTTGCCGCAAGGTTGCGGCAGGCGGGGAATGCGATGAAATGGGACGCCGATGTTTGATATAGGCTGGTCGGAGCTTCTGGTAATTGCGGTTGTTATGATCGTTATTGTCGGCCCGAAAGATCTTCCGAAAATGTTGCGCGCTTTTGGCAAAGCGACCGCAAAGCTGCGTAGCACTGCGAGCGAGTTCCGTACGCATTTTGACGAGGCTTTGCGCGAGGCAGAGCTGGATGATGTCAAAAAAACCATTGATGATGTAAAGAAATACAATCCGCGAAAAACAGTTACGGATCTTTTTGAGCCGGTGCGTAGCGCCGGTGATGATTTGCGAAACAGTCTTTCCAACGCCACGCCTAAACCTGATGAAACACCCGTTGCTATGGATACGCCGCTTGATCTTTCAGAAATGAAAGAGGAAGAGGGTAAGCCTGCTGAAGCTGTTAAACCTGCCGCGATAGCGCCGGGTAAACCTGCCGCTCCAGCGCCTGACAGTAAAACCGCGCCAGCGTCGGGTAAAGATTCCGCGCCAGCGCCGGTGAAAAAAACAGCAAAAGCACCTGCTGCTTCTAAAGTAGCGAAGCCTAAAGTTAATGCTGAAAAACCGGATGCTGTAAAAAAGCCTGCGGTTAAAAAAGCCGCGCCAAAAACCGCTGAAACAGCCAGCGCAAAACCAGCTACCAAAACGACAAAAAGACAGGAACTGAGCAGTGAGCAGTGAGCAGGATGAAATAGACCAGAGCGCTGCACCATTGCTTGAGCATCTGATCGAGTTGCGCAGCCGTTTAATCTGGTCGCTTGTCGCGTTTTTTCTGGCATTTGTGCTGTGTTTTGCGTTTGCGAAACAGCTTTTCAATCTGTTGGTGCTGCCTTATCAATGGGCGCTGGACTGGGCAGGGATGGATCGAAGTAAAGCTGCTTTGATTTATACCGCCCCGCAGGAGTTTTTCTTCACGCAGGTTAAAGTGGCAATGTTTGGCGGCCTCGTGCTTTCATTTCCGATGATCGCCTCGCAGCTTTACAAATTTGTGGCACCTGGCCTTTATAAGCATGAGCGTATGGCATTTATGCCGTTTCTGATTGCTTCGCCGCTGCTGTTCCTGCTTGGCGGAGCACTGGTTTATTTCTTCTTTACACCAATGGTCATGTGGTTCTTCCTTGCCATGCAGCAATCCGGTGTTGATGGCGAAGTGCAGATTTCTCTGCTGCCTAAAGTATCAGAATATCTTAGTTTGGTGATGACGCTGATCTTCGCGTTTGGTCTGGTATTCCAGCTGCCGGTGATAACATCACTGATGGCGAAAGTCGGGCTTGTTACCTCAACGGGGCTGCGTGAAAAACGCAAATATGCCATTGTCATTGCCTTTGTGGTCGCGGCCGTTCTGACCCCGCCGGATCCGGCGAGCCAGATCGGGCTTGCTGTGCCGACAATCCTGCTTTACGAAATTTCTATCTGGCTGGCGCGCATGATCGAGAAAAACCGCGATAAAGCGGCCAAACAGAATGATGAGGCTGCAGCAGACGATGGTGAGAAAACACCATCTTAAGTTGCGTAAAAATTTAAACGAATTACAAAGGCAGCATTTATGCTGCCTTTTAATGCATTTTCAGTTCAGTCATCTGCCTTGGTCTGTTTCGATCCGAGCCTGACCGGTTATGCTGCAAAATGCTTTTAAACTGCTATAACCGGATTGCCCTGCGGGCAGGCTATGGCAAAATTCAAACCTAAAGAAAACGGTACTTCCAATGCTGGACATTAAATGGATACGCGAAAACCCTGAAGCTCTTGATGCTGCGCTTAATAAGCGCGGAGCCTCTGCTGTATCCTCCTCAATTCTGGCCTTGGACGAAGCACGCCGCCAGCATATTACCAAGGTTCAGGAAGCGCAGGAGCGCCGCAATGCCGGTTCGAAAGAAATCGGCAAGGCGATGTCTGAAAAAGATATGGCCACAGCCGAGCGTCTGAAGGCTGAAATTGCTGAGCTCAAGGGCTTTCTCAGCCTTGCTGAAGAAGAAGAGCGTCGCCTTGATAAAGAGCTGACAGACGTTTTGTCGAGCCTGCCGAATGTGCCTTATGACACTGTGCCGGTTGGTAAAGACGAGAATGATAATGTTGAGACACGACGTGTCGGCAATATCCGTAATTACAGCTTTGCGCCAAAAGAGCATTTCGAGCTGGGTGAAGCCCTTGGTCTGATGGATTTTGAACGTGCGACCCGCATGGCTGGTTCGCGCTTTACGATCCTGAAGGGCGCTTTGGCGCGTCTGGAACGTGCGCTTGGCCAGTTTATGCTGGATCTGCACACCACTGAGCATGGCTATGCGGAAACCATGGTGCCGCTAATGGTGCGTGATGATGCGGTCTACGGCACAGGCCAGTTACCAAAATTTTCGGAAGATCTGTTCCGTACCACCGATGGCCGCTGGCTGATCCCGACCGCTGAAGTGCCGCTGACCAATCTGGTCAATGGTGAAATTCTTGATGCGGCAGAGCTGCCAATGCGCGTGACTGCACTCACACCTTGTTTCCGCTCGGAAGCAGGATCCGCAGGGCGCGATACACGCGGTATGCTGCGCCAGCATCAGTTCTGGAAAGTGGAAATGGTATCGGTGACTGATGCTGAAAGCTCGGAAGCGGAGCTGGAGCGTATGACCGGCTGTGCGGAAGAAGTGCTGAAGCGCCTTGGTCTGCCATTCCGCACCGTTACACTTTGCACTGGTGATATGGGCTTCGGCGCTCAGAAAACCTATGATATTGAAGTGTGGTTGCCGGGGCAGGACATGTTCCGCGAAATCTCAAGCTGCTCGGTTTGCGGCGATTTTCAGGGGCGCCGCATGAATTCGCGCTACCGTCCGGTTGGTGAAAAAGCGACCCGCTTTGTACACACATTAAACGGTTCGGGTGTTGCTGTTGGCCGTGCACTGATTGCAGTGATGGAAAACTATCAGGAAGAAGATGGCAGCATCACTATTCCGGAAGCACTGGTGCCTTATATGGGTGGCATGACACGGATTGAAAAAGCCTGATTTTGGGTGATACGAAATAGCAATGCCGGAGGCTGAAAAGTCTCCGGCATTTTTATTTGTAAATATTATACCTGCATTTACAATTTTGAACGATGATGCGAGCAGATTATTATCTGATCGGGCTGAGAGCAGAATTATGAATATTCATATGCAGGTAAAACCGGAAAAATATCGTATGACTGCAAAAGAGGGCTTTGCCTCTTTTGTCTTGCGTATGCGTGCCCACGGGCTGCATGATCCGCGTTTGTTTGCAGCGATTGAGGCGACGCCCCGTCAGCATTTTGTAAGTTCTGCCTATCAGGACTTTGCGTATAGCAACCGCGTTTTGCCACTTCCTTGCGGAGAATCAATTGAAGGGCTGGACGATCAGGCCAGATTACTTTCTGCTCTGTCGCTGGAGCCCGGCCATCGTGTTCTCGAGATCGGCACCGGTTCAGGTTTTACCGCTGCGGTTATGGCGCGTATTGCAGCACGGGTAACCACAATCGAGCGTTATAAAACACTGGCTGAGGCTGCGCGTAATCAGTTTCAAGCGCACAAGGTTGAAAATGTTGTTTGCAAACATGCAGATGGCCGCACTGGTGTGGCCGGTGGCCCGTATGACCGGATTATTGTGTGGCTGAGTGCTGATGCCATGCCGCGGCAATATCTCGATCTGCTGGCAACGCATGGCGTGCTGATTGCGGCAGTGGGACCCGGTGACGGCCCGCAAGCTATGTGCCGCATGGCCAAGGTTGGCAGCCGTTTTGAGAGCGCAGAGCTGATGACAGTGCGCTACCAGCCATTTATTGAGGGCGTATCCGCTTTTCTTTAAGCGCAATGTGAAGCCAATTGCTTAACTGCAGCTGAGACGATGCAAGTCGATGTAAAACGGTGCATCGTCGTTATTTTTATCTGCACAGACATCATCTGCTCATAGTTATGTGGTGCGCTGGCATGAGTTGAGACGTGATGAAACCGGATCACAAGCTTGGTGATGGATTCTGCGGATGTTCGCGCTCTTGTGCTATTCAAACCGGTAAAACCGCAGCATGAAATGCTCCGGAACCATGAAATATTGCTGATTTAGTAAATATGGTATCTGTTTAGTGAATCTTTTAATTTTTTTTCAGCAATTTTAACCAGCAGGTAACATTAACGCGCTTTAATAAGTCTAATTAGAGTTTCGGGTATGGACGGGTTGAAAATGCGTAAAACAGTTTTGCATCATACGTCCGAGCGTCTCCTGCGTCATGGCGCGGTTATTCTGCTTGCTGGATTGGTCGCTGGGTGTAGCGGAGATATGACACGCTTTACGGATGGTCTGACGACCGGATCGACGAATAATCAGCGTTCGGTCATGCAATCACAGAATCAGACTTATCAGCAGAATAATGCTTCCGGTAATTATCCGGTTGCGCCTGCCACGCAGAGTATTGCTTCGGGCAATGTGCAACGTAATGAACTGCCGCCGGTTGGCGGTGCTGTGCAGGCTGCGCAATCAAATGTGCAGGCAGCAGGCCAGCAGGTAAACCAGCAGGTCGCTATGGCCGGCAGCAATATGGTCAATTCTGCCACGGCCTCTGCGGCCGGTGCAATGGTACAGCCGGGTGAAACACTTTACGGTGTTGCGCGCCGCTTGAATGTATCGCCAGCTGAATTAATGGCTGCCAATAATATTACTGATCCGAATATGTTGCGGGCAGGGCAGTCATTAACTGTGCCTGGCATGAAAGCTGCTGCTGGTGGTGCGCTTGTTGCTGCTGCAACCAATGGCGGAACGCAGACCTTAGGTCAGATTAAATCAGCCGGCACTCAGGCCGTTAATGACGCCAAACAGGCGGCAACTAACAAAGTAACAACAGCTGTTGCCAATGCGGCGGGCGGTTATACTGTACAGAGCGGTGATACGCTCCATGCGATTGCCCAGCGCACCGGTGTTTCCGCTGCCGCTATCAAACAGGCAAACAGCATGAGTGACGGCACAATCCGTGTTGGACAGGCTCTGGTTATTCCGGCAGCTGCAGGCGCCGCAGTTGCAGCCACACAGGTTGCCGCTGCCAAGCCGGTTCAGGCCGCTGTTGATACACTTAAAACGGCCTCTACTGCGCCAAATGCTGCCAAACAGGTTGTAGCTGATGGCGGCGTGAAGCCTTATACCCCGCCTCAGGCGAGCAATAAAGTGATTGAAGATGCCGAGCAGGACGTGGCAATGGCGCCATCGGCCACCGGTATTTCACAAATGCGCTGGCCGGTACGCGGCAAGGTTCTGACCAGTTTTGGTCAGCGTGACGGCGGTACGGTAAATGATGGTATCGACATTATGGTACCGGAAGGCACGCCGGTTAAAGCTGCTGAAAACGGCGTGGTTATCTATGCCGGTGACGGGCTGAAAGAGTTTGGCCAAACCGTTCTGGTGCGTCATGAAAATGGTCTTGTTACGGTTTATGGCCATAACAGCAAGATCAATGTGCAGCGCGGCCAGAAAGTGCGTCGCGGCGAAGAAATTGCCCGCTCAGGTATGAGTGGCAATGCCAAAGCGCCGAAACTGCATTTTGAAGTGCGCAAGAATTCAACGCCGGTTAATCCGTCGAAATATCTCGAAACCTGATCTTGATATTATAGATATTAAAAAGCCCGCTTTATGCGGGCTTTTTTGTTTTAGATATTACGTGCTGAGGGTAATTCCCAGTCTTCCCGCCAAATCCTGTACATATTGCCAGGCCACACGCCCGGAGCGGTTGCCGCGGGTGGTCGACCATTCCAGCGCTTCTGCATGAAGCTTTTCAACAGGATAGCTAAAGCCGAAATGCTTGGCATAGCCATCAACCATTGCCAGATAATCACTCTGGTTACATTTATGAAAGCCGAGCCACAGGCCGAAGCGGTCTGACAGCGAGACCTTCTCTTCAATCGCCTCAGAGGGGTTGATGGCGCTGGAGCGCTCATTATCAATCATCTCACGGGGCATCAGATGGCGGCGGTTTGATGTGGCGTAAAAAATAACATTATCCGGACGGCCTTCAACGCCGCCTTCGAGCGCAGCCTTTAGAGACTTGTAAGACGTGTCGTCATGATCAAATGACAGATCATCGCAAAACAGAATGAAGCGATATTCACTTGCATCAATGAGCCCCATCAGCACCGGCAGGCTGTTGATATCTTCACGGTGAATTTCAACCAGTTTCAGCGGCTTTTGATCAGGTGCAGCCTTTGCAGCCAGTTTCTGATTAACGGCTGCCTGTGCTGCTTTAACCAGCGAAGACTTGCCCATGCCGCGAGCGCCCCACAACAGCACATTATTGGCAGGCAGGCCGCGGGCAAAACGTTCGGTATTGCTGACAAGCTGATCGCGCACCAAATCCACACCATGAATGAGACCGAGATCAATGCGATTGACCTTTTTTACCGGCATTAGCTCGAGGCGGGCAGGGTCCCAGACAAATGTATCTGCTATATCGGCCTGTAGCGGTTTGGCTTGTGGCGGTGCCATACGCTCTAAAACGGCGAGAAGCTGATCAAGTTTGGTGCTCAGTGTGTCTTCAATCATGTTTATATCAATCTGTTTTTTGACTGTTTTAGCTGATCTTGGTTGGTTACAATATGTGTCTGTGTGAATTTCCACGATGCATGTGGATCTGGAGCGGGTAACGATCAGGTTGGATCGCAGCGCTCGCTCTAGATTTTAGCTTTTTCGCATTATCGTGGCCGTCCAAGGATTCCATTGGACTACGAAATGCTCTAGGGAGCTGATTGAGACTGTAACAAGAATATTTATTTTGGCCAGTACTCATTGGTACGCCTAGGGCTACTCCTGTAGCTTTGGGTAAATTTCATCCCATTACTGCTTATTTCGAGGGTTGGGGGTAACCGGATTTATCTCACAAACTGAGAAAAATTTGCCATGCATCTGGTAAAGTGCAGCAAGATTTCGCATCTATGGTTGCATAACGGCGTATAACCGTTGTAATGCGCAGTGAATAAGTTTGATGTTCTGCACAGTTAGAGCGGCAGACGAGGCTGCATAATTCCTTAAACAGGTTTTTGTTTTCAGGATTTGGTCTAAGGCATTATGCAGTTGAAAAGCACCTGACAGTTTACAGTTTGACGAGGAGTCACTTTCATGTTCGTAACCCCTGCTTATGCTCAAGCCGCCGGCGGCGGTGCTTTTGGTCCAGATATGCTGATGAGCATTCTGCCGTTTATTCTGATTTTCGTCGTTATGTATTTCCTGATTATCCGCCCACAGCGCAATCAGATGAAAAAGCGCGGTGAAATGCTGAATAATCTGCGTCGTAACGATACAATCATTACTGGTGGCGGTATTATTGCCAAGGTAACCAAAGTGATCGACGATAATGAAGTGGAAGCGGAAATTGCCGATGGCATTAAAATCCGTGTTTTGCGCTCAACAATCGGCGATGTACGCACACGTGGCGAACCGGTTGCAGATAACAAGAACAAATAAGTTTTGTTGTGAGATTTAACTAAAAAGGCCCGGTTTTTACCGGGCCTTTTTTATGGTCGCTACATAATAAATTTGCTGTATCCGGCTTGCGGTTTTTAAAAACCAAGCCGGAATTTTGCGTTGCTGCGCGGAATTTTGCGTTGCTGCCCAGAATTTTGCGTTGCTGCATTGACATAGTCTGCAGGTTAAAACGAGTGGTATGTAAAATGCTGGGAGCTACAGCTGCTCAGATTTGCACGAATCACGTATAGGATCAAAGGATAAGGCTTTACGGGCAGAATTTATCGTATTGGAAGATGGATTTATTCTCATGCTCTTGCCGGTAATTTTAATGCATTCTTATTGGCAGTCTTATTGCAAGTAAGAATGCAGTAACTCACGGATGGATTGCCGATGCTCTATTTCCCGCGCTGGAAATCGGTACTGATCTGGCTGGTCGTACTGGCTGGTTTTATCTTTGCTCTGCCTAATTTCTTTTCAGCACAACAATTGTCTGGCTTGCCGAACGGTTTTCCTAAGGGACAGCTGATCACCGGTCTGGATCTGACAGGCGGTACACGTGTTGTGCTGGCTTCGCCTAAAACCAGTGCCGCTGATCTGGAAACTGCTAAAACAGTGATGGCTGAACGCTTGTCTGAACTTGGTTATGACAATGCGCGCCTGACACTGCAAAATAAGAACCAGATCCGCGCTGAAATACCGGATGTATATGATGCGCAGCTGATTAAAGATCTGCTTAGCCTTAAGGGCGATATTACATTTCATCAGGCGAAAGCTGTAACCACGCCTGATCCGAAATCTGAAGGTCTGGTACCGCAGGATTCTGATGTTATCTATTCGTTTGATGATCCGCCGGTTGGTTATATTATCAAAAAAGCACCGGTCTTATCCGGTGAGGATATTGCTGATGCGGAGGTTGGTGTTAACAGCCAGCAGGCCTCGGTAATTACTGTTTCTTTGACTGAAGCAGGCACCAAACAGCTTGCAGATTTTACAGCCAAAAATATTGGTTCTGTGCTGGCGATTGTGGTTGATAACCAGATCGTTTCCGCACCGACAATCCGTGACAGAATCTCTACCGGAAACTTGCAGATCACAGGCGATTTTGATCTGGAGACACTGAGCAATCTTGGTGTGGTGTTGCGTTCGGGGCCATTGCCTGCACAGGTTCAGGTGCTTGAGGAACGCAGTATCGCTTCTGCTCTGGGTCAGAACTATACCAGCTATGGGCTTGTCACCGCATTAAGTGCTTTGGTGGTGGTGGTGCTGTTTATGGTGCTGTCTTATGGTTTGCTTGGTTTGATAGCCGCTATTGCGCTCTGCGTGAATGTGATGCTGGTCATTGCGGTGGTGTCGATCTTTGGCATACCGGTGGGGCTGGCAACCATTGCCGGTCTGGTGCTCACGATAGGTATGGCCGTTGACAGTAATATTTTGCTGTTTGAAAAAATGCGTGAAGACCGTCGCAACGGCTATTCTGTTGTACAAGCTATCGAATCCGGATTTGCCAGTGCGCGTGCCTGCGTGATTGATGCGAATTTGACCACGCTGATTGCCGCTCTGGTCTTACTGGTATTTGGCAGTGGGCCGTTGTTTGAATTTGCGATTATCGTGACCATTGGTGTGGTGACATCGCTGTTCACCACATACACATTCTCACGTCTTTTGATCTCGCTCTGGGTTCGCCAGTCAAAACCGACCACGATTCCGGCGCGGTTCTTGAAGCTGGTGCCAACCAATACCAAAATTGGCTTTATGAAGCTGAGCGGCTGGACTGCCGGCATATCTGTAATTGCCTGCACAGCAGCACTGGTGTTGTATTTCTCGATGGGTCTCAATTACGGTATTGATTTTGACGGTGGTTCATCTGTTGAGTTGCAGTCACTTGAGGGGCCTGCCGATCTTGATGATATCCGTACCCGTCTTAGCGAGCTGAATATTGACGGCGCACGCGTAGTGCAGGGTAAAAATGATCAGGTGGCCGAGCTCTTGATCGGCTCTCAGGATGCCGGTGACGATGCCGAGCAAACTGTCGTGGTTAAACTACGTGACGAATTTGAGCAGGATTATGAATTTCTGCGCGTTGAAGTGGTGGGGCCTACAGTATCAGAGCATTTGTCTAAAATGGGCAATGCTGCCCTTGGCCTGGCATTGATTGGTGTGTTTGCCTATCTTTGGCTGCGCTTCCGCTGGCAGTTCGCTGTTGGTGCGGTGTTGGCGACTGTGCATGATATTGTGATTATGATTGGTGTGTTTGCACTGTTCCGCATCGAATATAATGTTTGGAGCCTTGCGGCCTTGCTTACAGTGATCGGCTATTCACTCAATGATACAGTGGTGGTTTATGATCGTGTGCGTAATAATTTGCGCCGCTACCCGCAAACCCGCATCAGTGTTTTGATGGATGCGGCAATCAATCAAACATTGTCGCGTACGATCCTGACCTCACTGGTGACTTTGCTGGCGCTTATTCCATTGTATATTTTCGGTGGTGCGGATATCGGCTCTTTCGCAGTGATGATGGCGCTTGGTATTATTATCGCAACCTATTCATCGGTTTATATCGCAGGGCCACTCTTGTGGTTGCTGGGTATTAAGCCTTCCGATGTCAGCGATGATGCAGTGCAGCAGGCTTAAGCTTTAAACCTGTAAAGCCAATGAGCGGTTAATAATGATTTTGCCCGTAGCAATCGCTGCGGGCAAAATGCTTTAACAGGCTGGAAAATCCGGTTCATTACTGTAGAACAGGGCTATAGAGCATTTCACTATCAAGTTGAACCAACTTGATAGATATGACAATGCGATAACTCTAAAATCTAGAGCGAGCGCTGCGATCCAACCTAAACGTTACCCGCTCTAGAGCTTGCCTCAGGCGGTTCACACATATGCATAAAAGCAAAAGAGAAACATAATGAGCAATGGTATTGAAATCCGCGCAGCGCATTTTCCGGGGCGAGCCCCGATTGATGCCTATGGCAATGGCGGGTTTCGTTTTGCCGAGATGTCGCATCGCGGTTCGCTGTTTTGCCTGCCTTCGGGGATTCATGGTTGGGAGCCGAAGCAACCGCCGCTTTTAACACTTGGTGATCTGGAGCTGATTCTGGAGCAGGCGAGTGATATTGAAATTTTGCTGGTCGGTACCGGTATGGATCTGCGCCGTATACCGGAAGATGTGAAAGCTCTATTGCGCGAGCACCGGATTTCTTCTGACCCTATGAGCACTGGTGCTGCCGTGCGCACGTATAATGTGCTGCTTGCGGAAGACCGTGCAGTTGCTGCGGCTCTGATCTGCGTGGAGTGAATGGTGGGTATTCTTACTGATATACCGGTAACTGATTTGTCTGACACTGATGCCAATTCGCAGCATTATGCGCATTGCTTGCAGTTTTTACGGCAGGCTGATTTTGACCGTTATCTGGCTGTGCTCTATGCACCGGCAGAAAAACGCGCGGCGCTGGCAGGGCTTTATGCGTTTAACGCCGAGATCGCGCGTATCCGCGATGTTGTGCATGATGCGCTGCCGGGTGAGGTGCGCCTGCAATGGTGGCGGGATTTGATCAACGGCACCGAGCATGGCGCTGTGACCGGTAATCCGGTGGCAGCTTTGCTGCTGAAAGCTATCAGCGATTATAATCTGCCGCGACAGGTGTTTGATGCCTATTGCGAGGCACGGATTTTTGACCTGTATAATGATGCAATGCCTTCACGCAATGATCTGGAAGGCTATTGCGGCGAGACAGCCTGTACAATTTTACAGATGGCAGCACTGATACTGGATGGGGAAGCGGCAAAATCTTCTGCGGAATTATCCGGTCATGCAGGAGTGGCGCAGGCAATTGCCGGACTGTTGCGGCTGATGCCGCTGCATCGCAGCCGCGGGCAGGTCTATGTGCCTGCTGAGCTTTTACAAGCTGTAGGTGTGAGTGCGGAGCAGTTTATCAAAGGTGATGATAAAGCAGCCCTGAAACGTGTTGTCACTGTGCTGAGTGCATTGGCACAGGAGCATTATGCGGCTTTTCTCAAGCAGCCAATGCCGGCAAGCCTAAAGCCAGCGTTTCTGCCGGTGCAGCTGGTGCCGGTGGTGTTGAAATATGCAGAGCGCAAGCCGGACAATGTGGCTGATCGCGGGATCGAGCTGTCACAATTACGCAGGCAGTGGATTTATTTCAAAGCTTCTGTGTTTTGATAAGTCAGCAATAAAAAAGCCGCAGTCACCTGCGGCTTTTTTGTTTTATGATTGCTGGTCTAGAGCATTTCGTAGTCCATTGGAATCATTGGGCGCCACGATAATGCGTAAAAGCAATAACTTAGAGCGCATTACATGATCCATTTTAAACGTAAACCGCTCTAGAGCGGAAAACGTTCAGGTTGGATCGTAGCGCTCGCTCTAGATTCTAGAGTTTCGCATTGTCATGCCTATCAAGTTGTTTCAATCAGGCAGTGAAATGCTCCAGCCAGAGCTTGAAATCATTCAATGCCCGTGCACTCTGGGCGCGTTTTTTAGCCAGAGTTTTTTCTTTTCCGCGCAGACGAACGCCTTCCTGCCTTGGCACTGTTACCTCAGGAAACAGACCGAAATTGATATTCATCGGCTGGAAAGAGCGCTTGCCCGGCTCATCATTACTGACAAGATGTCCGCCGGTAATGTGGTTGAGCAAGGCACCAAAAGCCGATGTAACCGGTGGTGGCGGTAAGGTTTTTCCCAATTGCTGCGCCGCTGCATAACGGCCTGCGAGCAGCCCCATGGCAGATGATTCTACATAGCCTTCACAACCGGTGATCTGGCCGGCGAAACGAATTTGCGGGCGAGATTTTAGGCGCAGGCTGGTATCAAGCAATAGCGGGGAGTTGAGATATGTATTGCGGTGCAGGCCGCCAAGGCGGGCAAATTCGGCATTTTCCAGACCCGGAATCATCCGCAGAATTTCAGTTTGCGCGCCATATTTGAGTTTGGTCTGAAAGCCGACCATATTATACAGCGTACCAAGCGCATTGTCCTGACGCAGCTGCACAACGGCATAGGCTTTAACATCCGGATTATGGGCATTTGTGAGACCCATCGGCTTCATCGGGCCATGACGCAAGGTTTCAGAACCGCGCTCGGCCATAATTTCAATCGGCAGGCAACCATCAAAATATGGTGTGCCTTCCCATTGTTTGAATTCGGTTTTTTCACCATCAATCAGCGCTTGGATAAAGGCTTCATATTGCTCTTTGTCCATAGGGCAGTTGATGTAATCCTTGCCGGTGCCGCCAGGGCCTACTTTATCGTAGCGCGACTGGAACCAGCAAATATCCATATTAATACTGTCAAAATGGATGATAGGCGCAATCGCATCGAAAAACGCCAGCGAATCCGCCTCTGTTTCCTTTGAAATCGCTTCAGCAAGCTCTGTTGCTGTGAGTGGTCCGGTTGCAATAATCACATTGCCCCAGTCTTCCGGTGGCAAACCGGAAATCAACTCACGCTGAATAGTGATGAGCGGATGCGCCTCTAGCTTTGCGGTTACGGCATCTGAGAAGGCATCGCGGTCAACGGCAAGCGCACCACCGGCCGGAACCTGGTTGGCATCAGCGCAGGCCATAATCAGTGAATTTGCTAGACGCATTTCTGCATGCATGACGCCGACCGCATTGGTTTCAGCATCATCAGAGCGGAATGAGTTGGAGCATACAAGCTCGGCAAGCCCTTGCGTTTTATGCGCATCGGTGCCGCGCACAGGGCGCATCTCATGAATGATGACAGGAATACCGGTTTCAGCAATCTGCCATGCTGCTTCGCTGCCCGCTAGGCCGCCGCCGATAATATGAATAGGGGAGTGTGATGAACTGGACATGCTTTGTCCAATATCGCTTTTAAGACCGCGCTTCAATTGCCTGTGCAGCGCATTATCGCGATTTGCTGCAAACTAATTCTGAAATGAAAGAAAAAAGGTCAAAAAAATAGCTCCAACGCAGGAGGGATGGCGTTGGAGCTATTTGGGTAGTGGACTGATATGGGGGCTATCAGTCAGCGCAGAAATTTGCGGACAAAATTCCGCTCAGCGCTATGTCTGCCAAATAACGGGAGGGAGAATGGCAGACAATTGAACATGGCCGGTATGGGAGGAGGAATACCGGCCATGAAAAGTGTATATTATAATATCGCTGCGCCTGTTTCTCATAAGAGTAATAAACGGCGCAGTGACTGGTCGTGATAGTCTATAATTATCGTTTAGAACTGAAGTTTAAAACTGATAATTATGACATTACTGATTACATACCAGCTGTGTTTGACTTGCGGGCAATGTAAGGGATGTCGGAACGGGAAATGCCAAGATCGCCGAGTTCACGGTTGGACAAACGGTTAAGTTCTGCAACGGTGTCACGGTAACGGCGCCAGTTGCTGAAAGAGCGGATAATGTTCATTTTCTAAACCCTCGATTGAAGTAAATTGATCTGTTGGTCTGTATATAACCCGAGGGGATGAAAATGAGGAGAGACAAGATTGCATAGCTCCTCTGCGAGCCTTGCAGACCTCATTTAAACGATTTAAATCGTAGTTTTGACGCTTTTATGACAAGATTGCATGCGGTTGTAATTTTCATTCAAGCGGGCTGACGTAAGCGTAATTTTAATGCGGGACGGCGAAATTATTGTCATAAATATATCGCGCTTGGGCTGTGTGTTTTTTTTATGAATTCAAGAGCTATGCAGGTTTATTTTATGCATTCAGACATTGTCCGCCTTTGGCGGGTGTCATATGTGAGAAATCTTATAAATCAGGAAAAATAATTTGGTGATTCAGAGCTGACAGGCATGAAATAATGGCCTTATGTATGATGTTGTCGAAGCTTTATTAAAATACTATCAGTAAAATATAGGTTTTTATAAAGGTATAAAGATATTATAGCTCCGTTTCATGACATGTCTGTTTAGAACTATGGTTTCAACTTATATCGCTACAATATAGGAATTGCATTTGTCCCTTTTTGTTTCCCTTACCAGACAGATCGATCAATGGCAGTCGCGAGGAGTGCTTGATGCGCCAACGGCAGACCGTTTGCGCGAAGATGTGCGTACCAATAGTAAGGGGTTTGGCATTGGCGGTGTACTCGCTGTGCTCGGTGCTTTGCTGCTTGGAGCCGCGGTGATTTTGTTCATTGCTGCCAATTGGGCGGAGATGCCGCGCATATGGCGGGTGGTATTGATCCTGAGTGTGATGTGGGGCGGATATCTTGGTGGCGCATGGTTGCAGCAGCGGAGCAAGAGAGTAGCCGGCGATATGCTGGCCGAGGTCTTTGCGCCGGCACTCTATCTCCTTGCCGCACTGACCTATGGTGCCGGTATCGCTCTGATCGGACAAATGTATCATATGTCCGGCGACCTGACGACGGCAGCTTTGGCATGGGGTGTAGGGGTGTTAATCGCGGCTTTGTTGCTGCGGGCGCCGATCCTGTGTGCGACTGCATTGGGTATTGGTGGTTTCTACCTGTATTCGGTTCTCAATGAACTCAGTGGTCAGGTCAATCTCGTGCAATCCTATCGCTGGATTCTGCCGCTTTATATTGCAGCCTGTGTGGGGGCGATGCTTTATACGCATGCACATAAGGCGATGCATCTGGTGGCGATGCTGGTTTTGGCCTATTTGCTGACCTTGTATTTCGACGTTACAAACTCAGCTGTGCCGGTGCTTATGATTGTTATTGGAGCCGTGCTGGTCGTTTTGCAGGGGCGTTTGCCTGAGTTTGAGCGCTATAGCTACGGGTTTGGCCCGCAGCTTGCCGGTTATGGTCTGGCTGCGTTGCTGCTTGGCTTGTTGATTCTGCAGATTGAGCAGGCTGGTTTACTGGATGAAGATGGGGCGGGCTATTCAATCGCAGCTATCGCAGCCTGTGTTTTTGCACTTATTCTCGCCGGTGAGAAAAGCGGTCAGCTGCGCTGGTTCGCTTATGCAGGTTTTTCGGCGCATGTGCTTTATTTGGCTATGGTCACAGTGGGGACCATCATTGATACATCCGGTGTGTTCCTGATTGGCGGCTTGCTGATTATGGGGCTGGCATATTTTGTAACCCGTATGGAAAAATATTTACGTCATGCTCCCGTTGCTACGTCAACAGATGAGACAGAGGGGCAAAAGCCATGATCGCAATCAAAAAACACTGGCTTTATATTGCAGCGATCATTGCAGCCTTATTGCAAACAGGCGTGATGCTGGCAGGCGTACAGCAGCGCATGAGTATTTTGCGTAATGGTTCAGAAGTGGTTCTGCGCACAGTGCCGATTGATCCACGAGATCTGATGCGCGGTGAATATGTTATATTAAATTATGATATTTCCCGCTTGCCGGTAGCTTTGGTTCAAGGGGAGCCGCCGCATAAAAGCGGGCTGAATTACATCTATGTTGTGATGGCCAGGCAAAAAAACGATATGTGGGAGCCGCAAAGAGCGCAATTTGAACCGGCAAATGATTTGAAAGATGACGAAATCATGCTGCGCGGCGAGATGGAAGCGCCGATGCAGCGTTATAATGGCTCAACCATGCCTGTAACTTATGGCATTGAGCGTTATTATGTACCGGAGGGCGAGGGGCGCGTGCTGGAGACTGCGCAAATAGCGAGCAAGGTTGATATTGTTCTCTCTGTGAACAGTAAAGGTGTTGCTGCCATCCGCGCCATTAAGGTTGACGGGCAGACTATGTATAAAGAGCCGCTGTTTTAGCCGTATTATCTGTTTTACTGCGGATGAAGCAGGGCGAGAGCATTTCACTATCAAGTTGAATCAACTTGATAGGTTTGACAAAGCGAAAACTCTAAAACCCGGAGCGAGCGCTGCGATCCAACCTGAAAGTTTCCCGCTCTAGAGCATTTCACTGTTAAATTGAATCAATTTGATAGCTATGACAATGCGATAAAAACTAGAATCTAGAGCGAGCGCTGCGATCCAACCTGATCGTTTCCCGCTCTAGGAGGATTGGTTGGTCTGCGTTACGCTTGACAGATTGCTGATTCATGGGGCGTTTAACTGATAATGCAGTCAAGTTGCACCAAGTTGATGATGATGCGCTCTCAAGGCTTGTAATTTGTTACAGACTCAGAGATAGCCGGTTTTGACAGTTTGATAGGGAAAAAATGACAAGATGCTGTGCTAAGAAGTGTCTTTAGATACGATAAGTCAGTTTTTTCCCTTTGAAGCCTGAAAATTGGATGCTATAGAGACGCGCGCTTTAAGGAGTGTTGCTGCTTCAGATGCGGATATGGCGAAATTGGTAGACGCACCAGATTTAGGTTCTGGCGGGAGACCGTGGGGGTTCGAGTCCCTCTATCCGCACCATTTATAGATATAGAGCATAGCCGGTTTCCGGCAGGCTTTATATGAGTTCCGGAATTACATTGCCTTTGCGCTTTTGTGCGCGGCATGTGATGACATAAAAAACAATACACTTTCGCTAATACGGCGGCTGCCGGTCATGCGGAACGAAGATAAAAGTGAAGGTTTGGACATGCAGGTTACCGAAACGCTCAATGAAGGGCTGAAGCGCGAGATCAAAGTCGTGGTTCCGGCACAGGATCTTGAAGCAAAGCTCGCTGAGCGCCTCGAAACCGCTCGCGGTCGTGCGAAAATCGACGGTTTCCGTCCGGGCAAAGTGCCGGTCGCGCATCTGCGCAAGACCTATGGCAAGTCCTTCATGGCTGAAATCGTCAATGAAATTCTCAATGATTCAACCCGCTCGATTCTTGCTGATCGCAACGAAAAAGCTGCAACCCAGCCAGAAGTTGAAATGAGCGAAGACGAAGCAGAAGCCGAATTGGTTTTGAACGGCAAAGCTGATTTCGTATTCTCAATGTCATACGAAGTTCTGCCAAAGATCGAAATCAAAGATGTTTCCGGTCTTAAAGTGATCCGTGAAGTTGTTGATATCTCCGACGAAGAAGTCGAAGAACAGGTTAAGAAGATCGCTTCTTCTGCCCGTAGCTTTGAAGCTAAAAAAGGCAAAGCTGAAAACGGCGACCGTATCACCATGGATTACCTTGGTAAGCTTGGCGATGAAGCCTTTGAAGGCGGCGCTGATAATGATGCGCAGCTGGTTCTGGGTTCAGGCCAGTTTATTCCGGGCTTTGAAGAACAGCTTATCGGTGCAAAAGCCGGTGATGAAAAACAGATCAAAGTTACATTCCCTGAAAATTACGGTGCCGCACACCTGGCCGGTAAAGAAGCAACCTTCGACGTAAAAGTTAAAGAAGTTGCTGCTGCCGCTGAGCAGGAACTGAATGATGAGGTTGCCAAAAAGCTCGGCATCGAAAGCATTGAGCGTTTGCGCGCCGTTGTTCGTGAACAGATCGAAAGCCAGTATGGCCAGATCACACGTCAGAAGGTAAAGCGTCAGATTCTTGATGGTCTGGATGCAGAATACCAGTTCGAAACACCAGAGCGTCTGGTAAATGCCGAATTCAACAATATTTGGCAGCAGATCAACTTCGATCTGAACGAAGCTGGCAAGACTTTTGAAGACGAAGACACCACGGAAGAAGCAGCACGCGAAGAATATCGCAAGCTTGCTGAACGCCGCGTTCGCCTTGGTCTGGTGCTTTCCGAAATCGGCGATAAAGCCGGTGTGGAAGTAACAGAAGAAGAATTGCAGCGCGCTGTTTACGATCAGGTTCGTCGTTACCCTGGCCAGGAACAGCAGGTTTACGAATTCCTGCGTAAAACACCTGATGCTGTTGCCAATCTGCGCGCACCGATCTTTGAAGAAAAGGTTGTTGATCACCTGCTCGGCACCATTGCTGTAACCGATAAAAAGGTAAGCAAAGAAGAGCTGACAGCTGATGAAGAAGGCGCTTCAGAAGAAGCTAAGCCAGCTAAAAAAGCTGCTCCAAAGAAAAAAGCCGCTAAAAAGGCTGATGATGCAGCTGAGTAATCAGCCTGTCTAATTCATAAAAAAGCCGCGCTTTATGCGCGGCTTTTTTGTTGCTTCGAGCAGAAATGGTTTAAATTTTTTAATCGCTAAGTAATGCCCAGCGTTCATGGTCACACCACGCACCGTTAACTCTCAAATAACGTGGGGAATAGCCTTCTTTTTGAAAGCCTGACCGTTTAACCAGTGCAATTGACGACAGGTTTGCTGGCTGGATATTGGCTTCGATACGATGCAAACCAATCGTGTTAAATCCGTAAACCGTTACAAGGTTGATGGCCTCAAACATCAGGCCGCGGCCGGTAAAACCGGCTATGCCATAATAACCGAGATAGGCGCTTTGAAACGCCTTCATAACAATCTGGCTAAAGTTGAAGACGCCGGCAATTTGGTTGTTCGTGCTCTCTCTGACAATCAGTGTCAAGTTTGAATCATTGTTTTGCGTATCATACCACATGGCAAAATCTTCAATATTAACGGGGGGATTGACCCAGCCTTTATGCAGCGCACGGCTTGCGCAATTGGCAGCAATCAGCTCGGTCGCATCGTTTGCTCTTACGGGTGCAATATGCACAGAGTTTTGTTGTTGTTGCGGGGTAAGTTTTAGCATGACTATTTCTGAGGCTGATAACATAAGAAAATGCAGGTTTTTGGGCAAAGTGTGGCGTTTGACATAGCGTGTGTCTTGCTTCAAGAGTAAGATTATTCTAGCCACATAGTATAGCCGAAAAAGCAGAGATTTTAGAGTCATGTCCCTTATCGATACACGCACACCAGACCCGAAACGCCTGATCTCCGGTGCCACCGGTGACTGGGAAGTGGTGATCGGGCTGGAAGTCCATGCGCAGGTCACTTCCAAATCCAAATTATTCTCCGGTGCATCCACTGAGTTCGGCTCCGAGCCGAATGCCAATGTGTCACTCGTCGATGCGGCTATGCCGGGTATGCTGCCGGTCATTAATCAGGAATGTGTGGCGCAGGCTGTACGTACCGGTCTTGGTCTTAAAGCGCAGATTAATCTGAAATCTGTCTTTGACCGTAAAAATTACTTCTATCCGGATCTGCCGCAGGGTTACCAGATTTCGCAGTTCAAACAGCCAATCGTGGGCGAGGGCATTGTTATTGTCTCAGTTGGTCCTGATTCTAAAGGTCAGTTTGAAGATATTGAAGTTGGCGTAGAGCGACTTCACCTTGAGCAGGATGCCGGTAAATCGATCCATGACCAGCATCCGAGCATGTCATTTGTCGATCTCAACCGCTCCGGCATGGCGTTGATGGAGATCGTTTCCAAGCCGGATATGCGCTCTTCTGATGAGGCACGCGCTTATCTGACCAAATTGCGCACAATCCTGCGCTATCTGGGTACCTGTGACGGTAATATGGATGAAGGCTCTATGCGCGCCGACGTCAACGTTTCTGTTCGCCGTCCCGGAGCTGAATTTGGTACGCGTTGTGAAATCAAGAACGTTAACTCGATCCGTTTTGTTGGTCAGGCGATTGAATATGAAGCGCGCCGTCAGATTGGTGTGCTGGAAGATGGCGGCGTGATCGAGCAGCAGACACGCTTGTTTGATCCGGCTAAGGGTGAGACCCGTTCAATGCGCTCGAAAGAAGAAGCACATGATTACCGCTACTTCCCAGACCCTGACCTGCTGCCGTTGGAATTTACACAGGCCTATGTTGACGATCTGCAAAAGCATCTCCCGGAATTACCGGATGATAAGAAGAACCGTCTGATCGATAGCCTTGGCCTGTCTGTATATGATGCTTCAATTTTGGTGACCGAAAAGGCAATTGCTGATTATTTCGAATCAGTCGCCAAAGGCCGTGATGGCAAGACTGCTGCAAACTGGGTTATCAATGATCTGCTCGGCGCTTTGAACAAGGCTGGTAAAGATATTGATCATGCGCCGGTTTCACCGGATCAGCTCGGTGGTATTCTTGATCTGATCAAAGAAGGCACAATTTCCGGCAAGATTGCCAAGGAATTGTTTGAGATTGTCTGGAATGAAGGTGGCGACCCGAAACAGATCGTTGAAGCCCGCGGTATGAAGCAGGTTACAGATACCGGTGCGATTGAAAAAGCGGTTGATGAAATTATTGCTGCCAATCCTGAAAAAGCTGCGCAAGCCGTTGAAAAGCCAACACTTGCCGGCTGGTTTGTTGGGCAGGTGATGAAAGCAACTGGCGGCAAAGCCAATCCGCAAGCGGTAAATGATCTGGTTAAAGCCAAGCTGGGCATTGAATAATGTGGCTGCGTTCTGCCAATAAAGCTGACCTGAAAGCCGTGAGTGACTTGCTGGTTAAAACTTGGCACGCTACATTTGATGATGTGCTGGGCGGTGAAATCGTGCGTAAAGTTACAGGCGAATTTCATTCTATGGCGGCGCTGACCCGCAATCTGACTAAGCCTTATTCTGAATTTGTGGTGGCTGATGACGGCGAGGGCAATCTCGTCGGCATGGCTTTTGCAAGTCAGTCCAAGGCCGGTGTCGCGGAGCTCCATCAGCTTTATGTCGATCCTGAGCATCAGGTGCAGGGCGTTGGTACTATGTTGCTGGCCGAGATTGAAATGGCTTTTCCTGATGTTGAAAAGCTCAGCCTGGGTGTCGTGGCAAAAAATCAAAAAGCTTTGGATTTTTACCAGCGTAAAGGCTTTATTAAAACTGGAGAGACAACAGATTGGGGTATGCTTAACCTAGATGTGGTTGTGATTACGATGGAAAAGCCACTCACAGGTTGGTCGATGTAAGTTTAAACCGGCTGTTCAGCTTACTTAAAGTTGATGACTCTGTAAGCTGTAGCGGCATCTTGACCCTTGCTATGAACCTTAGATAAGGTCATAAGCGGGTGGAATAATCTGCATGATCTTGCGTTTTTGTGACGTCAGGATAGTTCAGGATCTGGAAGTGTTATGAAAAAATTTATCACTCAAGTTTTTACCTGGTGGAATAGCCAAACCATTGGTACGCGCCTGCACACATGGCGCAAAGGTAAGCGCATTGGTGAAGACGAGTTTGGCAATGTGTATTATACCGGTGGTAAGGATTCTGAAGGCCGTACGCGCCGTTGGGTGATCTATAACGGTTATAGTGAAGCTAGCGCTATTCCTGCAGGCTGGCACGGCTGGATGCATCACCGTACTGATACGCCGCCGACCGAAGAAAATTATGTGCCGCGCGAGTGGCAAAAACAGCATCAGCAAAACCTTACCGGTACGCCGGCAGCCTACCGTCCGCAAGGGGCGGTTTCGGCTTCAGGCCAGCGTCCGCAGGTAAGTGGTGATTATGATGCATGGACACCGAATTAAGATATATTTCTGACAAATATTAAAGGCGGCAAACTTACAATTGAGTTGTGCCGCCTTTGATTTTATGGCTGATATTACATCAAGCTTATTGATGATAAGCCGCGTTATAATGATGTTACTGTGGGGATAAGTTGGCTTGTTGCTCACTTTTCTCACAAATGCCGTAATGAACAGTCTATTTTAAACTGTTATTTTTTGGCATGCAGAACCGCGTGTATCCGTTGATGCAACCAACACCCAAACCAAAGGCATTATGCGTATGAATGTTTCTTCCGGATGGCACTTTGGAGCGACATTTTTGATGGTTGCCGGACTTTGTGTTACAGGATTGGCGCTTGCCCCTGAAGCGCGCGCTGAGCGTATTGCTAACAAGGTTGCCGAGTTTTCTGGCCTTGATAAAATTACAGGGCGCATTACCAGCTTTGACGTTTATATTAATGAGACTGTACAATTTGGTGCATTACAGGTAACGCCTAAAGTGTGCTATTCGCGCTCTGATAATGAAGCGCCCCGCACAGACAGTTTTGTGCAGGTTGACGAAATTACACTCGACCGCAAAATCCGCCGTATTTTTTCAGGTTGGATGTTTGCTGACAGTCCGGGTTTAAATGCTGTTGATCATCCGGTTTATGATATCTGGCTAAAGACCTGCAAACAGACTTCAGACGTTCCTGCGCCAAAGCAATAGGCGCACCTGTCTGGATTTTCACAGTGAACTGATCTGATTATAAAATAATCTAAAACTGTGCCGGAAGCATAATTGCTGAAAGCAGCATAGTTTCGTACTGCTCTGCGGGCACTTCAATTGCACCAAAGCTTTTTAAATGTTCAGTTGTAAACTGGGTATCTAGTAATTTAAAACCGTGCACGCGCAGATGGTTTACCAGATGTACAAGGCAAACCTTGGATGCATCGGTAACATGGCTGAACATGCTTTCTCCGAAGAAGGCTGCACCCAAAGAGACCCCGTATAAGCCCCCAACCAGCCTGTCTTGCTGCCATGCTTCAACGGAGTGGCAATAGCCAGTGTAATGTAGCTTGATATAAGCATCGCGAATGGTTGGGTTGATCCATGTATCGGCATCAGGATCAAGACGGTTTGCACAGCCTTCAATCACTTGTTCAAAAGCCGTGTTGATACGCACCTCAAAAGTGGCCCGGTTTATGGTTTTTTGCAGGCTGCGGGAAATATGGAACTGATCAAGGGGGATAATACCGCGCTGTTCAGGCCTTACCCAGAATATTTCCGGATCATCAGCACTTTCAGACATTGGGAAAGCGCCGGAGGCATAAGCCCGGAGCACAAGCTCCGGACTTAGTATTTGTGATGTTGCGGTGTTATTTTCCGCCACTGATATTACTCTCCGGCTGCAGTCTTCTTTTCCAGATATTTTTCAAGCCAATGGATGTCATAATCGCCATTGGCGATATCCGGATTAGCAATCAGATCCTGAAAAAGCGGCAGCGTTGTATCAACACCATCAACGACAAACTCGTCGAGTGCACGGCGCAGACGCATCAGACATTCCACGCGGTTGCGCCCGTGCACAATCAGTTTTCCGATCATGCTATCGTAATATGGCGGAATTTTATAACCGCTATATACGCCGGAATCGACGCGAATGCCGAGGCCGCCTGGTGTGTGGTAATGGTTGATTGTACCTGGTGACGGTACGAAGGTACGCGCATTCTCGGCATTGATACGGCATTCAATCGCATGACCGGAAAAGCGGACATCTTCCTGACGCACAGACAGACCAAGACCTGCTGCAATGCGAATTTGCTCATGCACCAGATCAATGCCGGTAATGGCCTCAGTAATCGTGTGTTCTACCTGAAGGCGGGTGTTCATTTCAATGAAATAGAATTCGCCATTCTCATAGAGAAACTCGATTGTTCCGGCGCCGCGATAGCCAAGATTTGCAACCGCATTGGCGCAGATCATGCCGATTTTATCACGGGCTTCCGAATTGAGAGCAGGGGAGTTTGCTTCTTCCCAGACCTTCTGATGGCGACGCTGCAAGGAACAATCACGTTCACCAAGGTGAACCGCATTGCCCATACCATCGCCAAGGATCTGCACTTCAATGTGACGCGGCTTTTCGAGGTATTTCTCGATATATACTGCATCATCACCAAAAGCTGCACCGGCTTCTGAGCGCGCCGAATTCCATGCTACTGAAATATCTTCAGCTGATTTGGCAACCTTCATACCGCGTCCGCCACCACCGGCAGATGCTTTGATGATAACCGGATAACCGATTTCAGCTGCAATACGTGCAGCATCTTTTTCATCGGTCACAGCGCCATCAGAACCCGGAACAACCGGAATACCTAAGCGTTTTGCGGTTTTTTTGGCTTCGATCTTATCGCCCATAATACGGATATGTGCTGCGGTCGGTCCAATGAAAGTAATGTCATGGGCTTCAAGTATTTCAGCGAATTTGGCATTTTCAGAGAGAAAGCCATAACCCGGATGAATAGCATCAGCACCGGTAATTTCACATGCAGCCACAATCTGATGAATGTTCAGATAGCTGTCGCGTGATGGCGGCGGGCCGATACATACGCTTTCGTCTGCCAGTCGCACATGCATGGCATCCGCGTCAGCAGTCGAGTGAACGGCAACAGTCTTAATGCCAAGTTCCTTACAGGCGCGCAGCACCCGCAGGGCAATTTCGCCGCGATTGGCTATGAGGATTTTCTGAAACATCGTTGCTCCTGCCTCGGGCATAGTTTGCTCGTGCAAAACATGCCGTAAATCTGAATTGTCAACGGAGGCTGCATCTAAATTGCTGCAGCCACAGATCTGTGAAGATCTTATTCGATGACGATAAGCGGCTCACCGAATTCAACCGGCTGGCTGTCACCAACGAGAATAGCAGTTACCTTACCGGCGCGTGGCGCTGCGATCTGGTTCATGGTCTTCATCGCTTCAATGATCAGCACTGTCTGGCCTTCTTTAACGGACTGGCCAACTTCAACAAACTGCTTGGCACCTGGTGCCGGGCAAAGATAGGCGGTGCCTACCATTGGTGAAGGGACTGCATTTTTCGACTTTTCAGCAGCTGCCGGTACATCTGCGACAACCGATGCGGCTGCGGCTGGTGCTGCCTGAGCCGGAGCATAATATTGCTGAGGGGCTGTCTGCATTGTTATGTTGCGCGAAACACGAATGCGCAGATCATCCTGCTCGACTTCAATTTCTGTGAGATCGGTATCTTTGAGGATATTCGCGAGATCGCGAATCATCACCTGATCGATACCGGAGCTTTTGCTAGTCATGGGTCTGGCCCCTTTACCGCTAATATGTTGTTGTTTGTTTTTAGAGCGTATTCCGATCGGATACAATCAGATCGGAATACGCTCTAATCATTGAATAATTGCACGGCCTGAAAACCACTTTTCAATTTCGGGACGCGCTTTGAAGCATATGCCTGATAATCAGGGCTTTATATGCTGGTATCTAATTTTATACTGCGTGGCATAATCTACTCTGAAAATCCGGTCAACTTTCAGTCTTTTGTTGATATGCCGCTAATGCCCGTAATCCCATCAAATAACCTTCAGCACCGAAGCCGCAAAGCACAGCTTTCGCGACTGGTGATACAAAAGACTTGTGACGAAATTCTTCACGAGCATGAATATTGGAGAGGTGAACCTCAACAACAGTTACCTGCGCTGCTTTGATGGCATCAAGCAGTGCAATAGAGGTATGGGTATAGGCTGCAGGATTGATTAGTACCTGCGCCTGTTTTTCGCCTGCTTCCTGAATCCACGATACCAGATCACCTTCGTGATTGGATTGGCGGAAATCAATCTCAACGCCAAGGCGTTCAGCCTCTTTGGCACAGTTTTGCGCAATATCATCAAGCGTGGTCGATCCGTATATGGCGGGCTCTCTTTTGCCGAGCATATTCAGGTTCGGTCCATTTAGAATGAAAATCATTTGAGCCATAGAATGCGCTGTCGCTTTACATTTTAATTAAGACCATAGGCCGGTTAGTTAAGACCAAGGGCTGGGTTAGTGCAAGCCAAGATACGAGGGCTGTTAAGGTCATGAATTCAGTTGATCACAAGCCTTTACTGCCTTCCATATAATAGGGAATGCATTGCGGTTAAAGCCCGTAAATGACGTAGTTACAGGCTTTAACCCTATTTTCTTGCAGTAAACTTAAATTTTATAGATAAAATTGCAACGTGTTATTTCTTTGCAGCCTGTAATATACGCTGTTCAGCGATTTTTGCTGCCAGTGTCTCTGCGCCCACTGCACCCGGAACCAGCTGGTTGCCAATGATATAAGACGGTGTGCCGTTAATATTGAGAGCCTGACCAATGGTATAAGCACTCTGGAATGAGGTCACGACTTCCTTGCTCTTCATCGCTTCGCGCAGCTTGGCTTCATCTGCACCAAGAGAAACTGCGGCCTTGATGGCGCTGTCTTCTGTCGAACTTGATGGAGCACTCATCAGCGCATCATGCAATTCCATATATTTTTCCGGCATCAGCTTTTTGAACGCCTGTGCTACCAGATGGGTTTTCATAGATTCAGGGCCGAGGATCGGGAATTCTTTGAGTACAAAGCGCAGCTCAGGATCTGCCTTCATCAAGGCTTTCATGTCTGGCATTGCACGTTTGCAATAACCGCAATTGTAATCATAGAACTCTACGATAGTGACATCGCCTTTAGGATTACCATAAACGGCATCATTCGGATTATTGAAAATTGCATCGTGATTTTCAGTAATGATTTTGGCTTGGCTCGCCTGTGCCAGTTCTGCCTGTTTGCTTTCCAATGCATCCTGCACTTCAAGCATCAATTCGGGGTTTTCGAGCAGATATTCGCGGACAATTTTCTCAACGGCGGCCTTATCAAGCGGTTTAGTGTCCTGCGCATAAGATGCTGTCATGCCGGAGACAAGTACGGCAGCGCCAAAGACAGACGAGAAAAAGTGGCGCTTCAGATTGTTGGTCATTGCATATTTCCGGTTAAACCGGCCTTGTTTTATCGGGATTGTGAAAGTCGGGCTGCGCAAGTTTTACACAGCACCTATTTTTTCTTGGTTTTGGTATTGATAATATCCTGCGCACGTAACCAGTCTGGTGAACCGGATTTCATGCGGGTTTGTGCACGCGTTGCAAAAATTTTGGCGTCATTAATCCTGCCTGCATAATAATGCTGATCTGCAGTTGCCAGGTCAGCCAAAGCCATCTGGCCTGACTGACCATAAGCCTGCGCCAGATAACCATAACCTTCAGAAAATTCAGGATCTTTGGCAACACCGGATTTAAGTTCGCGAATAGCCGTTTCCATATTGGCTTTATTTCCGGTCAGCATCAAAGCCCGGCCATAACTCATACGGATAAGGCTGGATTTACGCGGATCAAGTGTTGAGGCCTGTTTAAAGGCCGCTGCTGCTGCTGACGGATCATTGGCTTTCAGCAGAATTTCGCCTTTCATCTCGTAAAAATATGGATTGCGTGGCTGTTCTTTGATTAATGCATTGATCTTAGGGATCGCATTGCGAGCAGAGCCTCTGAGATAGGTGGTAATGGCATCGCCATAGCGTGCGCCTACGCCTTGCGGATTATTACGAAACATACGTTGTAGCGCGCCAAGGCCGCCGGAATAAGCCGCAATTTTTGCGCGCATCATATCGTGGCGCAATTGCAGGCTTTCCGGGTCTTTTTTATTAAAATGCGGGCTGGCTTGCGCGAGTTGTGAGAGATTGGCAATACGGTCGCGCGGTGAGGGGTGACTGACACGATAAGCATCAATCTGCGTGCCATTAAGCGACAATGCGCTGGCAAAGCGCTCAAAAGTTGTGAGCATGCCTTTGGCGGATTGGCCGGTTTTGTTGAGATAATTGATCGCGGAACGATCAGCAGCCGCCTCCTCGGAGCGCTGATAGGATAACAGGCTGCGCATGGCGACTTCACCGCCTCCTGCAGCAATACCGCCACCCGCACCGGCAATGGCACCATTACGCGCCATAGCGCCGGCAATGCCTGCACCAAGGCCCAGTAATGTGCCGATCACAGCCATGGTTTTAGCCTGACGGAGCTGCTCGCGCAGACGATCCTGATGGCCGCCTGCAAGATGACCGGTTTCATGGGCAATGACGCCGATAATTTCATTCGGGCTTTCAGACTGCAGCAATGCACCGGTATTAATGAAAATACGACGGCCGTCGACAAATGCGTTAAAGCTCGGGCTGTTAACCAGCACAATACCGATGCGCTTCTTGCCCAGACCGGCAGCATTGAGAATAGGGGCGGTGTAATCAGAAACAAGTGCTTCAATTTCAGCATCGCGCACGATAGGCAGCGATTGCGACTGAGCGGATGCCTGTAATGCCGAACTTGAAATAACAGAACCAGCAATGAGAGCAGAAAGCGAGAAACGCAACAATTTAGCCGATACAGTGCCGCTTACATCTGCCGAGCCAGGCGCAGAGGCTGTAGGGAAAAGGTTGGTTTCGGCCATCATGAAATTCCTGTTTTAAAAAGAGTTTATTCCGGCATGAATCAGCAGCACTATTTATAGCTTTGTTTTAGGCTGCTGGCTGAACAAAATCTATCTTGATGTGCTCTATAGCGTTTATCCCATAATGCTGAGGTTTAATGCATGTATTTCCAGCCTTTTTTATGGCAATTTTCTATGTGATTGAGCGATGTGTTCGGGATATGCATTTAAAGTAAGCATTTTAATAAGGATGCTGTTTACTGTCACTGTGGTCGCTTCGGACTTGTTGATACTGCGACTTCGGGTTAAGCACTCTCACAGAAATGACGCTATTAACACGTATCCGCTGATAAAAGCTTGATCGTGACACTATTTAAGGACGCAGTTTTGAGACGCTTTTCTTACCGCAGTGATGTTGATCCGTTTCATGCCATGGATGTTTTGGCCGAAGCAAACAGGCGGCGTGCTATGGGCGCATCCATGATTTCCATGGCGGTGGGCCAGCCTGCTGATCCTGCACCTTTGCGCGTGCGTGAGGCCGCTAAAAAGGCACTGATTGATGGTAAAATTGGCTATACCGACGCTTTAGGGCTGATTTCACTGCGTGAAAATATTGCTGCGCATTATGCTGATCAATATGGCGTAGAGGTCAGCCCGCAGCGTATCGCAGTTACAACCGGCTCTTCGGCAGCGTTTAATCTCGCATTTTTGGTATATTTTGATCCGGGTGACCGTGTGGCAATTACACGTCCGGGCTATCCGGCCTATCGTAATATTCTTAAAGCGCTTGGCGTTGAGGTTGTGGAAATCGGAACCGGCGAGGGGGATAATGCGAGCTTGACCGCTGCGGCACTGATTGCAGCGCATGAAGAAAAACCGCTGAAAGGTGTGTTGTTTGCCAGCCCTGCCAATCCGACCGGTGCAATCATTGCCGATGATGAATTAAAGGCTATTCTTGAAGCCGCCCAAGAGCGGAATATTCGGGTAATCTCCGATGAGATTTATCATCGCCTGACCTATGACCGGCCAGATAAAACCGCATTGGCTTTTGATGATAGTGTGACGGTTATCAATTCTTTTTCGAAATATTACTGCATGACCGGCTGGCGGATCGGCTGGATGGTGCTGCCTGAAGATGCAGTGCGTCCGCATGAGCGCATTGCCCAAAGCCTGTATATTTCCGCACCGGAACTGTCGCAGGTTGCAGCGATGGAAGCCTTTAAAGCGACCGATGAACTTGAGCTTATCAAACAGCGTTATGCTTTGAACCGCTCTATCCTTGGTGAGCATCTGCCAAAAATAGGGCTGACGCTGGCAGCACCTATGGATGGTGCTTTTTATGCCTATTGCGATGTGTCGCGTTTTACCAATGACAGTATGGCTTTTGCCCGTAAAATGATTGCCGAGATCAATGTGGCGGCAACACCAGGGCTAGATTTTGATCCGCTGGAAGGTCATCGTACCATGCGCTTTTCTTACGCTGGTACCGCGGATGAGATGCGTGAAGCTATGCATAGATTGGAAGGCTGGCTGTAAAATATCAGCTTGCTAAGTTTAAATACAAAAAAGCCGCCGGATGATCCCGCGGCTTTTTTTGTATTTATAGCGCACTAGAGCGGTTTACGTTTAAATTGGATCATGTAATCCGCTCTAAGTTATTGTTTTACGCATTATCGTGGCCGTCCAATGATTCCATTGGACTACGAAATGCTCTAGATTTTAGAGTTTTCGCATTGTCATACCTATCAAGTTGAATAAACTTGATAGTGAAATGCATCAGGAAAACCGGTCCTCAGTTTTCCTGATGTTGATCAGGCTTAAAAGAAGCCCTTTTTCTGCCACCAACCGCCACGTTTAGGCTGATCAGAAGTTTCTTCACTCTTAGTAGCAGTTGTGGCTTGGGATGTTACAACCGGCTTGGACGGCGCTTGCGCAACTGCACGGCTGCGAGCCGGTTTCTCAGTCGCAGGTTCAGCAATTACAGCTGTCTCAACAGCAGCAGGTGCTTCAATAATCTGAGCAGGTGCTACGACTGGTGTTTCTGCAACCGGCAGAGCGGACACGACAGTTTCTGCGACCGCTTCTGCTTCAACTGCCTTTTTGCCACGCGGCTTGCGAACAGCTTGTTTGCGGGCCGGTTTTGAAGTGGCTTCATCATCTGTTGCCACAGCTTCTGTTGTCTCAACTTCAGCCGCAATCTCAACTGCTGCTTTGCTGGTGCGTGGTTTCGCGGTGCGTTTGCGCACCGGTTTGGCTATGGTTTCAGTTGGTTCAACCGGTGCGGCCACTTCCACAGGTGCTTCAGCCTGCGGCGCTTCATCTTGCTCTACGCTGACAACGGATACAATTTCAGCCGCAGGCGTCTGGACAGGTGCAGGCTTACGGTTGTTGCGTCTGTTGCTGGATTGCGAGCGCGCTGATCTGGCGTTTTGCGGTTTTGCATCTTGATCCTGCGCTGCTGTGGTGCCCTGTGCTTGTGGCTGGAAGCCCACAAATTCAGGTGCAGGTAGCAGAGCGGCGGCCTGATTTGCTGCTGCCCTCTGGCTGCTCAAACGCGCGAGCGCTTCATCACGGCTATAACCGACAAATTCAACTGCTGGTACGCGGCTGTCATTGTCATATTCACCACGACGGTTCTTGCGGCCGCCACGACGTCCACGACGACGTTTCTTACGACGATCTTCTTCAGACTGAGCTGAGTTCTCATCCGTGTCATTGTCAGAATCGCGGTTGTCATCATCTTCTGAATCATCGTCACCGGCATTGTCGCCTGAGTTTTCTGACGCATCGGATGCATCGCGGTCACGTCCACCCCGACGACGACGGCGGCGACGATTGCGTTTGCGGTCATCACCGGTTTCTTCACCAGACGTATTATCATCTGTTGTCGCTGCTTCAGATTCAACTTCTGTCTCGGCGTCAATATCGATAATTTCCGGATCATTTTCCTCATCATAAGGCATGAACTGGATTGTCTGCGGAACAGGATTGACAGGGCCGGTAGATGGCGTTCCCTTGTCAATTACCATATGCTGGTGGCCAACGCTTTCATCGACCTGCAATTCAATAGTCAGACCAAAACGAGCTTCCATTTCTGTCAGCAGGTTACGTTTATGGTTCAGCACATAAAGTGCGGTTGCCATTGGCGTGCGGACAGTAATGTTGTTCTGTGTGTTGCGCTGTAAGTATTCTTCAATCGAGCGAATAACGAACAGGGCAATAGATGAATCCGAGCGGATCAGACCTGTGCCTGCGCAATGGGCGCAAGGCTGCATTGTGCTTTCAAGCACGGAAGCGCGAATACGCTGACGCGACATTTCCAGCAGGCCGAAATGCGAAATCCGGCCAACCTGAATGCGGGCGCGATCGTCTTTCAGGCAATCTTTCATGCGTTTTTCAACAGCACGGTTATTGCGCTTTTCTTCCATATCAATGAAGTCGACGACGATCAGACCAGCAAGGTCGCGCAGACGAAGCTGGCGCGCAACTTCTTCGGCGGCTTCCAGATTGGTCTGGAGTGCGGTGTCTTCAATCGAGCTTTCACGGGTTGAACGACCGGAGTTCACGTCAACCGCCACCAGAGCTTCTGTCTGGTTGATGATGATATAACCGCCGGACTTCAATGTTACTTGCGGATGCAGCATACGATCAAGCTGGGCTTCAATGCCGTTACGGGCAAAGATTGGCGTAATATCACGATAGGGCTGCACAACACGGGCATGGGTTGGCATCAGCATACGCATGAAGTCTTTGGCTTCACGGTAGCCTGCTTCACCGGCAACCAGAATATCCGTAATGTCCTTGTTATAAAGATCCCGGATCGAACGCTTGATCAGATTGCCTTCTTCATAAACAAGGGCAGGTGCCTGCGACTGCATGGTCAGCGTGCGGACATTGTCCCACATGCGCATCAGATATTCATAATCACGGCGTACTTCGGCCTTGGTACGATTGGCACCGGCGGTACGCAGGATCACCCCCATGCCCTGCGGCACTTCGAGTTCCTTGACGATATCTTTAAGGCGCTTACGATCCTGGATATTGGTAATCTTGCGTGAAATACCACCTCCGCGTGCGGTATTTGGCATCAAAACGGAATAGCGGCCGGCAAGTGACAGATAGGTGGTGAGAGCCGCGCCTTTATTGCCGCGCTCTTCTTTAACAACCTGCACCAGAACGATCTGACGACGTTTGATCACTTCTTGAATTTTATAATGCTTGCGATGAACGCGGTTTGAACCCGGCAGTTCTTCCATCGCATCTTCTGCGCCAATGGATTCTACCTGATCATCTTCGTCATCGTCGTCGTGATCATCATCGTCATCATTATCGCTGTTTTTCGAGCGGGAATTATGATTGCGCGAGGTTTTTTCACGGATCACAGGCTGATCGGATGACGCTGCCATTGCTGACGCATTATCATCGCTATCATCATCTGTGTGATTGTTTTGTGCTGTCAGCAATGCATCCGCATAAAGCTTCTGTGCATGCTCCGAAAAGTCGCCGACAAATTCCGGTGCAGGCAGTGCAGGCACTGCCGCGTTGCTTTTACCGTTATTATTGCGGTTGCGACCTGAGCTACGACGGTCATTATGACCACGACGACTATTGCGGCGCGGGGTTTCCTCACGCTCTTCATCGTCTTCTTCACGTGCAGCACGGGCTTCAGCTTCAATCAGCGCTTTACGATCGGCTTCAGGAATCTGGTAATAATCCGGATGGATTTCCGAAAAAGCGAGGAAGCCGTGACGGTTGCCGCCATATTCAACAAAAGCAGCTTGTAAAGATGGCTCTACGCGGGTGATGCGTGCCAGATAAACATTGCCTTTAATTTGTTTCTTATGCTCAGATTCAAAATCGAATTCTTCGATCTTATTGCCGCGCACCACAACTACGCGCGTTTCCTCCGGGTGGGAGGCATCGATAAGCATTTTGTTCGACATATGTGTTTTTCCTTCCGGCGGAAAAACGCAAATTAAGGGTAACCAAAGACGCATCTGTAGCGCTGGTGCCAATATATTCGCGATTGCCGGATAAATTAAGGTTCGCCGGAACACAGAGTGCAGCCTTCACGCGCTGATGCCTAGCGGCGATCGCGATTTTCAGGCTGGTAATGGTCAAGTCTGCATGACCCATAGTGGTTCCGATCGAAACGACCTCGAAAGACCTGATAACAGGCCGATTATAGTGCCGCGCAACTCCCGGAGGATAAATACGCAGCAATTCAAAAGTGTTGCGGTATCCTTAACTGGCGTTTCAAACAACGCGCGGCGCCGCAAATTACAGAACGCAAATTATGGTTTCTCACATAAATCGCAGTCTTTAAAAGCAGTGAGTGGAGTAAACCTACCCAGTGCTGAATTCCTATTCAGTTACGCTCTGACCCACGGACTAATTTCGGGAAATGAAACCAATCTGCACTGATCACTCCGCAGTTTTCTGACAAAAAACTTATGTCAGGTTCTGCACTGATCCATCACGATAAGAGCCTGCTCGCGGGTGTTAACCTGACGCTGGGCAGGGAATGATTCCGATGACGGATCTGTAACCTGATATTGCTTTTAGGACCTGATCAGCCACATGACAAGCAGAATATAATCATCCTGCTTACCAGTTGCAAACCGGCAGGCTTAGATGATAAGTAAAAACCTTATATATTTCAATGTCTTATATTTTTAAAAACTGTTATATTTGTGTAATAAGCTATGGTTTTGGCTATATTATGGGAAGTATAAATCGTCACAAAGGCTGAATTATGCCGTGCTGTATGCAGATATGGATCTGCTCAGCGCTGATGCTGGTTAAGGCCTTTAAATTACAGATAATTATTGTCCCACTATAAAAGTGCCTTTACACATCACGACAAATATATCTGCAAAGGCTTCATTAACTATAAAGCTTTAGCATAATGATGGATAAGCAGGGCAGGCTGGTCAGGGAGCAGGTTGAAGTTTCTGCGTTTGTCCTTTTTGTCAAAAATAATCCAGTCTGCCGTAAAAGCAGCTATTTTGGCTGATTGATATCCAATATGAACTATACGGGCTGAACTTTACAGGCTTGGCTTTTATGGGTGCTTTATAATGCAGGTTTGCAGCAATTTGATCAGGGCAATGGTTTTCCGGTTTTTTAGAACAGATATTACTTTTTCAGTGCTGGCATTTGGCTGTGCGCTCACACTTGTATTGCTGCCTCAACCGGCGGTGAGCCAAAGCAAGCCTGAGCTTGCAGCGCTGACTTTCAGAATGGTTGGCGATGATCTGCGCAGCCGTATTGTGGTGATGTTTGATCGTGAGCCGAAAGTGGAAACCCATTTGCTCACACGCCCGCACCGGCTGGTGATTGATTTACCGGAAGCCAGTTTTGGTTTTGCCAAAGAATCATTGGAGCCGCGCGGCCTGATCACTGAAGTGCGCTATGGTTTGATTGCTCAAAAGCGTTCCCGTTTAATCCTGAATGCCAAAGGCCCTTTTACCGTTGAAAAACTGGAAGTGCTGAAAAACGAATCCTCATCCGGTTATCGTATGGTGGTTGATGTTGTTGCCGGTTCAGAGCGTGAATTTGCACGTGTTGTTGCTGCACAAAAGACGGCCAGTGCTTCGCTGGAGGTTGAGGGTGAGGGCAGTAAGCCTGCTGAAATCAGCGAAACACTTGGCTCACCGCATAAATTTACCGTGATGATTGATCCCGGACATGGTGGAATTGACAGTGGCGCTGAAAGTGCATCCGGTACATTAGAGAAAAATGTAACCCTGACTTTCGGCCGTGAGTTGCGTGATGTTTTAGCCAAAGACAAAACTATCAATGTGCTGATGACCCGTGACGATGATACATTTTTGAGGCTTGGTGAGCGCGTGCGTATGGCACGTGAGCATGAGGCTGATTTATTTATCTCACTCCATGCGGATACAATCCAGCACAAAGAAATACGCGGTGCGACAGTTTATACCTTATCTGACAAAGCCTCGGATGATGCAGCTAAAGCCATGGCCGATCGTGAAAACAACTCCGATGCCAGTGCCGGTATTTACAGTGAAGAAGCGCCGGTTGTGCATGATATTCTGATGGAACTCACGCAGCGTGAAACGCATTCTTTTTCTCTGAGTTTTGCAAATAGTCTGGTTAGCTCTTTGCAAGGTGAGGTTAATCTGATCAATAATCCGCACCGATTTGCAGGCTTTCAGGTGCTGCGTGCGCCGGATGTGCCTTCCGTATTGGTAGAAATAGGATATCTATCTAATAAAGATGATGAAAAGCTGTTGAAAGATGTCGCCTGGCGGAAACGTGCGGTAGAGCGCATCGCCTATGCAGTGAGTAAATATTATGGTGTTCGTCATAGTGTGCAGGCTCAACCATAGTTTAGGACTTGGTTGTAGGCATGATAGCCAGTGAGGGTACGGCAAAGAAATTGCTGCGTCAAAACCGTCACAGAAATGAATTAATGGTTAAAAACATGAAATACATCTTGTCTTTGACGTATTTGCTGTTCACTACCCGAAAGGACGCTGTTGCTAGCAGGCGAGCTGCACGGGCATGACACTGATGTCTGCTGTGGCTATAGCATAGAATTTTATGTCAATGCCCTATATGTCCATTAGAATTCAGGACAAAGCTCATGAATAACGCGGAAAATCAGGAGTGTCTGTAAGCCTGTAAAACCTCGTTGTGAGATTTTGTTAAGTTAATGATATATAGTGCAGATAATCTGAAACGGGATACCGGATAAAATATGGTACGGCTCATCGGATATTTTTTTGGCATCGGAACGGTGCTGGTGCTGCTCGTTGCGGGAGGCGTGGCCTTCTATGTTGGCAGTATAAGCAAAGACCTGCCGGATTATGAGGTGCTTGCCAAATATGAACCGCCGGTTACCACCCGCGTTCATGCGGCTGATGGCAGCCTGATGGCTGAGTATTATAAAGAGCGCCGGATGTTCCTGCCAATTCAGGCTGTTCCTGACCGGGTTAAAGCGGCTTTTGTTTCTGCCGAAGATAAAACCTTTTACCAGCATCACGGTCTGGATTATCTTGGACTGACGCGTGCGGTTTCAACCAATATTGTCAATAAGCTGACCGGTAATGACCGCCGCCCGGTGGGCGCTTCTACCATTACCCAGCAGGTGGCAAAAAATATGCTGCTCTCATCCGAGCAGACCTATGACCGTAAAATCAAAGAAGCCATTGTAGCACTGCGTATGGAGCGCACTTTCACCAAAGATCAGATCTTAGAGCTTTATCTCAATGAAATGTTTTTTGGTATGGGCGCTTATGGTATTGCCGGTGCGGCGCTGACTTATTTTGATAAGTCGGTCAATGAGCTGACAATCAGCGAGTCTGCTTATCTTGCAGCTTTGCTGAAAGGCCCTGCCAATTACCATCCTTATCGTTATGCCCAGCGCGCCATTGAGCGCCGCAACTGGGTTATCGACCGTATGCAGGAAAACGGCTATATCACTGTTGAGGACGCCAAGGATGCGAAGGCCACACCACTTGGTGTAAAGCCGCATAATGCTGATGGCCGCCTGTTTGCCAGTGAGTATTTTGCCGAAGATGTGCGCCGCCAGATCGTATCGCGCTATGGTAATAATTCATTGCTTGAGGGCGGATTGTCTGTACGTACAACGCTTGATCCTAAATTGCAGATCATGGCGCGCAAAACACTGCATACCGGCTTTATCCGTTATGATGAAGCGCAAGGCTATCGCGGCCCGGTTAAACACCTGAATCTCGGTTCGGATTGGGGTGTGGATTTAGGCGCGGTACCGGCATTGTCGGATGTGCCTGAATGGCGGCTCGCAGTGGTACTGGATGCCACCTCTGATGCGCTTGAAATCGGCCTGCAACCAGCCCGCGATCCCGGCGGTAAGATTGATGATGCACGTGAGACCGGACGTATCGTAACTGCCGATATGAAATGGGCGTTACGCATGGATACCAATGGCAAGCGTACAACAGCTAAGTCTCCGGCGGGTGTGCTGAGCGTTGGTGATGTGATCTATGTTGAGAAAAAAGCGGATAGCGCTGATGCTTATCGCTTACGCCAGATCCCTAAAATTTCCGGGGCGCTGGTTGCTATGGATCCGCATACAGGTCGTGTGCTGGCTATGGTCGGCGGCTTCTCCTATGCGCAGTCAGAGTTTAACCGCGCTACACAGGCCTATCGTCAGCCCGGTTCATCTTTCAAGCCTTTCGTTTATGCCGCGGCCCTTGATAATGGTTATACGCCGGCTTCTGTGGTGCTGGATGGACCGATTTCAGTAGATCAGGGCGGATCGCTTGGCGTTTGGAGCCCGAAAAACTATTCCGGTAAATTCGCCGGCCCATCAACCTTGCGCTATGGCATCGAGCAATCCCGTAACCTGATGACCGTTCGTCTGGCGCAGGATATGGGCATGAAAACGGTTGCCGAATATGCCGAGCGTTTTGGTATATACGACAAGATGCTGCCGGTGCTGGCCATGTCTCTCGGAGCTGGTGAAACTACAGTGCTGCGGATGGTTACCGGCTTTTCGATTATGGCCAATGGCGGACGCTCTATAACGCCATCAATGATTGACCGTGTGCAGGATCGTTACGGTAAAACCATTTTCAAACATGATGCGCGACAATGCCTCAACTGTAATGTTGCCGAGTGGAATAATCAGGACGAGCCTGAGTTGGTTGACGAGCGTGATCAGGTACTTGATCCGATGACCTCCTATCAGATCACTTCGATGATGGAAGGCGTTGTTAAACGCGGCACTGCCCGTATGTTGCTCAGTCTTGATCGTCCGGTTGCCGGTAAAACCGGTACAACCAATGATGAAAAAGACGCGTGGTTTGTTGGCTATACGCCGGATATGGTTGTTGGTCTTTACCTTGGTTATGACACGCCACGTCCGCTTGGTCGCGGCGCTACCGGCTCAGGTCTTGCGGTACCTGTGTTCAAAGACTTCATGACTGTTGCTTTACAGGGCACGCCTAAAGTTGATTTCCGTGTGCCGGAAGGCATGACCATGATTGCCATTAATCGTCGTACTGGCATGCGCGCAAACCCTGGTGGTCCGGATGTGATTATGGAAGCCTTTAAGCCCGGAACCGGCCCTGCCGACAGCTATTCTGTTATCGGTGCCGACAGCTTTCAGGAGGGGGCCCCTGTGCAGCCGCAGTCGCCTCAAGCCAATAAAGCCATTAATTCCGGCTCGGGCGGGCTTTATTAAGGTTGGTAATTCTTGCGGGTAAAATCATAAAATCCTGCGAAATTGTTGACAGGATTTGTCGTAATCTTCATAGAGGTTTCAGCAACATAAATACAGCACGCAAGCAATGCGTGCTGTATTTTTATGGATAAAAGCATAAAAAATGAAACGGCGGTATTTTGCCGAATACTAATATAAGGAGCCGCAGCCATGCGTGCCGAGATTGAGAATTTGGTTGTTGAAATCAAGCAGGCCATAAGCCTGCTGAGGAGGCATCTTTGACTGGGATCAGTCACTGAAGAAACTCGACTATCTCAACAATCGTGCTGAAGATCCAACCTTGTGGAATGATCCGCAGGAAGCGCAAAAGCTGATGCGTGAGCGCCAGCAACTGGATGACAGTATTAATGGTATTCTGAGCCTGACCCGTTCGCTTGATGATAATATCGAGCTGATAGAAATGGGTGAGGAAGAGGGCGATCAGTCAATCGTCACGGATGCTGAAAACGCGATTAAAGCGATTAAAGCCGATCTGGATAAGCGTCAGATTGAAATGCTGCTCAGCGGTGAAGCGGATGCCAATGATGCATATCTGGAAGTGCATGCCGGTGCCGGCGGTACTGAAAGCCAGGACTGGGCTTCAATCCTGCTGCGTATGTATTCGCGCTGGGGTGAACGCGACGGCCGTAAGGTTGAAGTGATGGAAGTGCAAAGCGGGGAAGAAGCGGGCATTAAATCCGCAACCATTCTCGTTAAAGGCCATAACAGCTATGGTATGCTGAAAACCGAATCCGGTGTGCATCGTCTGGTGCGTATTTCACCTTTCGATTCCAATGCACGCCGCCATACCTCTTTCGCCAGTATCTGGGTTTATCCGGTTGTTGACGACAATATTGAGGTTGCGGTAACGGAATCGGATGTGCGTATTGATACATATCGCGCTTCAGGCGCTGGTGGTCAGCACGTTAACACTACCGACTCTGCTGTTCGTATTACGCATCTTGCGACCGGTATTGTGGTGCAGTGTCAGACACAGCGCTCCCAGCATAAAAACAAGGAGCAGGCATGGTCAATGCTGCGCGCCCGTCTTTATGAAGATGAGCTGAAAAAGCGTGAAGAAGCTGCGAGCGAAGTGAACTCCTCTAAGACAGATATCGGCTGGGGACATCAGATCAGATCTTATGTCATGCAGCCTTATCAGATGGTCAAGGATCTGCGTACCGGTGTTGAAAGCTCCAGCCCGCAGGATGTTCTTGATGGTGATCTCGATGAGTTTATGGAAGCTGCACTGGCACAGCGTGTACATGGTACAAAAGCGGATGTGCAGGATATCGATTAAACTAGAGCGGATAACGTTTAAATTGGATCATGTAATCCGCTCTAAGTTATTGTTTTTAAGCATTATCGTGGCCGCCCAATGATTCCATTGGACTACGAAATGCTCTAGAGCGGATAACGTTCAGGTTGGATCGCAGAGCACGCTCTAGATTTTAGAGTTTCGCATTGTCATATCTATCAACTTGATAGTGAAATGCTCTTGAGATCGCTTGAAATGCAAAAAGCCTCCGGTAAATGATTTGCCGGAGGCTTTTTCTTATGTGGCTTTTTATCAGGACTGAGACTTATTTAGGAACCGGCCCTGTTATAAAAGGGTCAATGCCGGCAAAACTTGCATCGGCATTCAGCTCAACCGCACCTTCATGCAATTTTGCATTATAGCGCTGATCAGGCATTGGCGGCATAGGCTGTATAAGCGCAGGCACAGGAATAACCTGCTCTGGAACCGGTGGTGCAGCTAAACTTTGGTCCATAATAAGCACGGTATTGGCAACCGGTGCCTGAGCAGACTGAACAGATGCTGCCAACGCACCGGCAACCAGAGAAACGGTGAGGCCGGTTGCCAAAGTTCCGGTGAGACCATAAGTCAGACTGCGTGTCAGCCAATTTTTGGCATAGCGACGCTGCTCTGCGTGCAGGGCAGAGTGGCGTGCAAACCAAAAATGCAGCAATCTGATTGTCTTTGGCATAGTCTTATCCCGTAAAACCTGCGGTTCAGTATTGTTCAAATTCAAACTATATCTGCGGCCTTTATATGGCGCATTTTAACGCGTTTAACCTGCTGTTGACCTAACTATAACAAACTGTGGGGCTTGTTAAAACCATTGTGGACTGTTGCGCAGATCATACACTGTATCACGGTTAAAAAAGTGTTTCCGTTTTGCAGCGGAAACACTGACAGAGATCAAGCTTTATGATGCGTGCAGAGCACGCGCAGCTTCCAGTACCGCTTCAGCATGGCCTGCTACTTTAACCTTGCGCCAGACTTGCGCAATTTTTCCATCAAGACCGATCAGGAATGTTGAGCGCTCGATACCCATATATTTGCGACCATACATGCTTTTCTCAATCCAGACGCCATAGGCTGCGCTTAACACTTTTTCTTCATCGGCAAGCAAGTCTACGCTGAGATCATGCTTGCTGATAAATTTATCATGTTTAGTTGCGTTGTCCGGAGAAACGCCAATAATGCTTACCTCAAGAGCAGAGAATTGCGGTTTAAGCGCGCTGAAATCGATGGCCTCGCGCGTGCAGCCGCTGGTGTCATCTTTCGGGTAGAAATACAGCACATAGGCTTTATTTTTTAAGTTTGATGAGGAGAGTGTGTCATCACCGTTTTTTGGCAGAGAGAAGGCGGGCGCTGTGTCACCGGCCTGGAGGGCTGGTGTTTTTGCTGCATCATTGCTGCCTTCGGAAGGTTTTGTCATAAGTGCGCCTTTCTTCATCTTTATTGAACGGCTGAAATGCTGATACCCGTATTGGAATTTATAGTTTATTTTTGTTTTTTATGCGATTCTGAAGCGACATTATCATATGATCAGCTATGCTGCTTTCACGTGCTATTTACAGCCAATGCAAATGATGATCCGTTGGGGCGTTGTGTTTGAGATTGTTTCTTTTAAAAATATGTACAATCAGGTGCAGACAACCCGGATAGTGATTTAAGTTTTTGAAAGAACAACCGAAAAAAATCCGCTTTAGCAAGCGCGACATACAAGGTCTGGATCAGTATCCTTCAGCCGGAGCTTATCCGGACAGTCCTGCCGTGAAGCAGGATCGTGTCATTCGCAAATCTATGCGCCGTAGGCGCGCGAGTTTTGCGAAGCGTTGTTCGCGTGCATTTTTTTCGGTTCTTTTTGCTCTGATTATCCTTGTTGGTATTGCTTTTGTGTTGCTGCGCTCAGGCATTAACAGCGATATGTTGCGCGATGAAGCACAGAGCCGTCTTCAGGATATTTTAGGAGCTGATGCAGGCGTTACCATTCATGCGGCGCAGGTTTCGCTCGATGGTAATCGCCATTTGGCGCTTGAAGCCCGCGATGTTGAGTTAAAAAGCAGTATTCAGGATATTTCGGTTGAAAAGCTTGGTGTGGTCAAGCTCGGACTGGCACCGCTGCCGCTGTTAACCGGCTCGGTGCAGGTGGCGCAGATTGAAATCAGCGATGCTGTTTTGCGCCTGGAAGAAGGCAAGAAAACAAACGACCCATTTTTTAAATTACCCTTTAATGATCGTGGTTTAGTTAACTTTGATGCATTATCGCGTGAAGTTTTTATCGCTGTTGACCAAACATTGGGCTTGCTGGATATGCGCGGCACCAAGGCCATTGCCTTGCGCGATGTTACGCTGGCTTTTCATGCAATGGATAAAGAGCAGAAAATCATTATCCGAAATGCACAGGTTAAGCAGCGCGGACAGAATGTGACGCTAAGTGCTGAATTTGTGTGGCAGGGGCAAACCAGCACGATCACAGCTGAAATGACCCGCTCGGATAATCCTGCGCATGCTGCGGCCTTTTCTGTGGCGGTGGATAATATGCAGGTCAGTCTAGGCTCACCGCAGGAGGTGATGCCGTTGATTGCGGATGACCGCCCAAATCCGGCCTATTTTTATGCGCGTGGCGTAGCTTCGCTGCTTTTGACTGGCCATGCTGCCGCTGACGGGCAAAAAGAAACGCTTACAGGGCGTTTGCTTATTAATGACAATGTTGTCGATATGGGGCGTGAACACGGCGTTAAAGGCAATATAGCGCTCGATTTCGAGCATGTATCGGGCGGTGAAAAGGTTGAAATTAAATCGCTTGCCTTTAACCTTGGCGGGTTACGTAGCGTATTTGAGGGGGCTTTTGGCACGGAACCCGCAGTTCCGAACAATGAAAAAACCAATAATGCATCGCAGCCGGTTGGGAATGAACAGCCAGCAACAGATGATATTGCGAATAAGGCCGCTTACCGGTTTGAGCTGATTTCACGCAATGCTTTAAGCGCCCCTGAAAACTCTGATGAGGCGCCATTGCCGTTTGGCGTTAAGGTTGTCGGTCGTCTGATGCAGGATGCCAGCCGCGTTGATTTCAATGATCTGAATGTTAAAACCGAGACCGGTGCGTTATATGGTCAGGGGCGGATGATTTTCGGTCAGGGCTCACCGGCAATGATCTTTCTGTTGCGTATACCGACAATGCCGGTGGCACATGCCAAGCAGCTCTGGCCGTTGAATGTGGCCGATGGTGCCAGAGACTGGGTGCTGAAAAACCTGTTCGGCGGTAATGTCATTGATAGTAAAATTGATATTGCGCTGCCTGCCGGTCATTTTAACGGGCCCGGTCTGCCGCCAGACCTCACAGAATCTGATGTTAAAGTTGATTTTAACGTTGAAAATACCCGTTTTGATGTGATCGGCGATATTCCGCCGGTGCGTGATGCATCGGGCTCGGTCGCTGTGCGTGGAGCCCATACCACGATCAATCTTAAACAGGGTTCTGCCTTTACCGCTGCCAACCGCCGCATTGATGTGGCCGGCGGCACCTTGTTCATTCCATGGGGAAGGCAGCGACCGGTTATTGCTGATCTTGATCTGGATTTAAGCGGAGAGGCGGGCGCCATTACCGAGCTGGTGGGGTATAAGCCAATCAATGCCTTGCGCAGCCTGCCATTCACTGCTGACGATCTGACAGGTGATGTGAAAGCCAAGGTGAAAGTCGCATTTTCTGTGACTAAAAATGCCCCAAAAGACAGTCTGCAATGGCAGGCCGATCTGGCCTTTGACAATGTTGAACTCAACAAACCGTTTAATGGCCAGAAGGTATCGCAGGCCAAAGGTACGATGAGTGTGAATGATGATGTGGCAAAAATTACCGCATCGGCACGATTGAATAATATTCCGGCTAAGCTCTCACTGGTTGAGCCTTTGGCAGATGCCACGATTAAGCGCCAGCAATCTGTGAGGCTGGAGCTCGATGATAAAACCCGTGAAGCCTATTATCCTGCACTCAATCAGCTGTTTAAAGGGCCGCTGACGCTCGATCTGGGTGAGGCTGAGGGCAATGTACGGAAAATCAGCGCAGACCTCACCAAGACCAGCGTGAGCCTGCCATGGCTGGGCTGGAAAAAAGGTGCAGGCATACCGGCCAAGCTGACATTGGATATGAAAGCTCCTAAAGACAGCAAAGAGCCGGTGCTCATTCGTAATCTTGTGTTATCGGGTACCGGCTTTCATGTTAACGGCGATCTTACACTTCAAAATGATGAGTTGCAGAGTGCGAGTATCCGTAAACTCAGCCTGACCCGCAATGATGATCTGAACCTTGAAGTGCGTCGCTCCGGCAATGGCTACCGTGCAGATATACGTGGCAAAGCCTTTGATGCACGCGCGCTGATCCAGCAGGCGATGTCCGGTAATGCGGATGAAAAGAAAGACCGTAAAGGCAGTAACGGTATTTCGCAGCGTATTGTCGTTAATGCCCATATTGACGAGGTCAAAGGCTTTTACGATGAAAGCCTGCGCAATGTTACGGTATCTTATGAAACTGCTGGCGCCAAAGTTTCAGGCGTATCGCTGAATGCTCTGGCGGCTAATAATAGCCAGGTTAATGCCACGTCGAGCAATCAGAAGGGCGCCAGTTCTTTGGCGCTTAATGCCGCCAATGCGGGTGCTGTACTGCGTTTCTTTGATTTTTACGACAAGATGTATGGCGGCAAAATTACTGTTAATCTGACATCGCAAGGTACAGGGCCGCTCTATGGGGCGATTGATGCGCGCAATTTCTCTGTGGTTAATGAGCCGCGCCTTGATAAAGTTGTCTCCAGTGGTGCCAATGGCGGTAAAAGCCTTAATCAGGCTGTGCGCAAAAATATTGATGTGTCGCGGGTGGATTTTGAGCGTGGCTTTGCACAGGTCGAAAAAGGCGAAGGCTACCTCACGCTGAAAAGCGGTGTTATTCGCGGGCCGCTGATTGGGGCGACGTTTCAGGGGATACTCTATGACCGGAACAGCAATATGGAGATCACCGGCACATTTATGCCTGCTTATGGTTTGAACCGGCTGTTTGCTGAACTGCCGCTGCTCGGAGCTATTCTTGGCAATGGCCGCGACCGTGGTTTGATCGGTATTACCTATAAGCTGACTGGCAATGCCAAACAGCCGAATATTACGATCAATCCGATATCGGTTATCGCACCGGGGATTTTCAGGTCGATCTTCGAGTTTTGATTGATGTGTCGGGTTATAAAAAAGCGCGGGTTGCCCCGCGCTTTTTGTTGTTTACTGAAATGGAATCAGCGGAGCTTATTCCGGACGTACCAGAATGTGCTTTTTCTTGCCCAGTGACAGCTTGATAATGCCGTCAGCGGTTACATCACCGGCGGTTATACCTGCACGTTCGTCCTGAATGGCCACATCATTGATGCGCACTGCGCCACCCTGAATATGACGGCGTGCTTCACCATTGGAAGCGGCAAGGCCGGCTTTGACCAGCAATGCCTGAATACCAACACCGGCAACAAGCTCATCTTTGGCAATATTAAAGCTTGGCAGATTGTCAGAAATTGCACCTTCTTCAAATGTTTTACGCGCAGTTTCCGCAGCCTGTTCAGCAGCTTCACGACCATGCAGCATAGCGGTGATTTCTGTTGCCAGAATTTTCTTGGTCTCGTTGATTTCCGAGCCGCCAAGTGCTGCAAGACGGGCAATTTCATCCATTGGCATGGTGGTGTAAAGCTTGAGGAAACGCTCGACGTCGGCATCCTCGGTATTACGCCAATATTGCCAGAAGTCATATGCACTCAGCATATCCGCATTGAGCCACACCGCACCATTGAGCGATTTGCCCATTTTGGCGCCGGATGAGGTGGTCAGAAGCGGTGATGTCAGTGCGTAAAGCTGTGGTGTCCCCATGCGATGGCCGAGATCAATACCATTGATGATATTACCCCACTGGTCGGAACCGCCCATCTGCAGGCGCATATCATAGCGCTTGCTGAGTTCGACAAAGTCGTAAGCCTGCAAAATCATGTAGTTGAATTCGAGGAATGACAGTGACTGTTCGCGATCAAGGCGCGTTTTTACCGAATCAAACGATAGCATGCGGTTGACCGAGAAATGGCGGCCCACATCACGCAAGAATTCAAGATAATTAAGACCAGTAAGCCAATCAGCATTATTGACCATCAGCGCATCTGTTTTACCTTCACCGAAGTTCAGGTAATTGGTAAATACCTTTTTAATGCCGGCAATATTATCGGCAATGGTATCAACCGTCATCAGCTTGCGGGCTTCTTCTTTGAACGACGGATCGCCGACCATGCCGGTGCCGCCACCCATCAAAGCAACCGGACGATGGCCGGTTTTCTGCATCCAGTGCAGCATCATGATCTGAATGAGGCCGCCCGCATGCAGACTGGATGCTGTCGGATCGAAGCCAATATACGCTGTCACGGTTTCCTTGGCGAAAAGTTCATCCAGCCCCGTTTCATCGGAAATCTGATGAATGAAACCGCGTTCGGAAAGTGTGCGTAGAAAATCGGACTTAAAGCCGGACATTGTTTTTTCCTGTCTGACAAAAGGATTGTGAATGGGGTCAAAACTTTGTGAAAAGACCCTAAGAGCAGGCCGTGAAATGTATTCCGGTAACTGACACAGTTCAGCGTTTAACATTATTGTAGGGTAAATCACAATAAAGGTGCACCGTAAGATTGGGTGAAATTGCACCAAAATAGCATAATCACTGTTGTTTTTGTGATTGGTGTGATGATCTTGCTGTTGCTGACGGCTCGAATCCGGAAAGAGAAAATTATGAAAACGAATTATCGTGCGATCGGGTTGATGAGCGGCACCTCAATGGACGGGATTGATCTGGCGCTGGTCACCACAGATGGTGAACAGGTTGTGGAGCGCGGCTGTGCCGGTAGTATGGCTTATTCTGACGGGTTCAGAGCACGGCTGAAGCAGGCGCTGAAAGATGCCCGCAGCCTGAGCAATCGTGATGAACGCACAGGGATATTGCACCAGCTTGAACAGGATTTAACACTCCTGCATGCGGTAGCCGTTCAGGATTTTTTGTTCGCTCATGGTTTAACGGTGCAAGATATCGACGTGATCGGCTTTCACGGTCAGACCGTGCTGCACCGCCCTGATGAAGCACTGACTGTGCAGCTTGGTAATGGCGCTTTACTAGCGCGTGAAACTGGTATTGCAGTGGTTTATGATATGCGTGCAGAAGATATGCGTAATAGCGGGCAGGGCGCGCCGCTGATACCGGCCTACCATGCGGCACTCGCACGTAACTTGCCGCAAAAACCTGTGATGCCGGTGGTTTTTGTCAATATTGGCGGTATTTCCAATCTGACTTATGTTGATGAGGCGGGCAATCTCGCGGCGTTTGATAGCGGACCCGGCAATATGCTGATTGACCAGTGGGTGGAACTGCACGGGATGGGCAGCTTTGATGCCGGAGGTACCTTGGCGTTGCAGGGTAGGGTCAATGAACCATTGGCAGTACAGTATCTCAACCACAGTTTCTTTACCGGTAACCTGCGGCGCTCGTTAGATCGCGGTGATTTCACTGTGCCGCTCAAGGGGAGTGTATCCGTTGAAGATGGCGCTCGCACTCTGGCTTATGTGGCTGCAGCTTCGATCCTGCAATCGGCGGCGCATTTACCGCAACAACCACGTAGCTATGTTGTGAGCGGTGGCGGGCGTAAAAACGCAGCGCTGATGAGGGAGCTGGTTACGCTTGCTGAAGCGCAAGGCGCTGTCGTGATTGATGCTGACGCGGCCGGTCTCGATGGTGATTCTATGGAGGCCGAAGCGTGGGGCTATCTGGCCGTGCGCAGTCTTAAAGCACTGCCGCTGACCTACCCCTCGACAACCGGCTGTAAACAGCCGGTGAGTGGCGGGGTTCTGGTTAAGCCATAAAGGCCATAAAAAGACCGGCCAATGGCCGGTCTTTCTGATCAAAAATCACAGTTTTTAACGAAGGCGCTTTTGGCGGACTTCTGTCAGTTCACCCATCAGGCGGCGATCCAGATATTCTGTGCATTCAGCAATCAGCTCGTCGCCCATACCGGTAAAGAAGTGATTGGCACCCGGCATGGTGTTTTGGGTGATCGTGATCCCCTTTTGGGTTTTCAGCTTATCAACCAGCACCTGCACATCTTTAGGCGGTGCTACCTTGTCCTGGTCACCATGAATGATCAGCCCCGAAGACGGGCAAGGTGCGAGGAATGAGAAATCATAAGTGTTCGGTTGCGGTGCAATCGACATGAAACCTTCGATTTCAGGGCGGCGCATCAACAGCTGCATACCAATCCACGCACCGAAAGAATAACCGGCAACCCAGCAGTTCTTAGAATCAGGGTGCAAAGACTGCACCCAGTCGAGTGCGCTTGCCGCATCAGACAATTCGCCTGCGCCGTGATCAAACTCGCCCTGTGAGCGGCCGATACTGCGAAAGTTGAAACGCAATGTGGTAAAGCCGCGGCTCTGGAACATATAAAACAGATCATAAACGATCTTATTGTTCATAGTGCCGCCGAATTGCGGATGCGGATGCAGGATAATAGCAATTGGCGCGTTTTTTTCATTTGAAGGCTGATAGCGCCCTTCAAGACGACCCGCAGGGCCGTTAAAGATGACTTCTGGCATGTATACTCCGCTATGACCGCCGGCTTGCATGGCCGGTTGGCCGGTTTGCAACGCCTGTCCTGTATTTGCTATCCGTATTATCTTGAGCTGCATTATCTCTGGCCATATTATTTATGGCAAGAGGTGCTGCTGACAATACGAATACGGTAGAAAAAACGAGCTAATCCTTGACTGTTTCGCTCATAAATCTTAAAACCAACTTTAGAATCTTTCAAAACTGGAAGGTGTATAAAACACTCATGCAGCTTAATAGGCTGCTCCGGTCTGAAATTTCAAGATAATTGCGCTTATAACGCAAATATGGTGCCTTGTGAAAGAGTCTGCAATGCCAAGCCTACGGATCTATTTCGATTATAATGCCAGTGCGCCGCTGAATAGCGCAGCGCGCGAGGCTGTAATCGCGGCTTTGCAGGTAAGTGGTAATCCTTCTTCTGTGCATCAGGAAGGTCGTGCGGCGCGTACCCTTGTGGAAAATGCCCGCCGTGAAGTCGCTGCCCTGTGCGGTGCCAAGCCCGATCATGTGTTTTTTACGTCCGGTGCCACTGAGGCTGCCAATACGCTTTTAAGCCCGGTTTATAAAATGGGGCGCGCCGAGTTGCGGCTGTCGCATCTTTATGTGTCGGCAACCGAGCATCCTTGCATGCTGGCAGGCGGGCGCTTTGCTCGTGAAAATATCACCGTTTTGCCGGTTGATGCTCAGGGCATTGTTGATCTGGCTGTGTTGCAGCAGGCACTTGTTGCACATGATAAAACCAAAGGTCTGCCGCTGGTTGCCATACAGTGGGCGAATAATGAAACCGGTATTATCCAGCCGGTCGCTGAAATTGGTGCGCTGGTTAAAGCTGCCGGTGGTCTGTTTATCGTGGATGCCGTGCAGGCAGCAGGGCGGATTGCGCTTGATATTACAACCAGCTCTGCAGATTATTTAATTCTATCGTCACACAAAATCGGCGGGCCTAAAGGCGTTGGTGCCGTGGTCGCGGTTTCTGATCTGGTGATGCCTGATGCACTGGTGCGCGGTGGCGGCCAAGAAAAGGGACATCGCGCCGGTACCGAAGCCCTGCCGTTAATTGCCGGATTTGGTGCGGCGGCGCGTGAAGCGAATATTTCACAAATGGCCGTAGATGGCAGCAACGCATTACGCTGGACCTATGGCTTGCGCGAGATGATTGAAGATGGCGTGCGCGCGCTGGCGCCTGATGTTGTGGTTCATGGCGCTGGCGTTGAGCGCTTGCCGAATACCAGTTTTATCTCATTGCCGGGTATGAAGGCAGAGACGATGCAAATCGCTTTTGACCTTGGCGGAATTGCACTTTCTGCCGGGTCTGCCTGTTCATCAGGCAAGGTCGGGGCAAGCCATGTGCTGGCCGCTATGGGATATGATGATGAATGCGGAGCGCTGCGTGTGTCGACAGGTCAGTCGGCAACGATACAGGACGCCGAAGCATTTTTAACAATTTTTGCAAGACTTGTAGCCAGACGTGATCAAAGTCGCGATCAAGACCGTGATCGGGATCTGGCTAAAAGTTCTGGCGAAAACGGAAAAAGCGCTGCCTGAAAAGGCTGGCGCTGACAACAGCCCTTTATTGCCCACAGTAATGTGATGCAATAACGGGCGGCCTCAGGGCTTTCATAGCGCAGGATTGCGCATTATATGTTCATGACAGCGAATATTTGCTGCCATAACGTTTTTAACTGTCGGGCCTTGACCCTGACAAGGATGGAGAACGGCGATGCCTGCAGTGCAGGAAACGATCGATCAGGTCGCCACGCTTGACGTGGATCAGTATAAATATGGTTTTGAAACAACCATCGAAATGGATAAGGCCCCCAAGGGGCTGAATGAAGATATTATCCGTTTCATTTCTGCAAAAAAAGATGAGCCGGAATGGATGCTGGAATGGCGTCTTGACGCCTATCGCCGCTGGCTCACCATGGAAGAGCCTAAATGGGCGCGCGTGGATTATCCGGAGATTGATTTTCAGGATATCCGTTATTATGCGGGACCTAAAAACCAGACCGGCCCGTTATCTCTGGATGAAGTTGATCCGGAACTGCTGCGCACCTATGAAAAGCTTGGAATTCCGTTGCGCGAGCAGGAAATTCTGGCTGGTGTTCGCAAAATGGGCGAGCCTAGCGAGCTTGACGCTAACCCGGCAGACAATGTCTATGCATCTGGCCGCGTAGCGGTTGATGCGGTGTTTGACAGTGTATCGGTGGTCACAACTTTTAAAGCCGAGCTTGCCAAAGCCGGTGTGATCTTCTGCTCGATGTCGGAAGCAATCCGTGAACATCCGGAGCTGGTTAAAAAATATCTGGCAACCGTTGTTCCGGTGACTGACAATTATTATGCCACGCTCAATTGCGCTGTGTTTACCGACGGATCATTCGTCTATGTGCCAAAGGGTGTTCGTTGCCCGATGGAACTGTCGACCTATTTCCGTATTAACGAAAAAGACACCGGCCAGTTTGAACGGACGCTGATTATTGCAGAAGAGGGCTCTTATGTGTCCTATCTGGAAGGTTGCACTGCACCGCAGCGCGATGAAAACCAGCTGCATGCGGCGGTTGTTGAACTGATTGCTCTGGACGATGCGGAAATCAAATATTCCACCGTTCAGAACTGGTATCCGGGCGATAAAGAAGGCAAGGGCGGTATCTACAACTTCGTTACCAAACGTGGCGATTGTCGTGGTGACCGGTCGAAAATCTCGTGGACGCAGGTTGAAACCGGCTCGGCGATTACGTGGAAATATCCGTCTTGCATTCTGCGCGGCGATGATTCACGCGGCGAGTTCTATTCGATTGCGGTTTCCAATGGTTATCAGCAGATCGACAGCGGCACCAAGATGATCCATCTCGGCAAAAACACGTCGAGCCGTATTATCTCGAAGGGTATTTCCGCTGGCAATTCCAGCAATACCTATCGCGGACAGGTGACGGCTCATCGTAAAGCCACCAATGCCCGTAACTTCACGCAGTGCGACAGCTTGCTGATCGGCAATGATTGTGGTGCGCATACTGTGCCTTATATTGAGGCAAAGAACGCCACAGCGCAGTTTGAGCATGAAGCAACAACGTCCAAAATTTCTGATGACCAGCTGTTCTATGTCATGCAGCGCGGGATTCCTGAAGAAGAGGCGATTGCTCTGATCGTCAACGGCTTCGTTAAGGAAGTTATTCAGGAACTGCCGATGGAATTTGCTGTTGAAGCGCAGAAGCTGATCGGCATTTCGCTTGAAGGGTCGGTTGGTTAAGATTGCCGGTGGAGCATGGACTTCGCCCCTGACCAGCCAAGATTGATATTTTGCGGATCGTAAAACGATCCGGTATAAAAGGTTACACTCATGCTTGAGATCATTAATCTGCACGCAAAAATCGCAGACACCGATACTGAAATTATCCGTGGTTTGAACCTTACCGTTAAAGCCGGTGAAGTTGCTGCGATCATGGGCCCGAACGGTTCGGGCAAATCTACGCTTTCTTACATTCTCGCCGGTCGTTCAGACTATGAAGTGACTTCAGGCGACATTCTCTACAATGGCGAAAGCATTCTGGAGCTTGATCCTGCAGAACGTGCTGCCAAGGGTATTTTTCTGGCATTCCAGTATCCGCTGGAAATTCCGGGCGTTGCGACAATGGAATTCCTGAAAGTTGCAATGAATGCACAGCGCAAAACGCGCGGTGAAGAAGAGCTGAAAATTCCGGAGCTTCTGCGTCGTGTTAAAGCGGCAGCGGGTGGCCTGAACATGGATATGGCCATGCTCAAGCGTCCGCTTAATGTCGGTTTTTCCGGTGGTGAGAAAAAGCGTGCTGAAATTCTGCAGATGCAGCTTCTGGAGCCGGCACTGTGCGTTCTTGATGAAACAGATTCCGGTCTGGATATCGATGCGCTGAAGATCGTTTCCGATGGTGTGAATGCGCTGCGTTCACCGGACCGTGCGGTTATCGTGATTACCCATTACCAGCGTTTGCTGGAATATATCGTGCCAGACAGTGTGCATGTTCTTTATAAGGGACAAGTTATCAAGTCCGGCGATAAGAACCTTGCGTTGCATCTGGAAGAAAATGGTTATGCCGAAATCATCGGCGCAGCTGTTTAAAGAGAGGGATGATTATGAACGTCGTTTCTCAAAAGATCAAAACACCGGCTGAAAGTGCATTGCTTGATGCCTTTACTGCCCGTGTAGGTGATCTGCCGGGTAATTCCGAAGTTGTAAGCGCTCGCGATGATGCGCTCGAAGCTTTGAAAATCAACGGTTTACCAAACCGTCGTATTGAAAGCTGGCATTATACAGATCTGCGCAGCCTGCTGCGCACTGTAGCGCCTTTTGATGCCAATGTTGGCTATGAAGCTGTGGCGCCATTGATTGACAAGTCGGCCGTGCTGACAGTCAGCAATGGTGTTGCGCTCAAGCCTGTGCAGATTGAAGGTGTGCGTGTTGAAACCATCCGCGGTATCTTAAGCGAAGGCATTGCTGCCCACACGCTTAAAATCCGCGGTGACGACGACACAATCGGCCAGATCAATGCGGCCTATGCCAGTGATGGCTGGGCATTGTCGATTGCTGACGGTGTTGAACTTGAGCAGGCTATCGAGCTGCAAAACCTGCAGGCTTACGGCCAGTCTCACGTGCGTTTACCGGCTAAAATCGGCTCAAACGTTAAGGCAACGATTGTAGAGCGCCAGATCGGCGGCGAAAAGGAAACTTTTGCCACCAGTGTGAGCCATGTATCTGTTGGTGATAATTCAGAAGTTGTCTGGGTTATTCTGCGCGAGCACACCGATCTCTCCACGCAGTTATCACAGTTCAATGTGACGCTTGGCACCAATTCCAAGCTGATCCTGTTTGTGATGAATGCCGGTGGCAAGCTGGTGCGTCAGGAAGTGCATGTGGTTGTTGAGGGCGAAGGCTCTGATTTCCAGCTGCGCGGTCTGAACCTGCTTGGCGGTGAAACTGTGACCGATGTGACGATGACATGCGGACATGTGGTTGAAAACACCACATCAACGCAGGTCATTCGCAACGTGGTGACCGATAAAGCTCGCGGCGTTTTTCAAGGCATGATCCGTGTTGCGCAGATCGCTCAGAAAACAGATGCGCGTATGGCGTGTAATACGCTTGTGCTGTCAGATGAGGGTGAGTTTTCGGCCAAACCTGAGCTGGAAATCTTTGCTGATGACGTGGCTTGCGGTCACGGTGCAACAGTGCGTGAGATTGAAAAGGATCACCTTTTCTATCTGATGGCACGTGGTGTTCCGGAAAGTGCTGCACGCGGTTTGCTGATCAAGGCATTTATTGCTGAGGTTATTGAAGAGCTTGAAAACGAGGTTCTCGTTGAAAAGCTTGAAGATATCCTGCAGGCATGGCTCGAAAAGCACGCATAAGCATGTCTTATCTAAAAAGCGGGGTATATGACCCCGCTTTTAAAGGCCGCTTAAGGATTTTGTTATGAAGCAATCACCGTCGGTTTTACAGAATTATGATGTTGAGGCGATCCGCCGCGACTTTCCTATTCTGTCGCGCGAAGTCTATGGCAAGCCACTGATCTATCTCGATAATGGCGCGTCGGCACAAAAGCCTCAGGCTGTTATTGATGCCATAACCCATGCCTACAGCAATGAATATGCCAATGTGCATCGTGGTCTGCATTTTCTATCGAATGCCGCAACTGATGCTTATGAGCGTTCGCGTGAAACTGTGCGCGGATTTATCAATGCTGCAACGCATGATGAGATTATTTTTACAAAATCCGCAACCGAGGCCATTAATACGGTTGCTTACGGTTATGGTATGCCAAAAATCGGCGAGGGTGATGAAATCCTGCTGACAATTCTTGAGCATCATTCCAATATTGTGCCATGGCACTTTATTCGTGAGCGCCAAGGCGCCAAGCTGGTTTTTGCTCCTGTTGATGATGAGGGTATTTTTCATCTTGATGAATTTGAGAAATGCATCACACCAAAAACCAAGCTGATTGCCCTGACCCACATGTCTAATGTGACGGGCACAGTTCTGCCGATCAAAAAAATCGTTGAACTGGCGCATGCGCGCGGCATTCCGGTGCTGGTTGATGGTTCGCAGGCGGCTGTGCATATGCCGGTGGATGTGCGCGATCTTGGTTGTGACTGGTATATTATGACCGGACACAAGCTCTACGGACCTTCCGGTATCGGCATACTTTATGGCCGCATGGAGATGCTGGAGCAGATGCGCCCGTTTATGGGTGGTGGTGAAATGATTGAGGAGGTGACAGTTGATCATGTTACCTATAATCATCCGCCACACCGGTTTGAGGCTGGCACACCGCCAATTGTGCAGGCTATTGGATTGGGCGCTGCCCTTGACTATATAGAGAGCATAGGTCGTGAGGCGATTTCTGCTCATGAAGCTGATTTGCGTGACTATGCGCATCAGGCGCTGGCGGGAATCAACGCCTTGCGGATTATTGGTAATGCACCTGATAAAGGCGCGATTATTTCGTTTGAACTTGCGGGCATTCATGCGCACGATGTTTCAACGCTGATAGACCGCTCCGGTATTGCGGTACGTGCAGGAACCCACTGCGCTCAGCCATTGTTGCAGCGCTTTGGTGTAACATCTACCTGCCGTGCCTCATTTGGCATGTATAATACCCGTGCCGAGGTTGATGCCTTGGTGGTAGCGCTTGAAAAAGCCAGACAGTTTTTTGGATGAATATGATGGACACAAAACGGGACGTTCCGGCCTCAGATGCAGCCGCAGCCACACCAGAAGCCGTTGAAGCTACTGGTATTGCTAAGGTCTATTCTGCCTCTGCTTTGCCGGAAGATGAGTTGCTGCGCCTGACGGATGATATTATCAGCGCACTAAAAACGGTTTATGACCCGGAAATTCCGGCGGATATTTATGAACTCGGCCTGATCTATAAGGTTGATATTGAAGATGACCGCACGGTTAAAATCGATATGACCCTGACAGCACCGGGTTGTCCGGTTGCCGGTGAAATGCCGGGCTGGGTGGAAAATGCGGTAAGCACTGTTGAAGGTGTTTCGCATGTTGAGGTCTCAATGACCTTTGATCCGCCATGGACACCGGATCGGATGTCGGAAGAAGCACAGGTTGCTGTTGGCTGGTATTAATCTAGAGGGTTTCATTTTTTGTTGAGTGAACTTGATAGGTTTGGCAAAGTGGAAATTCTACAATCTAGAGTGAGCGCTGCGAACCAACCTGAACGTTTCCCGCTCTAGACTCTTAAGACAAAGAGATAACGCTACAGAAATGCAGCGTTATTTTTATTTTGACCGCAGATATTTAAGGTGCCTCACATTCCTCTGGCACACTTTCCTGCAGCGGCTGCGGAGATTTGGATAGGGTTCCGGCTCTGATTGCCATCGGCTTGAAAGGCGGCACTTCCTGCATGGCAGGATTGGTCATGCTGATTGTGTAGCAACCGGTATAGACTTGTGTTTTGCCGTCATTGAGGGTCGATTCAATGGCAATCGGTAATGACCAGTAAATCTGACCGGCACCCGGATCTGGTTCGGTTTTGCCCAGTTTAATTGTAACTGACTGAGTGCCCTCATAGCCTTTGGCATATTGGCTGAAATCCGGTTCTTGCGTATCCTGCGCATAATAGCTGTAAGCGCGGGCATATTCTTTGCGGTTCACAGCGTTATAATAAGATTCAAGCAGTTTCTGCGGTGTGCTGCGATCATCAAGATAATCCGGCAGAACCAAACCGCCTGCCACCTCTTTGGTTGCCGCAGGCGTTACAGCCTCTGTAGGTGCCTGTTCATCTGCCTGTGCTTGTGATGAGGTGTCTGCGGCTTTTGCTTTGTGTTGTTCAGGAGCAGGTGTTTCGGTTGATGCGGCTCGTGCATAAATAGCGCTACCACTCAGCAGTGCAGCGCCAATAACCGTAGTGCCAAGCAACCGGATCAGTGTTAAACGCTGCTGATCTTTACGATTGGCGGTTATGGCACGTGCAACATGCACCTGCGGGGCGGGTTTATGACGATATTGTTCAATAGCCATGAATATCTCCGCTTGTCTGAGTAACAAGTCTGCAGAGAGATCATGGCAATTTTAAAGCGCTTTGTTAACAGTGATTTATCGCAGTATCGCAGAATAATGTGAGTGATTTGCCGAAAGATGATGTGGTGCTGATTAATTGTCGGGATCGGGCCTGAGTTTACTTGCGATACGGTCTGTGGGAGACTAGATAAGAGTGTATAGATAGACAGGTTGAAACTACGCGGCCTTGAACCGTGTAACAGAAACAGGTGAGATAATTTTATGGGACGCTTTGCCGTAATGACACTGACAGACGCCGCGGTTGACCGTGTGCGCGAGATTCTGGCTTCTCATGAGCAGGCTCTGGGTATTCGCGTGAGCGTTAAAAAGGGCGGTTGCGCAGGTATGGAATATACAATTGCGCTGGCTGAAGAAGCCAAAGCCGGTGATGACCTGATTGAACGCGATGGCGCGCGTGTTTATGTGGCGCCGGAAGCTGTATTGTTTCTGCTTGGCACACAGATGGATTTTGAAGTGACAACGCTGCGTACGGGCTTTGTGTTCAATAATCCAAACCAGACATCTGCCTGCGGCTGCGGTGAATCGGTTGAACTCACCCCCGTTTCCCAAGAAGCGCTGGATGCTGCCCATAATGCTGCGTGAGCCGATTTCAGATGTTTGTTTTTGCATTATTCGGGACAGGCTCTAGAGCGGATAACGTTCAGGTTGGATGGCAGCGTTCGCTCTAGATTTATCGCATTGTCATAGCTATCAAGTTGATTCAACTTGATAGTGAAATGCTCTAGATTGTTTGTTTTTCTTCTAAGAAAAAAACCCGCTTTAAAGCGGGTTTTTTGTTTCTTACGGATCAAAGATTGATCGGTATCAGCATGAATGCCGGAATGTCATCGCCGAAGCCAAGCGGTGACGGATCATCATCGAAATCACGACGATGACGCTTATTGTTATTATTGTTCTGGCCGTTCTGCGCATGGTTTTGGCGACGATCATCATGACCGTTTTTATGCGGGGCAGGACGAACCGGTTCTGATGTGGATGGTGTGCCGATTGACACATGATCCGGCAGAACAGGCTGCGGCGCATTAATCGCAGAGATATCAGCAACTGGCTGCGCAGATGCTGCCGGCTTTTCAGCCGGTTTTTCTTCCGCAATACGTGGCTGAGCCTGATTTTGAACCTGAACAGGCTTTTCCTTGCGGTCGGTATCACGGGCTTCTTTTTCGCGATTATCGTTTTCGCGTGGTTTTTTACCGTTTTTACCGCGGCTGTTGCGTCCGCGACGCGTGGTGTCTTCTGTTTCTTCCTGCGCTGGCAGGGTCGACAGATCACCATCATGCCATTCAAGCTTGGTGCCGATCATTTTTTCAATGGCATCAATATGTTTGGTATCTGATGGTGTAATCAGCGTGAAAGCCTTGCCTGAGCGACCGGCACGGCCGGTACGGCCGATACGGTGCACATAGTCTTCCGCATGAATCGGCACATCAAAGTTGAAGACATGACTGACATCCGGAATGTCAAGTCCACGTGCTGCAACATCAGAGGCCACGAGAATTTTGAGGTTGCCTTCTTTGAAATTGGCAAGCATCGCCATTCGCGCGCGCTGATCCATGTCGCCATGAAGCGCACCGGCATCAAAGCCGTGTTTTACCAGAGAGCGATATAGTTCTGAAACATCCATTTTGCGGTTACAGAAAACGATAGCATTTTTCAACTCGCTATCTTCGGCTGTAATAAGATCACGCAGCACAGCGCGCTTATCCCAAGGCTTCTTGGCTGATTTAACCAGGCGTTGGGTGACTGTGAGCGCAGTAGAGGAGGCTTTAGCCACTTCCACACGCACTGGTGAATGCAGGAATTGCTCTGTCAGCTTGGTGATTTCCGCAGGCATAGTGGCCGAGAAAAACAGTGTCTGACGAGTGAACGGGATCAGTTTGCAGATACGTTCAATATCCGGAATGAAACCCATATCCAACATACGGTCAGCTTCATCAATGACCAGAATTTCCACACCGGTCAGAAGCAGTTTACCGCGTTCGAAATGATCAAGGAGGCGGCCCGGCGTCGCGATGAGTACATCCGCGCCGCGCTGAAGCTTGCGTTCCTGTTCTTCAAATGAGACACCGCCAATGAGCAGGGAAACATTGATACGGTGATTAACGCCGTATTTTACAAAGTTTTCCTCAACCTGAGCGGCAAGCTCGCGGGTTGGCTCCAGAATAAGGGTGCGCGGCATACGTGCGCGTGCACGGCCTTTTTCAAGCAGATGGAGCATAGGCAACACAAAAGATGCCGTTTTTCCGGTGCCTGTCTGGGCAATACCAAGAACATCTTTACGCTCTAATGCGTGGGGAATGGCGCCAGCCTGAATAGGCGTTGGTGTCGTATAACCGGTAGCTTCAACTGCTGCCAGTATTTTCGGTGACAGACCGAGTTCTGCAAATGTCGTCAATGGAGGCGTAGCTCTCTTTTTGGAAGAAGCGCACTGGACCCGACCGGTAATGTCCGCATGACAATAGGACAGGAAAAGCGCTTATGTTTGCGCATTGCGTTTTAATTAATAAAGGCGTTACGGGGAATATGCCAAAAAGTCAACAAAAATGCCATTTTTGCTTATATGAGTTATGAATTAGTTGCGCTTACAGCAGATGATCTCTGGCTGCATTACTATTGTGCGCCCAAAAGCCGTACATCATTGCTCTGGGTGCAGGCTGTTGCCGTATTTTAGACCCGATATTTGCTGATTTTCAGGCTCTGTCAGTAGCGGAATTGCTCGTTGAGAATGCGTTCATCCCATGTGTGCTCTTCATCAAACAATAATGTCACGCTGTTTTGCGTGTCTTCCTGCACGGTAACAGATGTTACGGACTTAACCTCTGTATGGTCGGCAACAGCGTTTACAGGGCGTTTGTCGACTTCAAGAATATCCATCCGCACCGTTACGGATTTAGGGAGTAGTGCACCACGCCAGCGGCGCGGGCGGAACGGGCTGACAGGGGTGAGAGCAAGCAGCGGGGAATCGAGTGGCAGGATCGGGCCTTGCGCAGAAAGATTATAGGCGGTCGAGCCTGCGGGGGTTGCCACCATAAGGCCGTCGCAGATCAGCTCCTCGAGCCGCACTTTGCCATCAACGCTGATGCGGATCTTGGCGGCCTGATATGATTGGCGCAAAATCGACACTTCATTGATTGCAAGCGCTTTTACAGTGCCGCTCTCTCGGGATTCTGCAATCATTTCAAGCGGGCGAATAGTTTCGGCATGGGCAGCGCTAACACGGGCGGGCAGATTGTCTTCATGGTATTCATTCATAAGAAAGCCAACCGAGCCACGGTTCATGCCGTAAATCGGACGGCTTTGATTCATGTGGTCATGCAATGCTTGCAGCATCACACCATCGCCACCCAGGACAATCAGGGCATCTGCATGCTCGGCAGCTGTTTCACCATAGCGCTTACGCAGTGATTCTGCTGCTGATTCCGATTCTTCGGTACCAGAGGTGATATAAAAGAAATTTTTATAAGGTTTTATCATCGCGTTCTGCTGAAAGTTGCCTGATTGCATGCCGATTTGTAGCCTAATTGTGGACTAAAGGCAAAAGATCGTTATTTTTATCGGGGTTAGCGTATTTTTCGTTTTACAAACGCAAAGATTATGCTATCTCACCGTCAAGTGCCCTTATAGCTCAGTTGGTAGAGCACCTGATTTGTAATCAGGGGGTCGGGAGTTCGAGTCTCTCTGGGGGCACCATCGCTTTCCAACGCACTGTTATTGTTGATTATTTCAACATTTAACCCGCACCGTAAATTATGGTGCGGGCGTTTTATTAGCAGTTTGCTGTTTCATTTGTTTCAACCGCTCTATCCCTAAAGCCATGCTATGTGCTGTGATGGAATAGAACTGCATTAAGCGATATTTCGCTCTTCAAACGCTTGTTTGAGTGAATAAGCGGAGCGTGTTCTGCAACGACATTGGCTGCAGTGTTCTAACCCCATAAATGCTTTTTTCGATTTCAGTTTTTTATATTTATCTCTGTGCTTGTTTTGTGGCGTATAGAGAAAATCCCATTCATATGATGCTACTTCTTCAGCACATATAATATCAGGCTTCCTGAACCAGGCTGGGAGAATTGATCTCACAATTAGACTTGGTTTCGTGCCAATAGGTCGTTTTGCAAAAAGCAATAAATCATCCACCTACCATTCAGAAAAGTCAGCACAACAATTGTACCGGTAATCTGGAGTGGGAAGCGTTCAGGTTGGCTCGCAGCATTTGCTCTGGATTTTAATGTTGGTGCATTGTCATGCCTATCAACTTGATAGTTAAATACTCCAGTAATTTAATCGTCTGGCAGATTAGAAATGTTCAACTGGAGCAGGGTGATTTGCTATCCACACTTCCATTTTCCTGTCTACACATGCTTTAAATCGAAAGATCTGCCCGGCACATTCTAGTTGAGCTTGAACTCTATAAGCCTCTTTCTGAAATTTATAATTATCCAGAATTGGCGGAGCGGAGTAGGAATTGTTAATCATTACAGTAGTCGATAAAAATACCATTATAAATTTTAGTATAGATTTCATTTTTTCTCCAAAATATATTATGAAATAATGTATTTTAGATCGATAACTTAGATTGAAGCAGAATGAAATCCCTACAATATGGGACTTAAATAGTAAGTGTTATTGAGTTTTGTAATTAATTATTGTCTATCAAGATTTTTAATGGAGGTTTTAATGCCGATAGAGCATTTCATTACAAAGTTTGAGCAATTTGACGTTTTTAATAATGCGGCAAAATAAATAGAGAGTAATCGCAGTGTTATATACGCCGAAACTAATCTTCAGATTCTGTTCGGCGCTCACCATAAAAGAGCGCAATACCCACATTTATTGCAATTAGTACGATAATCGATATCCAGAAGCCCAACATCTCAGCCACCTGTTGTTAAGAGGCTATGATGCCAATGATGGTGGTCGGGCTAAAGATTTAATATTCTCTTTTTGAGTGCGGTTTTAAAAGTTTGTTTTTTGTGCCGTCTTCATTTCTGACGAAATGGATTTCATAGATAGCTACACAGTCGCCGTTTGGCGCTTGGTGTTTCAGTCTATCATTAGAGTGTTTTCATTTTTCGGATCAAAAATTTATCTGTTTGTTTAAAACTAGTTTCGGACGAAGAGCCGGCAACCACTTTCCTGAAACATTTAATGAATCACTCTGCCGGAACGGGCGGCTTGCTATTTTGTTCGATAATATTGCCGTTGGCAGACATGTTTTCGTTTGTATTGATCATTGTGCCGTAAATTTCGAGCCCGAACCAGATGATTGCAGCCAGTATCAGGCTGATCATCAGCACATTACGCATTTGCGTGCCTTGACGGCCCTGGCGTGCATCTTGCGATGAAATATTTTGCACAGCCTTATCTGCTGTTTTCTTTTCATTCAATTGTTTTTCATAAGAAAAATGTGCCATCAGCGTTTTCCTCCCAGATCTAGAGCGGGTAACGTTCAGGTTGGATCGCAGCGCTCGCTATAGATTTTAGAATTTCGCATTGTCATATCTATCAAGTTGATTCAACTTGATTGTGAAATGCTCTAGGCAGATAACAGCTCAGGAGCGTCCAAAGTAGAAGACTAAAAACACTAAAATAAATGGAACGCCAAACCACCACAAAGCTATATCTGAAAACATATGTTCCTCCACTCTAACTAAGCAACGCATTGCACATGCAGACAGTTCCGGTGTTTTTCGGATATTTGTCTGAGGCTCAGAGTTACTTAGCGTAAATTACTTGAGAGGAAAATCAAATTTGATTTAAATTTATGCGGAATATTGAGTTTGATGAGCTGCAGAACAGATTACGCCGCCTGATAAGGCGGCGTAATCTGTTACGATACTTTTTTGCAACCATTGTAATTACAAATCAGGGGCCAATGCAGACCTGTGCTCTTACTATCGGAGTTTCACCGACCTCGGCACTGTATGCCCGCAAACCCTGCTCATTGAGATCAATCACGCGATAACAAGGATTACCGCCGGTCCACCACGGATTTGGTGTTTTAATATCTGTAATGAAGCGATGAGAACAGGCCTGACCGGAGCTATATGAAATTCCACCGGCACTGATACCTGTGAGCGGTACATGAATATGGCCGAAAATAATATGCCTGACACCAGCCGGATGGGCGTGGAGACGCTGCATAATTGCGCCGTCATCATGCATGCCGATATGTTCAAAATGCGCCAGTCCGCTATCGAATGGCGGGTGGTGAATGAAAATAGTAACCGGCAATTCTCCAGCACTGGCCAGAGCTTCATCCAGCCAGTTTAACCGCTCAGCATCATAAATACCGCCAATCACCTCAGCTTGATGGCTATCCAGAAACAGCAGACGCCCAAATTGCGTATCGATGAAAGACTGGACATAGCCGTTCTGATCCTGCGGCTGATCAGGAAAGGCTGCGACAAATTCTGGTCTGCGGTCGTGATTGCCCAGCAATAGTCGCGTTTCAAAAGGCACTGGCGCCAGAATATCACGCAGTAAATTATATGCCTCAGGGTCGCCGTCATTGCATAAATCGCCGGTGATCACCAATAGATCAGTGTCAGCGTGCCTGGTAATAATATCAGTAATAGCGGCACGCAATTGTACTTCAGGATCAACGCCGTTGACGACCACGCCGGGTGGCATCAGATGGGTATCGGTGAGCTGAATTATTTTCATCATTAAACTTTCTGCAACAGCAAAAGGCGAAGACATATAGCAATTATCTCCGCCTTCAGCCTGTCTGCTTATTTCATCAATGCGTTTGTCTGCTCAACGATTTGCTTGAGGCCCTCTTCAGGTGAAATTTCACCACGCATCACTGTGCCGATAATATCGCGCTGGGTGCGCCAGATACGCACAGAATCACCACCGGGATAACCGGCCCAAGGCAAAGAGCGGTCTGCCTGCAGTGAAGCTGTTTTCACATTCGGATGCTCGGCATAATAGGGCGCCAGATAATCCGGCCCTGTTGCAAGTTTGTTTGTTGGCAAATAACCGGTGATACGCACGATAATATTCTGTGCTTCAGGCCCTGTTACCCATTTCAGGTATTTCCATGCCGCCTGCTGTTTTTTCTCGTCCTGCGTCAGGATAACTGCGGAGTTGCCGCCTGTCGGTACGCCGCCTTCTTCAGCATTATCAAGCGGGAATGTTGCAGTTTTGAGCTGGAAACGATCGCCCACAAGGCCTTCAACGGTTTGCACATGCGCCGGTGTCGAGAAAATGAACCCCGTAAGACCTGCACCGAATTGCTGGCGTGACTGATCCCAGTCGAGAAGGCTCTGGCCACCCTCAGTTACGAACTGACGTGTGAGCTTCATTGCGTTCAGGCCGATTTCGTTGTCGAAGGCAACTTTTTTGGTTGCTTCATCAACCAGCTTGCCACCCTGCTGAAAAATCAGCGACTGCCACAACCAGTCATCCGGCCAGCCATTAATATCATATCCCATGCCTGCAATTTTAGGATCAAGCGCATGGATTTTCTTGGCAAGCTCGATCAGTTCGGGAAAGGTTTTCGGCATATTGTCCGGATCGCCGCCGGCTTTTGTCACGAGATCGGAGTTGATATAAATGATTGGCGAGGATGCATTGACGGGGAGGCCATATTGCTTGCCATCGACCTGACCAAGTGCAACCATTTTAGGGCTGTAGTTTTTATCCAGAAAGCTCTGGCCACCCTCAGCTTCGATGAATTTGCTCAGATCGGTGATCTGCTTGCGTGGCAGCAAAGTATGCACCAGCTCGGCAGTCAGATTATAGCCGGAGAAATAAACATCCGGCAGATTGCCGGTGACTGCGGCACGCAATACTTGCTGTTGGCCTTCATTATAACCGGTCGCTGGTGCGAGAAAGTTAATCTTCACATCCGGATTGTTTTTCATGAATTCATCAGCAATCGGCTGATGAAACTTTGTAAAGCCCGGCAGATTGTAAAGAATGTCGAGCGTGACCTCGGTGGATTGTGCGAGAGTGGGCTGGCTGAGGCCGGTCAAAGACAGGCTAGCTAATAAGCCGCTTAAGACGACGGATCGGCTGATATTCATAAGGATCTCCAGAACAACTTTGGGTGTAGAGCGGAAGGCAGGATCATTTGACACCTGTCATAGTGATGCCTGCGATGAAGTGCCTGCGGGCGAGGAGAAAACAAATCACCATCGGTGCAGTAATGATTGTGGCGCCGGCCATCAGTGCGCCGTAATTGGCACCCGATTCAATGTCAGAAAAGAACAGCATACCGAGCGGCGGCGGTGCCAGATTTGTGTCTGTCACGACAATCATCGGCCAATACAGATCGTTCCAATGGGCGACGAGAGAGAAGACAGAAAATGCGGCAAGGGAAGGTAAGGAACCGCGTAACACCAGCCCCCAGCAGATTTCCATTTCAGAAAAACCGTCCATTCTTGCAGCTTCAATGATTTCTTCCGGATAGCTGCGGAATGATTGGTGGAACAGAAAGATAGCGAAAACCGACAGAAAAAACGGTGCCATCATCGCGAAATAGGTATTGAGAAGCTGTGCTTTCGCCAGCCCGACAAATAATGGCAGTGCCAGTGCTTGAATCGGCACGCACAGGGCGGCAATCACCAGAGCCAATAATAGTTTACGTCCGGGAAAACGTAGTTTTGCCAGTGCATAAGCGGCGGGTACAGCTGTCAGCACCTGAACAAACAAGATACCAAGACACACAATTACGCCATTGAGCATGAAACGTGCCATCGGTACCTGACCGATCGCGCGAGAGTAGTTTTCTACAGCTTCAAGCTTCTGCGGAATTGGCCAGAGTGAGATGTTGAAAACCTCTGCGGCCGAGCGGATTGATGTGAGCACCATCCAGTAAAACGGCAGCAGCATAATAAAAGCGCCAAGACCGAGAACAAGGTGCGGCAGATATTTACGCAGAACGGGCATCAATAATGTACTTTCTTTTCAAGGTGCAGGGTCTGGCCGATGGAAAGCACCAGAACAATGGCAAGAAAGATCAGGGTCAACGCTGCTGCATAGCCGGTGTTGGAATATTCAAACCCTTCAAGATAGAGATCAAACAGCAGTGTTTCCGAGCCAAAGCGCCCCTTTGTCAGCACTGCAACAGTCTCGAATACTTTGAAGGCTGAAATTGATGTGGTAACCACCACAAACATTGTTGTGGGGCCGAGCATCGGCCATGTAACAGTCAGAAACCGGTCGATCGGGCTTTTTGCGCCGTCCAGACGAGCGGCCTCATGCAGATCTTTTGAGATTGCGGTAAGTCCTGCCAGAAACAGGATCATGTTGAAGCCGAGAACCTGCCACACACCCATCAATGCCATTGTCGGGATGAGGAGCGCAGGGTTGGACAGAAAAGCGACGGGCTCGAAGCCGAACCATTTGATCACTGCATTGACCGGACCGAGCGAGGGATGCAGCAGAAATTGCCAGACGGTTGCCATAGCAACGAGTGTTGCGGTGACCGGCAGAAAATAAGCGACTTCCCAGAAGCCGCGGCTGCGTTTGCGGTTATAAACCAGCAGCGCGATGCCCAGTGCCAGAAATACACCTGAAGGAATAACGATCAGCGCATAAATAACCGTGTTTTTCAGCGCTCGCATAAAAACAGGATCCTTAAAGGCGTTGATAAAATTTTCAAAGCCTATGAAGTTTGTTGATAGCGCGCCAAGCCTGTAATCTGTTACCGAAAAGCCGACCAAAGTGATCATCGGAATAATGTAAATTGCTAACAATAACAGGACGGCAGGTGCTGAAAACAGCAGTCCGCGGCGGATCATCCGCTTTTCAGTCTTGGAGCGGTGAGGGCGCGCTTTGCCGGTTTCAGCCGCAGGCGTACCGATGACAGTCATGCCACCACCTTTTCGCGCATAATCACGTCACGGCGCAGCCCGTCATCACCGAAAAGATGGGCGCGCTCTGGGGTAAAGCCCAGATGCAGCACATCATCAGCATCTGCATGCAATGTTTCATCGGTGCGCTGGCGCAAGGTCATTTCAATATTGTTATCATTGAGGAGGCGGCAGGTTACATAGCGGTCTGAACCATGGGTTTCCGTGCGCTCGATACGCGCTGCCAGGCCCTGTACTGCCAAACTTTGCGTTGCTAAGCCCTGTGCTGAAAAGTTTTGTGTCACGGGTCTGAGGTCTTCCGAGCGCAGACCAAGCGTGGCGCGTCCGGCTTTACCGGCAGCAGTATTGAGACCGAGTTTCTGGCTGATGAAAGTGACAGTCCCCTGACTGTCGATCTCAACCGGCAGCAGGTTGATGGAAGGGGTTCCGATGAAGCGCGCGACCGTCAGCGTAGCGGGGCGGCTATATAATTCATCAGGGGTGCCAAGCTGTTCGATCTGCCCGTCCGACATCAAGGCGATCCGGTCAGACATTGTCATTGCTTCGATCTGGTCGTGGGTCACATAAATGAAGGTCGCACCCAGCCGGCGATGCAGGCCGGCCAGTTCACCGCGCATATGGGCACGCAATTTGGCATCCAGATTGGATAGGGGTTCATCCATCAAAAATGCTTCGGGCGAACGCACCAAAGCGCGCGCCAAAGCCACACGCTGGCGTTGGCCGCCGGAAAGCTGTGAGGGTTTTCGGTCAAGAAGATGGCCGATTTGCAATGTCTCAGCGGCATCTTCAACCGCAGTGTCGATTTCAGCAAGCGTACCGGCTGATGCAGTCATCCGCCCGATTACAGGCCCGATCACAGGCAAGCGGGCAGCCATGGTCAAACGGCGCATACGCAGCGGTGTGGCAATGTTTTGCCGTACTGTCATATGCGGATAAAGAGCATAGGACTGGAAGACCATAGCGAGGTTGCGATCACTCGGGTCAGTGTCTGTAACATCACGGTTACCGATTATGACGCTGCCGGTGTCCGGTGTTTCCAAGCCGGCGATGACACGTAATAATGTGGATTTTCCGCAACCTGACATGCCTACGAGCGAAATAAATTCTCCCGGGCGGATTGTAAGGTCTATGCCTTTGAGGACAGCATTGCCCCCGTAGCTTTTAGTGATGTTTGAGAGTTCAACTGCTTGAGGCAACCTGGCACCTTCCTATGTTTGGTGCCCCTCTCATATCGGCCATATTTAACAGCCCGACGACAGTTTTATGTAATTTAGATAACAGTCAAATAAATGAAAAAGCCTCGTTGAGATCAATGATACAGCGATCATAACGAGGCAAACGCAATGTATTAAATGATTTGAATAGTTTTTATTTTAACAGGTTAATTGCTTCTAATAAAAAGGCATTACACAGTTGCAGCTGATGCGTTTCAATATACTCTTCAGGCTGGTGCGCTTGGGCAATCTCACCGGGACCACATATTATTGCTGGAATGCCATTGGTCTGAAAAATGCCTGCCTCGGTGCCGTAAGGGACAGCATCTAAGGTGTCTTGTCCTAAAATATGTAAAATGTCTTTCTCAAATTCAGAGCTTATATTGGGCTGCAATGCCGGAACCTGAGCGATTATGTCATAAATAATATCACAAGCAGGATCTGTCTGCTTCATATTTTCAAGTTGAGAATCTGCATATGCTTTAATATCGGCTAAATATGTTTGCGGATTATAGCCCGGAATAATTCGCATTTCGAAGAAAAAGCTACATTTTTCTGCAACAATATTACCGGCTGTGCCACCATGAACCTGATTGACTTGTATTGTACTATAAGGTGGATCCAACTCTGCAAAATAAGGTCCCTTGCGCAGATTGCTCCTTAATTTTTCTATATAGTTTATAATTTTTGCAGCAATCATAACAGCATTTACATACCGATCGGGCTGTGAAGAATGACCGGGTTTACCATGCACATGAATCCAGCCAATCAAGCCACCTTTATGCGCGTTGACTGCTCTCATTAATGAAGGTTCGCCTATAATGGCAAATGCAGGCTTAATTGCTGACTTAGCCAGCCACTCGACCAATGAATGAACACCAAGGCAGCCCACTTCTTCGTCATATGAAAAAGCAAAATGCAGTGGTTTTTTTAGCTGTTTTGCGTCAACTTCAGGTAGTATTGCGAGGCAGCATGCAAGAAAGCCTTTCATATCCACTGCACCGCGACCAATAAGCCGGTTATTGATGTTTCTTAGTTGGTAAGGGTCTTCAAGCCACTTTTGATCATGCACAGGAACGACATCTGTATGCCCTGATAAAACCATGCCACCGGGCAAGTCAGGCCCGATGCTAATTAACAAGTTGGCCTTATCGCCTTTTGCATTATAGAACCTTTTTGTTTTGGCTCCATATCGCTCACAATACTCTTCTATGAAGTGTAATAAGTCCAGATTTGAGCTTTCACTTGTTGTGGGATAGGCGACTAAATTTTCTAAAATTTGAATAGTTTTTTCTATAGTAACCATAGCTTTGATATGCCCCTCAACAAATTGCAGCTCAATTATTCAAATATTTCTTCAGGAATGATTTCGTTCTATCCATTCTGGGGTTTTTAAGGATTTCATCCGGGCTGCCTTCTTCAACCACAACACCGCCATCCATGAAGATAATTCGATCAGCAACCTCTGCGGCAAATCTTACTTCATGTGTCACAATAAGCATCGTCATATGCTCCGTGGCGAGCTGTTTCATGACAGCATTAACCTCATCAACCAGTTCAGGGTCGAGTGCTGATGTTGCCTCATCGAAAAGCATAACTTTGGGCTTCATCGCCAACGCTCTTGCAATTGCTACACGCTGTTTTTGTCCACCCGAAAGGCGTGATGGGTAGACGTCTATCTTATCTTCCAAACCTACTTTTTTGAGAAGCTCTATTGCAAGGCTATGCGCTTCATCCGGTTTCACGCCCTTTAATTTAACGGGGCCGATCGTAATGTTTTCCTTCACTGTAAGATGAGGGAAAAGGTTGAAATGCTGAAATACCATGCCCATTTGCTGGCGAACTGAATTGATGTGCTTCTCAAAGCTTCCGCCTTTCAAAGGTTGGTTAACCTGAATGCCGTCGAGCCATACTTCGCCGCCATTGAGCTTTTCCAAGTGATTAATAGAACGCAGAAGGGTGCTTTTTCCGGAACCGCTTGGCCCTAAAATGGCAACAATTTGCCCGCGGTTAACAGACATGTTGATGCCTTTGAGGACTTCCAATGCCCCGAATGCCTTGCTGGCATTAATAACCTGAACCATTGGTTTTTGAGTCGTGTCTGTGGCTTGCATTGTATTCGTTTCTCGTAATTCATCATTCATATTCATCGCGAAGCCTCGACTCTGATTTCAAGGAATTTTAGTCCCAAAATTATCATTAGATTTAAAAGGTAATAAATGGCCGCGACCGCGATATAGAATTCAAACGGACTGTAAGTTTCACTGATTGCCAGCTGGGCTCCATGCACAAGCTCGGCAATGCCGATAACAGACACAAGCGATGTGTCTTTCAGCAGAAAGATCATATTGTTTCCCATAGCCGGCAAAGTGTTCCGGATGGCCTGTGGCAAAACAATGTAACGAATGGATTGATAGCGCCCGAAACCGATAGAGCGAGATCCCTCGACCTGACCAGGATCAATAGCAACAATACCTGCACGTAAAATATCGGCGTTGTAGACAGCAAAATGTAAACTGAGCCCGATTATGCCAGATCCGAGTGCAGGGATATCTATTCCGATTTGAACCAAACCATAATAAATCAGGAAAAGCTGCAGAAGTAGCGGCGTTCCCATAAACAGCCACATAAACCCCTCAACAGGGATTTTAATCAGTTTAGGAGCATATAGAACAATAAGTGCAAAACTAATGCCGAGCACAAAACTAAAAAAAGCTGAAGTAATGGCTAAGAGTAGTGTCCAGTATAATCCCGTTAACAAAATACTTTGATAGGGAGCTACAATGCTGAAGTCCAGATTTTCCATCATTAATACCTCAGTTAATAGCAAAACGTTTATCAAGCAAATTAACTAGAGCCTTAATCATGATAATAATAATTAAGTATAGAACTGCTGCGATGCTAAAGATTTCAAATGGTTTATAGGTCGAACCAATAAACCGTTGAGCGGTATATGTGATTTCAATGACAGAAATTGTCGAAACAAGTGCTGAGCCTTTTACAAGGGCGATTGCATTGACGCCCAGTGGCCTTATCATTAATCTTGCTGCCTGAGGCAGAACCACGAAAAGCATGGTTCGTGCGCGGCCAAACCCTATCGATCTGGCTGCTTCCCGCTGTCCTTTGTCTACGCTTACAATTGCGCCCCTAATAGACTCCGACATATATGAGCCAATGTTCAAGCCGAGACCAATAACTCCGGCGGTAAATGGAGTAAGATCAAGGCCAACTTGCGGGCCGCCAAAATACAGCAAAAAAAGCTGGACCAGTAGCGGGGTGCCTCTGAAAATACTCACATAAAATAATGCGAGCGCTTTGAGAATGTTGCTATTTGATAAGCGTGCACTCACCAGAATACTGGCAACACACAATCCAAGTACTAATGCCAGTGCTGACACTTGTACTGTCACCCACGCTGCCTCCATAAAATATGGAAAGACGCGTAGCATCAATGCTAAGTCCATAAATAGTCTCCGGGACGGGGTGGCTGACATGTTTGACGTAACAAGCAGCCACCAATGCAGTGAACCCGACCGGTTCGGATCGGATCCGATTGCATGCTTTCTCTATAATCCTGAATGGTCGTCCAAAGGCGTAACGGAGCCGCGACCATCAAGATGAGTAGCTCGACAGGAAATACTTTAGCGTATGTCGCTACCGATCCATTCCATGGAGATTTTTTCGTAAGTTCCGTCGCTCATCATTTCATCCAAAGCTGTCTGAATAGCCTGCTTCAGCTCAGGGTTATTTTTTCTCAACGGTATACCAACAGAAATACTTGCACCTTCAATGTCAGGTGTCTCGAGAGTTTTGATTTTTTGGCCGGTTTTTTTGGTTGCGACCATCACCGGAATACGATCCATAATGATGGCTTGAATGCGATTGTTGTTAAGCTCCATCAGCATTTCAGGTAATGCTTTATAGGTGCGTAAATCGAATGAACCTTGCCCGCGCGCCCACTTTTCATGCGTGTCACCAAGTATGACGCCAATTACTTTACCGTCGAGTTCATTCAATGATGTGATTGGGGAATCGTGTTTAACAACGATAGCTCGTCCGGCATGGTAGTAAGGGCCGGCAAAATCTACTGCCTTGGCGCGCTCGGGCGTGATGGCCGTGGAGGCAACAATTATATCGTATTTTCCTGCGCGTAAGCCTGCAATGATACCATCAAAAGGGGTGGTAACGATTTTGGCTTTGACTCCAAGTTTATCGGCGATTGCCTTGCCAATTGCGGCATCAAATCCAACAACTTCATTCGATTCATTGACAAAACTAAATGGTGGATATTGCCCTGTCATTGCCACAGACAATTCGCCAGCATCTTTAATTTTCTGCAGGTCGTCAGCTGCTACTCCGGTCACAGACAGGCAACCATATAAAATTGCTAATCCACTTAATTTGGTGATGTTTTTTGAAATGCTGCCGAGCATAGTTTTTCCCATTTTAATGTTATTAGCGTGCAGTTTTTTCTTTTTATTCTGCAGCACTATTTATACGCGCTTAGTAAGCCGTTTTTCTTAATACACCGCAATGTCTGGATGTTTATAAAAAACCTTCTACTTAAGCGAAGATGCCGGAGTTTAATTCCGATTGTTTTCTTTATATTTGTATCTGCTTTATTTAAAATCTGACTTTTTCTGATTATCAGAGAAAGTTTTTAATATAAAACAGATCTATATTAGCGGTCACTATGTCACCGGAAATTTAGTTTGTAAACATACACATATGCGTAATTTTATATAGATTTTAATCAGGAGAGTGATTGAGAATACGGCATGGTAACCTCAGGTTTAACAAGTGTGATTGTGAAACTGTCCAGGAGTGGATAATTTATTATATCAGTGGTACCTGACATGACTATATCCTATGAAGGATCATAATTATCCGTTCAAAATGGCGGTGGTGCTTTCGTGCCGCCAAATGGAGTTTTATTATGAGTTATGGTCCTGATGCGCCTGTTCCTACATGGACATGGTCAGAGGAAAAACTACAAAAAATCCTGAACAAAGCCCGTGCCGGTAAAACACTGCGTCCGGATAGCTGGCCCGAAAATGGTGCTTGTGCTGTGGCTCTGTCTTTTGACAGTGATCATGATACGTTTGAATTACGCGATGGCGGCAAGTCAATTTCAGCGCTTTCTCAGGGGCAGTATGGCGCACGCCAAGGTATACCGCGTATCCGCAAGATTTTAGAGAAATACAGCATCCCCGCCAGCTTTTATGTTCCGGCAGTTACCGCGATCCATTATCCGGAAGAGCAGAAAGCCCATATTGCCGAAGGCCATGAAGTGGCTCTGCATGGCTGGATACATGAGCGTAATACGCTGCTCGATTATGATACTGAACGTACGTTGATGCTGCGCTCTGCGGATAGGCTTGAAAAAATTACCGGCGTTCGTCCGGTTGGTATCCGCACGCCTTCGTGGGATTTCAGCGATAATACGCTGCGGATTTCGCAGGAAATGGGGCTGTTATATGATAGTTCCTTGATGGCAGATGTTGATTGTTACGAATTGCTGCTTGATGGCAAGCCGTGCAATGTTGTGGAGCTGCCGGTTGAGTGGATCCGCGATGATGCCGCCTATCTTGTGATGGATCGCTGGGGCGGTTTGCGCCCGCAAATTGCACCACATGACATTTTGCAGATTTTCATCCGTGAATTTGATGCGGCTTACGATGAGGGCGGCATTTTTCAGCTCACCATGCATCCGGATATTATTGGACACAGATCAAGAATCTGGATTCTGGATGAGCTTATCCAGCACATGAATGCACGCGGTAAAGTTTGGTTTGCCACGCATGCTGATATTGTACGTCATGTTAAAGCCAATGCTGTCTGACGTTTGATTTTACACATATTGCCTTGCCGGTTTGCCTGTTCTGAACGGTTTGCGAACAGGTGAAATTACGGGCATATAATAGAAAAAGGACTGACTATGTTAAAAGTAAAAACAGTTGCCGCTGTCTTGGCAATGATCACTGCAACACTCGCGGCTGGTGTGGCGCAGGCAGATGCTAAAGAATGGAAAACACTCAATGTTGGTGTTGAGGGCGCTTTCCCGCCATTCAACTCGACCAAAGCCGATGGCGAACTGGTTGGTCTCGATCTTGATGTGATGAAAGAGGCATGTAAGCGCGCGCAGTTGGAGTGTAAAATTTCTGCACAGGATTGGGATAGCCTGACGCCGTCATTGGTGGCTGGTAAGTTTGACGTGATGCTGACGGCTGGCCCGACTGAAGAGCGCAGAAAAGTCATTGATTTCACCAATCCCTATGTGATTACGCCAAATACATTCCTCGTTGCTGCCGACAGCCCGCTGGTGAACCTGCCAAACACCGGAAAAAGCTTTTCGGTTGATACCGAAGAGGGCAAACAAGCCATTGCTGAGTTGAAGACTGCCTTGAAAGGCAAGGTGCTTGGGGCTGCGCTTTCAACAAGCCAGCTTAAATTTGCAGAAGAAGAATTTGGTAGTGATAGCGACGTACGCACCTATAAATCTGCGGAGCAAAGCCTGCTTGATTTGACGAGCGGCAGAATTGATGCCCAGTTTGATAATCTGATTTTTGCGACTGACAGAGCCAAAGCAAGCGGCGGGCGACTGCAGCCGAGCGGTCCGTTTTTTGTGGGCGGCATCATGGCTACCAATACCACTTTTGGAATCCGTAAAGACGAGCCTGAGCTGAAAGCTATATTGAATGACGCTTTGGCTTCAATGCAGGCTGACGGCACTTTGTCTAAGCTGTCAGAAAAGTGGTTTTTAATGGATCTCAGCCCGAAGCAGTAATCGTTTAGGTGGCTGGTAATTTGCGGTGGCATACCGGCCATAATTTTAAATTTAAATACAGACTTAATCGCAGTTGTATTAACTACAGAGTTCAGCCCCGTTTCCTGAAGGATACGGGGCTGATTTTTTAGCAGAGGATCACTTTAAAGGCCCAAAAATTTGAAAGGCTCAGTTTCTTTGAACTGATCATTGACCATGCCGGAATAAATATTGCTCTGATTAACGCCGAGGTCGAGCTTCTGCACTTTTCCGGTTTTCTCTGAGAAATCCATCTTTTTGAGATCAACCCAGAATACATTTGGCGTTAAAACCGATTCGAAGAAATACAGACCACGCTTGTGGTCTGAGACCGTGCGCCAGCGGGTAGAAGAAATATTCGGCTGATCTGGAGTGGATATACCAAATGGCACCGATGCGTTACGAATAACACTGAAAGCGCTGGCCAATGTCTCTTCCGCATCGTCTGTTTTCGGGATTGCATTGACATAGAAAGATGCACGCGCAAAGCGATCTGCGGCGCGGTTGGTGCCAGGCAACATCACAGTGCCACCGATTTGCTGCCAGTAAGAGTTCAGTGCCAATTGCTGTTCAAAGGCCGGAGAGTTGGTCATGACCTGATAATCACGGCTGTGATGGATAACCTGTTTGCCGTCAATATATTCAATAATGGCGCTGTCACCGCTTGAATCGGACAGTGAAAGATGCAGTGTGGCAAGGCGGTCTTCACCCGGTACGTCACTGGTAACAATGGTAAATGGTTCTTTTGCCAGCGTATCGACGGCTTCCTGAACGGTACCAAAATTGTCGAGAACATATTGCGCCCATGCTGCGATGGACAGACCGGGCGCTGTGCCGTCATATTTCGGGTAGGACGATTCGACCAGCCATAGCACATTGGTAACTAGGCCAGCCTCATTCATGCCGTCTGTCGTTGAGATGTCATAACCAGAGGCAATAACGCTGCCAAATTTTGATGTCCATTGAACCGAGTTTGGACCGACTTCACCGGAGCGTTCCATGCCACGCGGGAAAACCCAAATATTGGTGCCAACATCGGTTTTCCAGTCCATTGAGCGACCGGTAATAATCTGATCTGCACCACCGTGATAGACAAAGCGGGTGCAGGCTTCAGCAGTAGTAGATGCTAATAAGCTCGCTGACATAAGAAGAGTTGTGAAGGTTGCTGTTACTGATCGCTTAATAGAAATCATGGCCGGCCTCTCTTAAATATTTACCTGGACTATGTGTTTGGTGAGTTGATTATATGTTTAGACATAAAAATTCTTAAATGTAAGCTTATCTTTGTTGCGACAAATTTGTTTGCTCCTCCGAAACATTTCGGAGGAGCTGATGTTGTGAAAAGCGATCAATGCTTTTCAGCGCCGGATTTAATTGGGCTGTGCTGGTTTAGCCTCATTCTCGGCTGCTTTTTTTGCTTCGACCATAAGGGCGATATCATTGAGCAGTTTCTTTGAATCAAAGACGATGCCGTCCTTAATCGTCCATTTTACTCCGCCGATAATTTCAGGCTTATTGGTTTCCGGGTTCAATCTTTCATGACCCGTACCATAGAGCGTTTTGAAATTGGCGAGCGGGTTTTCCGGCATGATCGCGATATCCGCCAGCATGCCTTTGCGGATAATGCCGAATTGCGGTGCCTCTTTTTTTGGTTCCATCAAGGTACGCGCGCCATTAATGGTTGCTGATTGAATGACCTCTAAAGGTGAGAAGCCTGCTTCCTGCAGCAGTTCAAGCTCTTCAATATAGCCAAAGCCATAGAGCTTATAGATGAAGCCTGAATCGGAGCCCGTTGTAACGCGGCCACCCATTTTCTTGTAATCATTTACCAGTTGCATATAGCGCTGATAGAAGTTGCGCCATTGCACTTCATCATGGGTAGTCCAGTCGTAGAAATACGAGCCGTGATTATCACGTGTAGATTGGAAAAACCGCCACAGGCTTGGCATGGTATATTTGTCATGCCAGTCAGCATTGCGTGCGCGCATTAAATCACGCGAGGCCGCGTAAATGGTGAATGTAGGATCAAAGACGATGCCCATCTTTTTCTGTTTTTCCAGATAGGCTTTCCATTCCGGACTGTCCGGCTCGTATATCTGGTTCCAGATATCGGCAACGCCGGCAAAACGGTCATATTCATTATTGTAATTATAATCTGCGGGGAAATTTTGAATTTTGTGGTCTTTTAACAGCGATTCAAAATGACCATAGAAATGCGTGACGGTACCAAGACCCATGGCCGCAGCAGATTCTGCATTGACCTCCAGTGCCAGGTTCTGGGAAAGATGCGCTACGGTGCCAAGATTATTTTTTTTGGCTTCATCAATTGCCGCCGCAATAATTTCAGGCGTTTCATCCCCGCGGTTAAAGAATTTTATACCGTCAATATTGTTTTGTGCTGCCCATTGCACCCATTCGCGTGCAAGTTCAGGCGTGGTGACGCGTCCATTATCCCATGCACTGCCCAGTGTTTGGTAATTGAATATTCGCGGTGCGGTGATTTCATTTTTTTCACTGCGCAACTTTTCGCTGGCGCCCATTTTGCCCCATGCCAACGCTACACCACGCACTGTGGTCACGCCATGTGCAAGCCAAAGCTTATACGGATATTCAAGCTCCGGCGCCTTGTCTGGTGAACCGCCATGGGTATGGGTATCTACAAAGCCTGGCGTTACAAACATGCCCGTTGCATCGATTTCATGATCGGCATCTGCGGGTTTGCGTTCTGCCTTTAAGGGGAGACCCGGCGTTCCTGCATTGAAGATGTCTGTAATGCGGTTGTTTTCGATGACAATGTCAACTGGTCCGCGTGGCGGGCCGCCTGTGCCGTCAATTAATGTAGCGCCACGGATAACCAGTTTTTTAAATGGTCCAACGCCGTCAGAAGGCGAGCGGTCCGGGGCTGCTATCATTTCTGCAGGCTGAGAATATGACAGGCTTGTTCCCAAAATCAGAGCGCCATAGGTGAGCGATAATAGCCCGGCAACACGGATTGCTTTAGCGATAATCATCTGTTCCCTCATTCTTATTATTTCGCCATTTTTTATCGGCATCTATAATAAAGACTGCTAAATCTGAGAGGTCAACAAAAAATACCTCAGTATCATCAATTGTTTAATGACGTTTTTTATTTATTAGGTAACGGATTTGTGTATAGACTGGAGAAGGTTTCAGTGCGTTACTGGTGAATGGCCTGAATATTATTTTATAATTTGAAAATTCTATTTTTGTTGTTTTTGTAATTATTGATAGACATGTAAATTTACTGCAGCCAAGCGAGCAGAAGCTGCCCGTATAAGCACATATATTGATGTGCATTAAACGGGCAGAGGCCTTAATCGGGGGTGTTCAGCTTTTAGCTGCGGCGCGTTTCAAAATCTCTATAACCATTTCCGAGGCTTTATTGAGCGAGCCGACTGGCAAAAACTCATAGATCGAGTGAAAATTATGAGCGCCGCAGAACAGGTTGGGGCAGGGCAATCCTTTTTCTGACAGTACTGCACCATCATAGCCGCCACGCATCGGAATAGCATAGGGTGAAACGCCGATGGCTTTCATTGCTTCCAGTGCGAGTTCTACCGGATAGAAATTTTCACCCTGCAAGCCCTGTGCCGCATTGCGATACATCGGGCGATATTCCACTGTAACCACACCCTCACCATGAAGCTGATTGAAGCTTGCGGCCAGTGTGTCGATAAAGTTGCGGCGGGTTTCAAATCCCGCTTCAGTGAAATCGCGAATATCGACAACGATTTTTGCCTCAGCAACGCTGCCCTGAACCGCTTTTACCCAGTAATAACCTTCACGCTTTTCGGTATATTCCGGACGCTCACCGGCAGGCAGCATGCCAATATACTGGTGGGCATAGAGGATGGCATTGCGCAATTTACCCTTGGCAGACATCGGATGTGCTGGTTGCCCGTGAAAAGTGATGTGATATTCGCCGGCATTCCAGTTTTCATAAACGATCTCACCCACAGCGCAGCAATCGAGCGTATAGGCAAAATCTGCATTGAGACTTGCTACATCCAGTGCTTTGGCACCCAGCAGGCCGATTTCCTCATCCGGAACAAACACGACTTTAATTTCGCCATGTTCGATCTCGGGGTTATCGTGCAGCACTTGCATCGCATGCATGATTTCAGCAATTGCAGATTTATTATCGGCGCCGAGCAGGCTTGTGCCGTCGGTTACAATAATCTGGTCGCCTTGATAGCGCTTCAGCTCCGGAAACTCTTCCAGCCGCATCACAATATTGAGGTCTTTGTTGAGTGTAATATCGCCGCCAGTATAGTCCACCACTTGTGCGCGCGTATCGGTATTATATTCGCTGCTGGTGTCCATATGGGCAACCCAGGCGATTGTCGGGGCTTTGCGGCCATCTTTAATGTTGGATGGCAATGTGCCGACCACAATCGAATGATCTCTGGTTTCAACCACAAGCCCCAGATCGCGCAATTCACCCGCCAGCAGGATTGAGAGCTCTGTCTGGCCGCTGCTTGATGGTAAATGCGCAGCATTGGGCACCGCAGTGGTATTAATACGCGTATAGTTCAGGAAGCGTTCAACAATATCCATCAGACTTCTTTCAGATCAGCTTATAAATATTCACGTGATGATTTTAGCAAAATGGCGCCTGAAGGGCGCCATTCAGTATGAGGTGAACTTTTGCTAGAGCGGTTTACGTTTAAATTGGATCATGTAATCCGCTCTAAGTTATTGTTTTTACGCATTATCGTGGCCGCCCAATGATTCCATTGGACTACGAAATGCTCTAGAGCATTTCACTATCAAGTTGATAGGCATGCCATGCGAAAAAGCTATTTTCTAGAGCGAGCGCTGCGCTCCAACCTGATCGTTACCGGCTCTATCTGACTGTTTAAACGCAGTTTCAGGAGAGCCTACTTAGATTTTTCCTGAAACTGCCCTCACTATTTGTTTGAACGCAGTTTCAGACGGAAACTGGTTCCCACTTTTCCTGAAACTGCTCGTGTGCATATTATTCTTCAATATCCACATCTTCAAACAGGTAGCCGCCGAACGGATCTACGCGGAAATCTTTAACCTTTGCGCTTACCGGCTGTTCCATCACCTGATGGGCGATTGTCAGCCATGGCGCCTGTTCCTTAAAGACAACCTGTGCCTGTTCGTAAAGCTTTGTACGCTCAGCCTGATCTGTGGTCAGTTTTGCAGCTTGAATCAGCTTTTCAAAATCTGCATTGCACCAATTTGCACGGTTACTGCTGCCAATCGCTTCACAACCGAGCAATGCGGCCAGAAAGTTATCAGGATCAGCCATACCGCCGGTCCAGCCAAGCATGACAGCGCCGTCATGATCTTTTTCCAGTGAGCGTTTCAGATAATCGCTCCAGTCATAAGAGACGATCTCAACTGTTACGCCGACTTTAGCCAGATCAGCCTGCATCAGCTCGGCTGTTCTGCGGGCATTGGGCATATATGGACGCTGCACCGGCATCGCCCAGATTTTCATCGACAGATCTTTAATACCGGCCTCTTCAAGCAGTTTGCGCGAGGCATCAACATCATAGGCGTCATCTTTGATGTCTTTGTTATAGCCCCAAACACCCGGAGGCATTGCGTTAACTGCGACCATGCCGGTTGAGCCGAACACCGCCTCAATAATTGCCGGCTTGTTAATCGCCATATTCAAAGCTTTACGCACGCGCACATCATCAAAAGGTGCCACGGCGGTATTATAGGCCATGAACGCAATGTTCAGACCCTCTTTGCGCTGCACTTCCAGCGATTTGTCCGCTTTCATTTCATCGATATCAGCAGGATTAGGATAAGCGATGATGTGGCATTCGCCTGCCTTCATCTTCTGATAACGCACTGCGGCATCAGGGGTGATGGCGAAAATCAGATTATCAATCTTCTGCTTGCCGCCCCAATAATCCGGATTTGCCTGATAGCGGATGGCGCTATTCGACTGATAGTCAACATATTGATAAGGGCCGGTGCCGATTGGCATCTGGCTAAGCTGATCGGTTTTGCCTTCAGCAACCAGCTTATCGGCATATTCCTTGGACTGGATAACCGCAAATGTCAGTGACAGCGAGGCAATCATGGTTGCTTCAGGGCGGTTCAGTACAAATTTGACGGTATGATCGTCAATCTTCTGGATTTCTTTAATCAGGCTCGGGAAAGAATAGGCGCCATATTGCGGCCATGTACCGTGACCGTAAAACGGATTTTCTTTATCACCCTGACGGGCAAAAGAGAAAATCACATCATCAGCATTAAACTCACGTGTTGGCGTGAAATAGCTGGTGGTCTGAAATTTTACGCCTTTGCGCAAATGGAATGTATATTCCTTACCGTCTTCCGAGATTTCCCAGCTTTCAGCGAGGCCGGGTTCCAGCTCAGTCGAGCCGCGCTTGATCTTGATCAATCCGTTGGAAACATTACGTGCCGATGCATCATAGGTGGCGCCGGATGTGGTGCTCGCCGCATCAAAATTATCCGGTGTTGCTTCCGAGCAATAGATCAGTGTTTTGGCAAATGCCAGAGAGGGCACCAAGCCGCCAACCAGCACTGCAAGTGCTGTGGCTGAGAGTGCCTTTTTATAAATATTCATTACGCGTTCCCCGAATTCCAACTGATAATTCGCCCATACAGATCATGCTTCGTGTGAGCAAAAATGATTCCGTGTCGTGAATAGTGGTACGATCACTGGTTTAGTGCCAATGAAATTTTTAGATAAAATGATAATAGAATTATCTCTGTTTATAAAGTGACGGGGAGTAAGGCTAAGGATTAAGCATGTGGGCGTGGCTCACAGCAGCTGCTTGTGCGCTGGGTGCTGTTTAAAACAGGAGTGCAATTACAAACGCATGTTGAATAAGCGGTAACTAGAGCATTTCACTATCTAGTTTCATCAACTTGATAGGTTTGACAATACGAAAAAGCTAAAATCTAGAGCGAGGGCTACGATACAACCTGAACGTTTTCCGCTCTAGAAGAAAGGCTGTTATTTATGTAAGTGATTTTGTTTTGCTTGAGAATTGCGCCCTATTAAGGGAGTGGTGAGCGCGCACGGGTTCGAACCGTGGACCTACTGATTAAAAGTCAGTTGCTCTACCGGCTGAGCTACGCGCTCTTGCAATTTCAGTGAGACCGTTTGGTCTTCGTCAGGAGCACTCGGTAATGCTCTGCAAGTGCGGCGATACATAGGGGTGGATATCGTGATCGTCAACACCCAAAATCATTGTTTTTCAAATGAATGGTCGTTTTTTGGGTTTTTCTGTGTTTTTTCCACATGGAGACGGGATTAATGCACGCATAAGCTGCTTATATGCGGATAGTTACCCTTATTGCGGGAGTAAATAAATGAAGTTTTTTCTCTGCCCATGGGAATCTGGACAAAAATGATTCCTCCAAGCCATTGTTTGTACATTTGATTCTCAAATTTTAAGTGATTTGCGCCATGGTGAGCGATATTTGCTGCTCAAATATTAGAGTGATTGGTTGTAAAGGTTCCTATCGCTTGATTTTCTGGCTATAAGGGCAGCAATCCTATGCGCAGCCGATGCGCTGGTAATCTGAAAGCGACATATATCAGTATGACAATGTCGGCCGCATCGCGTGCGCCGTATTGAAAGTGGCAAATGTCGTAGCCGGAGTGTTTTTATTTGAACGCAGTTTCGTGCGGATTATAGCGGAAAGAGAAATGAGCCCTGCGGGTTGATTTTAAGTCTTATGCGTTTCCACTTATTCTGAAACTGCTCTCGAGCATTGCACTATCAAGTTGGTAGGTATGACAATGCGATAACTCTAAAATCTAGAGCGGGTGTTGCGATCCAACCTGAATGTTACCCGCTCTAACAGGAAATTAGCATGGCAATCGACATATCTTATCTCACTGCGGCCGGTGCCGGCGCCTTGTCATTTCTCTCACCATGCGTGTTGCCGTTGGTGCCACCCTATCTTTGTTATATGGCGGGTGTGAGTGTTGATGATTTTCGCAAGGGCGGTGAGGCGGCAGAGGCTTCCCATAATCGTCTGCGTTTGTTGATGACGTCTTTTGCCTTTGTCCTCGGTTTTACCACTGTATTTGTGGCGCTTGGTGCCGGTGCTTCTTCTATAGGGGCATTTTTGCGCCAGTGGCAGCAGGAGATCGCGATTGCGGCTGGTCTGGTGATCATTGTTATGGGGTTGAACTTCCTTGGCGTGATCCGATTGTCGATGTTGTCACGCGAGGCGCGGTTTCAGGCGCGCTCCGCACCTGCTACGCCACTTGGTGCCTATATAATGGGGCTGGCCTTTGCATTTGGCTGGACGCCATGTATCGGACCGGTGCTGGGGCCGATCCTGACGCTTGCCGGTTCCAAGGCCTCCGTGCTCGATGGTGCATCGTTGCTGGCGATCTATTCGCTTGGGTTAGGCGTGCCATTTATGATTGCTGCGCTGTTCTCCGGCGCATTTATGCGGTTTCTGGCGCGCTTTCGTGTGCATATGGGCAAGGTTGAAAAGGCGATGGGCGTTTTGCTCATTCTGGCCGGTGTGCTGTTCCTGACCGGCGGTATGCAGTCTTTCGCATTCTGGCTGCTGGAAACATTTCCGGTGCTGGGCAAACTTGGCTGACGGCAAGCCGGCTTTCTCTTTTACTGAGGCTGCTCTAGCCTGAGACTGCTTTAGCCTGAAGCTGCTTTAGAATGTCACATCGCGGTAACGGGTAAACAAATCTATACGTTTTGCCATTAAAGTGGTTCTGAAATATCAGGCCAGAAATTCACGGAAAAATTTATGACTTCAAGATCCTGCCTGACTATCATTCTCGCCGCCGGCGAGGGAACGCGCATGAAGTCCTCAATGTCCAAGGTTTTGCATCCGATCGCAGGGCTGCCGCTTGTTGGTCATGTGGTCAAAGCCGTGCAGGGTGCGAGCGCTGATAATGCAGCAAGCGCGTTGGCGGTTGTTGTCGGGCGCGGTGCTGAAGATGTGCAGAAGGCTGTGGGTAAGATTAATGGTTCAGCGCGTTTTTACGAGCAGCGCGAGCGTTTGGGTACTGCTCATGCGGTGCTGGCTGCCCGTGAGGCATTAAATACACATCATGATGATGTGTTGGTGGTCTTCGGTGATACGCCGCTGATTGAGGAGCAATCGCTACGTGCGGCACGTGAAAAACTTGCTGATGGTGCGGATATTGTGGTGATGGGCTTTCGCCCTGAAAATCCGACCGGCTATGGCCGCTTGATTGAAGAGGCAGGCAAGCTGGTCGCGATTATCGAAGAAAAAGATGCCAGTGCCGAACAGCGCAAAATTACCTTTTGCAATGGCGGATTGATGGCTTTGAATGGTCGGCATGCATTGTCGCTGATTGAGGCGGTCAAGAATGACAATTCCAAAGGCGAATATTATCTCACCGATGTTGTTAAGTTTGCCCATGCGCAGGGTCTGAATGTGGTTGCCATTGATGTGCCGGTTGAAAATGTGATCGGCATTAATAACCGTGCGGAACTGGCTGAAGCAGAAGCCCTGTGGCAGGCACGCAAGCGCCGCGAGGTTATGCTTTCAGGCGTGACTTTGATTGCGCCGGAAACTGTGTTTTTTGCTCATGATACGCAGATTGATGCGGATGTGGTGATTGAGCCGAATGTATTTTTCGGCGCCAAAGTTACAGTGGCATCAGGGGCTGTTATTCATGCATTCTCGCATATTGAAGGTGCAGTGATCGGCGCAGATACCAGTGTGGGGCCGTTTGCACGTTTGCGCCCGGGAGCCAGACTTGGTGAGAAATCAAAAGTTGGCAATTTTTGTGAAGTGAAAAATGCAGAGATAGGTATTGGCGCCAAGATCAACCATTTGTCTTATATCGGCGACAGTACAATCGGCCATGATACCAATGTGGGTGCAGGCGTGATTACCTGTAATTATGACGGTTATAACAAGTTTCAGACCGTGATCGGCAGCAATGCTTTTATCGGCTCCAACACATCGCTGGTGGCGCCGGTTACAATCGGTAATGGTGTTTATGTAGCCTCGGGCAGTGTAATCACCGAAGAGGTGCCGGATAATGCCTTAGCGCTCGGGCGCTCCCGTCAGGTCAATAAAGCAGAGCGCGCCACTGTGTTGCGTGAAAAATACAAAGCCATTAAGGCTAGTAAAAACAAATAATTATAACTTAACCATAAAGTTTTGATTTAAAACAATGGTTTGCAAATAGCTCAGCAGGAAACAGACCTTATGTGCGGAATTATTGGTATTGTCGGCAAAGATCCGGTTGCCTCACGGCTAGTTGATGCCTTGAAGCGTCTTGAATATCGCGGTTATGATTCCGCCGGTATTGCCACATTGGTGGATAACCAGATTGAGCGTCGTCGTGCCGAAGGCAAGCTGGTTAATCTTGAGAACCGTTTGAAAGATGAACCTTTGAGCGGCTCAATCGGTATTGGCCATACACGCTGGGCAACGCATGGCGCACCAACCGAGCGTAATGCACATCCTCATGCAACGGAACAGGTTGCTATTGTTCATAACGGCATTATTGAAAATTTTGCTGAACTGCGTGCCGAACTGGAAGCTGAAGGTGTAACCTTTCAAAGCGATACCGATACGGAAACCGTAGCCCAGCTGGTGTCGCGCAGTATTCGCTCCGGCGATGCGCCGATTGATGCTGTGCGCAATGTTTTTGTCCGTTTGCGCGGTGCTTTTGCTTTGGCTTTTCTGTTCAAAGGCGAGAATGGCATGCTGATTGCAGCACGCCGCGGATCGCCTCTGGCAATCGGTTATGGTGACGGTGAAATGTTCCTCGGTTCTGATGCAATTGCACTGGCGCCGTTCACCGATAAAGTTTCTTATCTGGAAGATGGCGATTGGGCGGTGCTGACCTGTGATAAGGCTGTCATCTATGATGAGAGCAATACTGAGGTCAGCCGCGTTGTGCAGCAATCTGCCGGTACAGCTTATGTTGTCAATAAAGGCAATTATAAGCATTTCATGGAAAAGGAAATCTATGAGCAGCCGGAAGTGATTTCACGCACGCTGGCGCATTATCTGGACTTCTCGTCTTCAACGATCCGCAGCGATGTGACAAATATTGACTGGTCGAAGATCAATCGTCTGGCAATTTCAGCCTGCGGCACGGCTTATTATGCAGCCACGATCGGCAAATATTGGTTAGAGCGTTATGCACGCCTGCCAGTGGAAATTGATATTGCTTCAGAGTTCCGTTACCGTGAAATGCCACTGTCGAAAGATACATTGGCGCTGTTTGTTTCACAGTCCGGTGAAACCGCGGACACGCTGGCCTCTTTGCGCTATTGCCGCTCGCAAGGTCTGCCGATTGCCGCTGTGGTTAATGTGCGTGAATCCACGATTGCGCGCGAGTCAGACATTGTTTTACCGACCCTTGCAGGACCTGAGATCGGTGTTGCCTCTACCAAGGCGTTTACCTGCCAGCTTTCGGTTCTGGCTTCATTGGCGCTGTCTGCCGCCAAAGCAAAAGGCACCATCACCCCGAGCGAAGAAAAGCAGCTGGTGCAGGAACTGGCAGAGCTCAACGGTTATATTCATCAGGCATTGAAGCTTGCGCCTAAGGTTGAGGCGATTTGCCGTGACCTGATGAATGTCAAACATGCGCTCTATCTTGGTCGCGGCACCTCCTATCCATTGGCTATGGAAGGCGCCCTTAAGCTCAAAGAAATTTCCTATATTCATGCCGAAGGTTATGCGGCAGGGGAATTGAAGCATGGGCCAATCGCGCTGATTGATGAAACTATGCCGGTGATTGTTATTGCACCATTTGATCGTCTTTACGAAAAGACTGTATCGAATATGCAGGAAGTGGCCGCACGCGGCGGTCGCATCATTCTGATCACAGATGAAGAAGGTGCAAAACATGCTAATGTTGATGCGCTTTCAACACTGATTATGCCGAAAGTGCCGGAGTTCATTTCACCGCTGGTTTATGCGCTGCCGATCCAGATGCTGGCTTATTATACAGCAGTATTTATGGGTACAGACGTCGATCAGCCACGTAATCTTGCTAAGTCTGTTACTGTTGAATAGATAATAAATTCAATATGATATGATATTAACTTCATAAAATGATAAAGGCGGCCAGGTGGCCGCCTTTATCTTATCCCGCGCGCAGCAGCCGGATGGCTTCATCGCGCCCGAAAATATAGAGCAGCAGCCGCAATGCCTGACCGCGCTCGCTTTGTAAATCCACATCGCGCCCGAGCAGCAGGCGTGCATCTTTGCGGGCGATTTCCAGCAGGTCACTATGCTCTTCAATTGACGCCAGCCGGAAGCCCGGTGTGCCGGATTGCCGGGTACCGAGCAGCTCACCTTCACCACGTAGTTTTAAATCTTCTTCGGCAATACGAAAGCCGTCTTCGGTGTCGCGCATCACCTGAAGCCGCGCCTTGGCAATTTCACCCAGCGGGCCTTTATAAAGCAGCAGGCAGGTTGAGGCCTTGTCGCCACGCCCCACACGCCCGCGCAACTGATGCAATTGCGACAGGCCAAAGCGCTCGGCATGTTCAATCACAATCACTGTGGCATCCGGTACATCCACGCCCACTTCAATGACTGTGGTGGCAATTAAAAGCCGTGTTTCACCGCGTTTGAAGGCGAGCATAGCTTCGTCTTTTTCAATGCCGGTCATGCGGCCGTGAATGAGCCCGAGCTTGTCGCCAAATACCGGCAGAAATGATTGAAAACGCTCTTCGGCTGAGGTGAGTTCTACATGTTCGGATTCTTCAACCAGCGGGCAAATCCAGTAGATTTTTTGACCATCACGAATGGCTGTGCGCATCCGGTCAACAATTTCACTCAACCGCTCACTCGGCACAATCGCCGTGGTGATAGGCTGGCGACCGGCAGGTTTTTCTGTGAGTTTGGAAACGTCCATATCGCCAAAAGCGGTGAGCACTAACGTACGCGGAATAGGCGTGGCGGTCATTACCAGCATCTCCGGTGCAGTACCTTTGGCGGTGAGCTGCAAGCGCTGATGCACCCCAAAGCGGTGCTGCTCATCAATAATCACAAATACCAGATCGTGATATTCGACTTTATCCTGAAACAATGCATGGGTGCCGATGATAATATTGATCGCACCGCTTGCCAGCTCTTCCAATATGCGCTGACGTTCTTTGCCTTTTTCACGCCCTGTGAGCAGTGCTGCTTTTAGACCGGCTTGTTCGGCCAGTGGTGCAATCGTTGCATAATGCTGGCGTGCCAGCACTTCTGTTGGTGCCATCAGGGCTGATTGTCCGCCGGTTTCTGCCGCATGTGCCATAGATAGCAGGCCGACCACAGTTTTACCCGATCCGACATCGCCTTGCAGCAGGCGCAGCATACGCTCCGGTGTTTTGAGATCGGCGATAATATCTTTAACTGCTTGTTCCTGCCCTTTGGTCAGGTGGTAAGGCAATATGCTCAGAATTTTAGCAACGATCTCGCCGGTGCCGGTGAGCGGCCTGCCGGATAAGCGCCGCGTTTTTGCCCGCACTAAGGCCAGAGCCAATTGTCCGGCCAGAAATTCGTCATAGGCAAGCCTGCGCCGTGAAGTGCCGTCTAATGCGATATCGACAGGCTCTTCCGGTAGATGCAGGTGATGCAAGGCTTGAGAAAAAGTTGGGAATCCCTCTCGCTGCATCAGTGTTTTATCCTGCCATTCAGGCAGGTCGGGAATACGCGTTAGAGCATCACGCATAGCGCGTGCCAGCGTTTTGGGTGAAAGTCCGGCAGTCAGCGGGTAGACCGGCTCAATCAGCGGCAGATCATCACTGCCGTCAATCGGGGCGATATGGTCGGGATGCACCATGGAAGCACGGCCGTTGAACCATTCTACCTTGCCAGAGACAATAACGGTTTCGCCAAGCGGCAGGCTTTTTTCAAGCCATGTGCGCTGCGCATGAAAAAATACCAGTGTAACTTCACCTGTTGCATCATGCGCAAAAATGCGATGCGGAACAGAGCCGCGCATAAAAGCGCCGGATTTGCTGGTGGAGGCTGAGAACTGATATTGATCAACGATCACTTCCAATGTGACGACAGCGCCTTCTTGCGCATAGGCCACGCCCGGGCGGTTGCGCCGGTCGATTACGCTATTGGGTGCTAAGAACAGCAGCTGGCCGATACGGGGCTCCAGCATTGCAGCACTTTCCGCTCCCAGAAGCTTCAGCAGCAGGGCTGAGACTTTAGGGCCGATACCGGTGAGCGTACGGACCGAGGCGAAGAGTGGATCAAGCAGACTTGGACGCATGAATGCAAATATACCCGTTTTCAGAGCAGGAACAGGAGGAGTGAGAGCCTGTTTTGTACGAAACTGCTTTAAAACAAATCAACATGCAAGGCTGACAGCGGGCTCATCCCGCGTTATATGGCTGTAAACATAATTCACAGCGCGGGCAATGCTATGTTCTTTGCGATCTGCTGCGCCATGTTTTATACAAGACGATATTTCGGAGAATGATATGAGTACGGGTAGTAAACTGTCTGGAACGGAAGCCGGCGCGCAACTGGATGTGAGACGGCGCAAATTGCTGTTTCGCTCATGGCATCGCGGTATGAAAGAAATGGATCTGATCTTTGGCCAATATGCCGATCAGCATATTGCCGGTATGAGCAATGATGTTCTGGACGAGTTTGAAATACTGCTGGAAGTGCTGGATCGTGATTTGTTTAAATGGATCACCGGCGAAGACAAAACTCCCGAGCAGTATGATACGCCGCTGTTTCGCGCGCTCATTCTTTTCCGCGATAAAATTGAATACTGATTTTCGCGCCCAACTGCCAACACACAGAGCCAGAATTTAAAGCCAGAATTTAGAGCCAGAATTTATAGATTGTAGCGCGATGCCCGTATTTTCCAAACTTGGTCTGAAACCAGTTCTTGTCGATCATGTTCTGATTGACGGGGTAGCTGATGGCTATGAAGCTTTTGTTCTGGCTAAAATTCTGGAAGAGGCGGGTGATAAAGGGCCGGTGCTGTTCATTGCCCGTGACGGGCAGCGTGTAGCCGATATTGAGCAGGTGATCGGCTTTATTATGCCTGATCTGCCGGTGCTGCATATACCAGCATGGGATTGTCTGCCTTATGATCGTGTTTCGCCCGGCGCCACAGTTTCAGCCAAACGGCTGAGTGCGCTGAGCCATCTCAGTGCATTACGCGAACATAAACACCCAGCATTGATCATTGCCACTGCCAATGCGGCACTGCAAAAACTGCCGCCACGCTCGGCGCTGGCAGAGCAGGGCTTTGCCGCCAAGCCCGGTAACCGCGTGAATATGGATGCTTTGACCCAGCGCCTTGAACGCAATGGTTTTGAGCGGGTGCCGACTGTGCGCGATGTGGGCGAGTTTGCCGTGCGCGGTGGTATTTTGGATGTGTTTGTACCGGGTACGGAAGAGCCGCTGCGCCTCGACTTTTTTGGGGATACGCTGGAGAGTATCCGTGCCTTTGATCCGGCCTCGCAGCGCTCCACGGAATCGCGCAAGGAGTTTACCCTCCAGCCGATGAGTGAAATTACGCTGACACCGGAAGTGATCAGCCGTTTTCGTAAAAACTATATTGCGGCCTTTGGTGCACCCTCGCGTGATGACGCGCTCTATGCAGCAATCTCTGAAGGACGCCGCTTTGCCGGTATGGAGCATTGGCTGCCGATGTTCTATGACGGGCTGGAAACCCTGTTTGATCATACCGGGTCTATGCCGGTGGTTTTTGATCATCTGGTGCCAGAAGCGATATCCGAGCGCCATAAGCTGGTGCTTGATCATTATGAAGCCCGCCAGAAGCAGTCAGAGGGCAAAGAGGCGGCAGATGCCATTCCTTATAAGCCTGTCGCACCAAGCCAGCTGTATATGTCGCTTAAAAACGTTGAAGAGGCAGCACTGGCTAATGGTAAGCGCTATGATCTGACCCCTTTTGAGGCTCCGGACAGCAGTTCCCGCCATATTATTCACGCGCAAGCACATAAAGGCCGTAACTTTGCTGAAGAGCGTGCGGCCAAAGATGTAAACCTGTTTGAAGCGGTGACCAAATATATCGCCGAGCTGCGTGCAACCGGCAAAAAGATTATGATCGCCGCATGGACGGAAGGTTCACTTGACCGGCTGTTGCAGGTGCTTGATGAGCATGGTCTGGAAAAGATCGAAACCGTTAAAGACCTGCGCACAGTTAAAGCATTGTCGCGTGACAAGATCACCGCGACGGTGCTGGCTGTGGAGAGCGGCTTTGATGCCGGTGATCTTGTGGTGGTGGCCGAGCAGGATATTCTCGGTGACCGGCTGATACGCCGGACTAAAAAACGTAAGCGCGATGCAGACTTCATATCGGAAGCCAGCAGCCTGACTGCCGGTGATATTGTGGTGCATGTCGATCACGGTATTGGTAAGTTTATTGGTCTGCGCACGATCACTGCCGCCGGTGCGCCGCATGATTGCCTTGAGCTGCATTATGCCGGTGATGACCGGTTGTTCCTGCCGGTTGAAAATATCGAATTGTTGTCGCGCTATGGGTCGGAAGGCTCATCGGCAGTTCTGGATAAGCTTGGTGGTGGTGCATGGCAGGCCCGTAAGGCTAAGCTTAAAAAGCAATTGCTGGAAATGGCAGGGCACCTGATCCGTATTGCTGCGGAGCGCGCTATGCGCGGTGCGCCGGTATTGATACCGCCGGAAGGTATTTATGCGGAATTTGCAGCGCGCTTTCCTTATGATGAAACAGAAGATCAGCAACGCGCTATTGATGCTATTTTTGATGATCTGGGTGATGGAAAACCGATGGATCGGCTGGTTTGCGGTGATGTGGGCTTTGGTAAGACTGAAGTTGCGCTGCGTGCAGCCTTTGTTGCGGCGCTGAACGGCTATCAGGTGGCTGTCGTGGTACCAACCACGCTGTTGTCTCGCCAGCATTACAAGACCTTCTCTACGCGCTTTAACGGCTTGCCGATCAATATCGGCCATGCGTCACGGCTGGTAGGCGCCAAGGAGCTGGCACTGACCAAAAAGGGAGTTGAAGAGGGGCAGGTGGATATTGTGGTAGGCACCCATGCGCTGCTTGGCAATTCCATCAAGTTCAAAAATCTCGGCCTGCTGATTATCGATGAAGAACAGCATTTCGGCGTTAAGCATAAAGAGCGCCTGAAAGACCTGAAGTCAGACATTCATGTGTTAACGCTGACTGCAACGCCTATTCCGCGCACGTTGCAACTGGCGCTCACAGGGGTGCGTGAATTGTCGCTGATTACCACGCCGCCGGTGGATCGCATGGCCGTGCGCACCTTTATCTCGCCATTTGACGCGCTGGTTATCCGCGAAACCTTGATGCGCGAGCGCTATCGGGGTGGCCAGAGCTTCTATGTTTGTCCGCGTATTTCCGATCTTGCTGAGATTAAAGAGTTTCTGGATAGCCATGTGCCGGAGCTTAAAGTGGCTGTGGCTTACGGGCAAATGCCGGCAAGCGAGCTGGAAGACATTATGAATGCTTTTTATGACGGGCAATATGATGTGCTGCTCTCGACCACTATTGTTGAATCGGGTCTCGATATTCCGACAGCCAATACGATGATTGTGCATCGTGCCGATATGTTCGGCCTTGCGCAGCTCTATCAGTTGCGCGGACGGGTGGGGCGCTCCAAACAGCGTGCTTTCGCATTGTTTACTCTGCCTGCTGGCAAAACTTTGACACAGACTGCCGAGCGCCGCCTTAAAGTTCTGCAATCGCTGGATACTCTGGGCGCTGGTTTCCAGCTCGCCAGCCATGATATGGATATTCGCGGGGCGGGTAATCTGCTGGGCGATGAGCAATCGGGCCATATTAAAGAGGTTGGCTTCGAGCTTTATCAGCAGATGCTGGAAGAGGCAGTTGCAGAACTGAAAACTGAAGGGCCCGTGGTGGATAGCCATTGGTCACCACAGATTGCTGTTGGCACGGCAGTGATGATACCGGAGAGCTATGTGCCGGATCTGCAATTGCGTCTGGGGCTGTATCGTCGTTTGGCTGATCTTGATACCACGCAGGAGATTGACGGCTTTGGTGCCGAGCTGATCGACCGGTTTGGTGCGCTGCCCGAAGAAGTGAAACATCTGCTCAAGATCGTGTTTATCAAATCGCTGTGCCGTAAAGCTAATGTTGAGAAGCTGGATGCTGGGCCTAAGGGCATTGTTGTGCAGTTCCGCGATAAGACTTTCCCTAATCCGGCGGGTCTGGTGCAAATGATTGCCGCGCAGGGCTCATTGGCAAAAATCAGGCCGGATCAGAGCATTGTGTTTATCCGTGATTATCCGACTGCAGAAAAACGCCTGACCGGCGCGGCGGTGATCATGACCCAGCTGGCAAAAATTGCCGAAGCATAAGATGCCTGCATAAAACACAAGCATAGAGCGGTTTTATTTTTTATTGAAGCAGGAAAACCGCTCTATCTGTTTGTTTAAACGCAGTTTCGGACGGAAAACCGGTTCCCACTTTTCCTGAAACTGCTCTAGCCTGCCGGAACGGTGATTTGGCGGGCTGTGTGTGTTTTACGTTTAAGGTTTGCGAACGCGCACAATCCATGCAATCGGCGTCACGCGTGTGTCTGCAACCACCGGTTCATGTGCTGCGAGTGCTTCTGAAGCCATTGGCTCAACACTTGCTTCAATAACAAAACCGGCGTTGACGATAAAACTGATCCATTCGCTCAATGTGCGGTGAAAACGCTGAATGTTAAAAGGCTGCGTCTGGTCGCGCTCGTGTTGCGGAACCGTGGAAAACCACCAAGTTTCCACACGACCATCAATATTGGCGAAATAATCACTTACCTGCACTGCGGTTACATTACCGTTCTGATCGCGGATATTCTGTCGAAACGGCGGCACAAAACACGGATGCAGAATTGTAAACTGAAAAAACCCCTGCGGTTTTAAAACACGATACACTTCTTTCAGCACATCGGCTTGCTGCGGCATATCCATCATCGACATGAAAGCGCTGGCAAAATCGAATTCCGCATCATTAACTGGCAGATGTAACGCATCAGCGACCTGATAGTGAATGCCCAACGACTTCTTAGCCTCACATCCAGTTTCATATTCTGTGGCATGCCGGATAAATGACGGCGCTAAATCAATGCCTGTCATTTGTGCGCCTTTACGGGCAAGCCAGCGGGTATTGGAGCCTTCACCGCAACCAATATCAATGCCTTTCAATCCTGCAATATCAGGCAGCATCGTGAGAAAAGCGGGTGTATGCAATGCATCACGATAAATATCGAAACCGGCGCGGCTGTGCTTTGTCCAGACCTCGGCATTGGCCTCCCAATATTCGGCATTCGTGCGATTAAATATTGCGGCTTTGTCAGGATTGGTCATCAGTCTTGTCTTTCAGAACTAGGAAAGGGCAGAACTAAGATAGGGCAGAACTAAGATAGGGCAGAACTAGGAAAGGGCAGAAGCAGTTAGAAAGGTAAGGAAGACGAAAAAACGCCCTGATTATGTATCAGAGCGTTTAAACTACAGTACTATGACTGTGGTATGATGCAGGATTTAGCGATCTTCACTGACACCCGGTTCAAAACCATCAGCAATCTGGGCAATTGCATCGGCCAGTGCCTCAGCGCTTTGTGCGCCCATCACCGCATATTTTTGATCAATGATAAAGCACGGCACACCGGTAACGCCCATTTGTGAAGCGGTTTCGATTTGCGTCTGCACGGTCTGCTTATCCGTATCATCAGCAAGCAGTGTTTCGATTATGGTATATTCCATCCCGGTATCTTCAGCGGCTTCAACCAGAATTTCATGGCTGCCAATGTCCAAGCCCTGTTCAAAATACATGGAGAATAATTCACCTACAACACGATCCTGCACTTCAGCGCTGATCTCACCGGCCCAATGGATCAGGCGGTGGGCATCAAGTGTGTTGGGTGCAACTTCAATCGCATCAAAATCGAACTCAATATCTGCTTCTTTGCCAAGCGCCATCAACTGATCATGGGCTTCATTCACACGGCTCTGCGAACCCAGCTTTTCAACCAGATAGCGCTTACGCTCTTTGCCTTGTTTCGGCAAAGAGGGATCAAGCTGAAACGGACGCCAGCGCACTTCAACATTCAGTTCCGGTAGCATTGCCAGCGCTGCTTTGAGGCGCTGACGGCCAAGAAAGCACCAAGGGCAAACGACATCGGAGATAACATCAATGGTGATCAGTTTTGTGGTCATAGAGGAGCCAATCATAGAATTTTACGGTTTTTGAGCTGTTTCTGCCCAACATGTAGGAAATTGCACACCGGAAAGCGAGGTTTTTTCCGGAAATTTGATATGTGACCATGTCGCAACCCGCTGCTCGGGCAGGTAATAAAGCGGCAGATAATAGCTGCCAGAAATCAACAGCCGGTCAAAGGCTCGGACTGTATCGGTGAAAGACTGGCGGTCTTTGGCTGCCAGCATGGCATCGATCATTGCATCCAGCGCGGGGTCTTGCGCACCCGGATAGTTAAAGCTGCCCGATGCATCACGCGAGGCGGTGCCCCAGCGGTTCCACTGCTCATTGCCGGGTGAAAGCGAGGCGGTGAGCGCGCCGACAATCATATCATAATCAAAGTTTTGCAGCCGCTGCTGATATTGCGCATCATCTGCACTACGAATTTCAGCAATAATACCCAAGCGCGCCAGATTGCGCTTATAAGACAGTGCCAGTTTTTCTTCATCAACAGAGCGCGTCATGATCTCAAAACTCAGCACATTGCCCTGCGGCGTTGTAGCTACACCATTGTTGAAGCTGTAGCCGGCCTCAACCAGCAATTCATAGGCTTTTTTAGCTGGTGCTCGGTCATTGCCGGTACCATCAGTTTTTGCCGGCTGCCATGTGCCGTCAATAATCTCTGGCAGAAGCTGCTGCATATAAGGTGCCAGCAATTGCATCTCACCCTCACTGGCAGCGTGCCCCATAGCGGAGAGCTGCGAGCCTTGCCAGAAACTGCCAATGCGTAAATATTGGTCAGAAAACAAAGTGCGGTTGATCCACTCAAAATCAAACAGCTCTGACAAAGCGCGGCGTACCCGCACATCGGCAAATTTTTCACGGCGCGTATTAAAAACAAAGCCGAACATAGTTGCCGGTGTCTGGCGTTTGAAGGTTTTTTTTACAATCTCACCATTCAGCACTGCCGGAAACTGATAAGCGGTCTCCCAATGTGCCGGAGAGCCGATTGCCACCTGAAAGCCTTCCACAAACACATCAAGCAGGCCTTTTTTAAAGGCTTCAAACTGCGATGTTTCATTACGAAAATATTCAATAGTAATGGTGTCGAAATTGCTGAAACCTGTGCGGCTAGGCAGGTCTTTTGCCCAATAATCAGGATTGCGCTGATAGGTAATCCGCTCGCCCGGTTTCACCAATTTAACCGTATAAGGGCCACTGGCAATTGGGGATTTCAGCGATGCCTTGCCGAAGGTCTCAGGATCAGTCGCATGTTTTGGCAAGACCGGCATGGTTGCAGCCAACAGGAGAGGAAACTCACGGTTCGCTTGTTCATTGAAGGTAAAACGAATACTGCGATCACCGGTTTTTTCAATTTTCGCAATGCTCTTCATGCGCGAATTGTAAGGCGGGCGACCTTTTTCGGTCAGGATCTGATAGGTGAAAATCACGTCATCGGTAGTAACCGGCACGCCATCCGACCATCTGGCGTTCGGGTTGAGGGTAAATTCAATAAAACTACGTTGCTCATCGGTTTGAATGGATTCAGCCAGCAAACCATAGAGCGTAAACGGCTCATCGGCGGATCGCTGCATCAGGGTTTCAAACATCAGATTACCAAAATCGCTGTCATTAAACATACCGCGTGCAGTGGTGCGCATACTTTGTAAAACAAACGGATTAAGGCTGTCGAAAGTGCCAACCACACCATAGGTGATATTACCACCTTTGGGCGCCAGCGGATTGGCATAGGGAAAGCTTTTAAAATCAGGCGCCAAAGCGATATCGCCATGCATGGAGAGTGCATGTGCGATTGGTGGTGATGGTTGATCTGCGCCCGATAAGGATGGGGGGCTTGTGTTTTGTGCCTGTGCTTGAATAGCGGTAAAAGGCGTGACTGATGTTGCTGTGAGAACAGAGCTTCCCAGCATGGCAAGCAGATGACGCCTGTTGATGGTGTGCGGGAGAGGCGCGGACTTTTGGAGCATTGTAAAATCACTATCCGGTAAATTTATAGACTACGCTAAGTCTGACAGGATTTAGCTAGGTTTTAATTAATATAATCAGTGTGTTCTGGGCTTACAAACCTAATGTATCGGCAGATACATATATGTGATTCGTAGTTGTCGTTATCATAGAGCCGATATTTAACCGGAATATGAGTAAAGCCTTTGAAATTCCTTGCGCATAATTTTGATGCAGATTTTGTCTGGTTTAACCGCCGGGGCGGGGTTGCGTTGTTTTTATAGCGCATTTCGACGCTAAAAAACTATGGTTAACAAAACGGCACTGGATTCAGTCATTCAGGCAGTGTAACACCGCAGTTAACACGGGGTCACGCTGTTGCCTTATTTCATCCGCAGTCATGTTGGTGAATTCGGTTCACTTGCTGATCCGTACAAGAATACAAGCCGCTTGTTCACACATACCGGCTGATGATAGAAATCAGATCAGAGTGTTGAAAGGAACCTGTTGATCATGACCAGCACGAAGACATTCGCTGCCGCATCCGCATTTGCCGGCGCTGTTGCCCTGCTTGCAACCGCGACCCTTCCGGCCACAGCTCAACAGCTGCCGCCGCAGGGATGGTTCAAGGTCTGCTCGAAGCAGGAAGACAATGATATTTGCAATACGCAGAATATTGTTACTGCTGATTCCGGCCAGCTTTTGACCGCGATCAACCTGATCGAGATCAAAGGCAAAATTAACCGTAAAATTTTTCAGGTTTCAGTTCCGACCGGTCGTTTGATTCCAGCAGGCATTGGAATGCAGATTGATGCAAGCAAAACTACCAAAGTTGATTATGGTATTTGCTTCCCGGATCGTTGTATTGCTGAAGCGCCTTTGACAGATGAAATGGTCAATGCACTCAAAAAAGGCGGCAAGCTCACTCTGACTTCGGTTAACTTCCAGAACAAGCCAAATCCGATTACTGTTCAGCTTACCGGCTTCTCCGATGCGTTGACAGGCAAGGGCTTGCAGCAGAACGAATTGGAACAGCGTCAGAAAGAACTGCAGGATGCAGTTCAAAAGCGCCAGAAAGAGTTTGAAGCCAAGATGAAGGCAGAGCAGGAAAAAGCCAAAGCTGGCAACTGATAATCATCTGCTTATAACAGTTTTAAAAGGGCGCCTTTGGTGCCCTTTTTTGTTTGCCTTATTATATGAATGCCTGGATTTTGCTGCTGAAATTTAATCATAAGGTCATTGATTTTGGAAATTGTGTATTTAAATAATACATTTATCAATGTATGTGAATTGATTTTTTCATTATACTTATTTTTAAATGTATAGTTACAATGAATTTCTTGTATGTGTGATTGATTTTATATTTTATTGTTGCTTGTTTTCTGGTGTTGCTGTATTTTAGCTTGTGTTTTACTGTATTTAGTAGGAATATATTAAATGCTATTTAATCGTAAAGCAAAATATAATTACTATTTGTTTCTGCACTGTGCTCAACTCTCGTTTTTAGCCAAATGGCTTTAAGCAATGATGAGTGTAAATTTGGCGGTCTGAGTGCTGAGGACTGTAGCAAAATTTGTATAATGTCCATATTATGGGCTCCTTTAGAAATTTTATTTTGCTAAATATATGTAAGTTTACTTATTAATATTCTTTGGTTTGTCTCGTTGATTTAATGCAAACCGTCGCATCTAGGATATATAAGTGAAATAAAAAAGCCCCGATAAACGGGGCTTTTCTTTGATTATGGTGCTTATTATACTGCCATAGCTTTCTGCAGGTTTTCGTCGATCTTGTCGAGGAAGCCTGTTGTTGACAGCCAAGGCTGATCCGGACCGATCAGCAGAGCCAGATCTTTGGTCATGTAGCCGGATTCAACGGTATCCACGCAAACTTTTTCCAGCGTATCAGCAAAGCGCTTCAATTCGGCATTGTCATCGAGCTTGGCGCGGTGCGCCAGACCACGGGTCCATGCAAAGATCGAAGCGATTGAGTTGGTCGAAGTTTCTTCGCCCTTCTGATGCTGACGGTAGTGACGGGTCACTGTGCCGTGCGCGGCTTCAGCTTCAACTGTCTTGCCATCCGGAGTCATCAGAACCGAGGTCATCAGGCCAAGCGAGCCAAAGCCCTGTGCCACGATGTCGGACTGCACGTCACCATCATAGTTCTTACAAGCCCAGACATAACCGCCGGACCACTTAAGAGCAGAGGCAACCATGTCGTCGATCAGGCGATGTTCGTACCAGATTTTGGCTTCTTTGAACTTCTCAGCAAATTCAGCCTGAAACACTTCTTCAAAAATATCTTTGAAGCGGCCGTCATAGGCTTTGAGAATGGTGTTTTTGGTCGAAAGATAAACCGGATAGTTGCGCTGCAAGCCGTAATTAAGCGATGCACGGGCAAATTCACGGATTGATTCGTCCACATTGTACATGGCCATGGCAACGCCTGAAGACGGAGCATCATAGACTTCATGTTCAATGGTTTCGCCGTCTTCACCAACAAATTTGATCGACAGCTTGCCTTTGCCCGGGAATTTGAAATCAGTCGCGCGGTACTGATCACCAAAAGCATGGCGGCCAACGATGATTGGCTGTGTCCAGCCCGGTACCAGACGCGGTACGTTTTTGCAGATAATTGGCTCGCGGAAAATTACGCCGCCAAGAATGTTGCGGATGGTGCCGTTTGGCGACTTCCACATCTTCTTGAGGCCAAATTCTTCAACGCGGCCTTCATCAGGGGTGATGGTAGCGCATTTAACGCCTACGCCGTGTTCCTTGATGGCATTGGCTGCATCAATGGTAACCTGATCATTGGTTTCATCACGATATTCAACAGACAGATCGTAATATTTCAGATCAATGTCGAGATATGGATGGATGAGTTTGTCTTTAATAAACTGCCAGATGATGCGGGTCATCTCGTCGCCGTCGAGTTCGACGACAGGATTAGCAACTTTAATCTTTGCCATTAACAGCTCTCCTTCATGAGTTGTGCCCCTATAGCACTGCTTGCGCCACACGCAAAGTCCAAACGGCCCTGAACGAATAGGAATATGAAATTCTCTTAATCTATGCAGTTGTTTGTTATTTCAAAAACTAGTTTTTGATCATCACGATCGTGTGACGAGGGCGGGGTATGTGGTGATTATGTGTGCAATTTTCGTGGATGATTTGAAATTTTGCCATTCTCTCTGTAAGGGAAGTGTGAAAAGCGCAGCTGTAATCAGCAGCTTTGCGCGTAAGATAATGGTTTTGAGAAGATTATGGCCGGTACAGATAAACAGCGCACGATGATGAATGAAGGCCCAGCAATCATTCTGGTAGAACCGCAATTGCCGGAAAATATCGGCATGGTGGCGCGTGCCATGGCCAATTTCGGTTTGGGCGAGCTGCGTCTGGTTAATCCGCGTGAGGCATTTCCGAGCGATAAAGCGCGTTCGGCAGCCAGTAAAGCCGATCATATTATTGATGGTGCTGTGCTTTATGATGATTTGCCCTCAGCACTCGCAGATTTGAGTTTTGTTTATGCGACCACCGCCCGTGAGCGAGATGGTTTCAAGCAGGTACGCGGGCCGGTTGAGGCCGGAAGAATTCTGCGTCACAAATTTAAAAGCGGTGAAAAAACCGGCATTATGTTTGGTCGTGAGCGGGTGGGGCTCAAAAATGATGAAGTCAGCCTTGCTGATGAATTGGTGACTTTTCCGGTTAATCCGGCCTTTGCCTCGCTCAATATCGCACAAGCTGTGCTGCTGATGTCTTATGAGTGGATGAAATCCGGTCTGGAGCATGAAACCGATACGGTTTTTCGCGGGCCGGAGCTTGAGCCTGCCAATAAAGAGTATCTACACGGTTTCTTCAATCATTTGGAGGAAGCTCTGGATACACGCGGATATTTCCGGCCTGAAGCGCGCAAAGAAGTGATGGTCAATAATCTTCGTGCTGTGCTGACACGGCCGGGTTTTGCCGAACCTGAAGTTCGGTTGTTGCGTGGTGTGCTGACGTCACTGGATTATTTCTCGCCGAAAAACCCGCGTGGAGCAGGCGCACCGGAAGGGCGGGCCAGAGTTCATACTTCTGCGCCAGATGCAGAAAACACTGCCGATAATGAACCGCCGCAGGACTAAGATTACACTGAGGTAAGCATATGCATCATTTCGAGCATTATACGGATACGCATATTACCAATAAGACCGATGCACCGGTGATCGTTTTCGACAGCGGTATTGGCGGCCTGACGGTTTTGCGCGAAGCGCGGGTGTTGATGCCGGAGCGCCATTTTATCTATGTGGCCGATGATGCGGGTTTTCCCTATGGCTCATGGGAAGAGCAGGCTTTACGGGATCGTATTGTCAGCCTGTTTGCAGAGCTGATCCGGCGTTATCAGCCACAGCTATGCGTAATCGCCTGCAACACTGCATCTACTCTGGTGCTGGATGACTTGCGGCAGGCCTTTGCCGATACGCCGTTTGTTGGCACGGTTCCGGCTATCAAGCCGGCAGCGGAGCGTACCCGTTCGGGGCTTGTTTCAGTGCTCGCCACACCCGGCACAGTTAAGCGCGCCTATACGCGTGATCTTATTCAGTCTTTCGCCTCGCAATGCCATGTGCGTCTTGTCGGTGCAGACAAGCTTGCAACCCTGGCAGAAGCACATATTCGCGGCGAGCAGATTGATGATGCGCTTGTACTTGAGCAGATCATGCCTTGTTTTGTAGAGGTTGATGGCAAGCGTACCGATATTGTGGTGCTGGCCTGCACGCATTATCCGTTTCTGGCCAATGTATTCCGCCGCTTAGCGCCGTGGCCGGTTGATTGGCTTGATCCGGCGGAAGCCATTGCGCGACGCATGCTTTCATTGCTGCCGGAGCATAAAGATAAGATTTTGCATCATCATGATGATCTGGCGGTGTTTACATCCGGTAAGCCGGATTATGCAATACGCCGGTTGCTACAAGGTTTTGGTCTGTTTTTTGCCTAAAATCCCATGAGATAAAAACTAGAAAAGCCGCGTTTTGCAACGCGGCTTTTTCGTTACGCTTGGGAGGCGTATTATGGTTTTAAATCACTAACCTTGCCGATTGTGAAAAACTGGGTTTCACCACTGGAGCCATCAACACCATCATTATCGGTTACAACATAGCCAATGCCGTTTTTATCAATGGCAAAGCCTTCAACCTTATCCGGCACAAAACCGTTGAGTTTCTTGAGGTCAGGAATGAAATCATGCACAAGTGTTTTGGTGACAATATTCAGCTTTTCGTCAAGCTTTACAGGTTTCAAATCTGCCATAGCCACTTTGTATAAACGCTTATTGACAGCTTCTTTGCCGATCAGATTATCGCGCTCGATAATATAGAGCTGACCATCATAGGCAGTGATCTCTGACAGGCCAACCCAGCCTTTTTCTTTACTGTCGAGCGGATAAAAAACGGCTTTCCAGCTTTCATCCTTGATGTTGTAGCTGAGCAGTTTGACGTGGCCTTTGTCATCATTGCCCCATTCACGCTGCACAGCCATCCATAGGGTTTCATCGTCGCCGGTGCCGGTGCGGGTGATACCTTCAAGGCCGAAGCGGGTCTGATGCGCTAACAGTTCTGCCGGCAAGGCGATTTCTTTTTTGATCTCGCCGTTGGCATTCACATTGAGGATGGCATGTGGAACGAGCTTTTTAGCATCACCTTCATTGGCAAGCCAGAAACCGCCTGTACCGTCGGTGGTTATGCCTTCAAGGTCAAGCTTCTGTGCTGCATCTTTACCGCGTTTCACCAGCAGTGCCGTGGTGATTTTGGCAGGTGTTTGCTTGGCATCAATGGTGTAAATGGTTGGTGCAGCATAATAAGCGCTGTCTGAAACCGCATAAAGGATGCCGTCTTTTTCTTCATCAGCCACCATGCCGGACAAAGCGCCCCAGCCGATTGGTGTGCCATCCTCGGTCGATTCAGAGATCAGCTGCGGATATTGCGCCGGTTGATCCTGCATCTGATAAATCATCACATGAGAGCGCGCACCGCCATCTTCACCAAGATCTGTTTCATTGGCGGTTACCAGCAGGTTGCGTGAAGGAATAGCCAGCACGCCTTCAGGGCCGATGCCGGATGGTAACAGCTGTAGAAATTCCGGTTCATTGCCTTCGCCTTTATCTTTATAAACGGCAAGCATGGAGCCGCGTTCACTGGCAATAAACAAATAATCGGTATCACCAAAACGCGCGGCTTCCGCACCTTCCAGTTCAACACCCTTTTTGTTGCGCTTTTCCGGATAATGGCCGTGGGCTGCGATTCTGTGCTCAAGCGTGTTACCGGCTTCATACAGTACTTTGCCGGTGGTATTGAAAATCGTGAAGCTGCGCGAGCCGCCTTTATAGTCGCCTTCATTGGCAGTCAGCAGACGATCATTGCCAATCCATTTGATGGTATCAGGCTCGCGGGCAACATTTTTCATCTCGCCGTTGAATTTGATCTGGCCGTCTTTTTTGGTGTCAATCTTGTCGAGATCAACAGTGCCCGCTGAAAAATGCGAGGTGATTTTACCGGTTGCCGCATCGACGATGGCGATGTGGTTGTTTTCCTGTAAAGTCACAGCGATTTCATTCTTATCATTGAAAGCAACAAATTCCGGCTCCGGATCTTCCGGTGCAATCTCTGCAATACCGGTCATGTCGACCACTTTCATGGTCTTGCAATCCGGTGTGCCATCCTTGAGGTTGAAAATAACCAGATTACCGGCTGGCAACTGCGGGAGTTCGCCATCATTGAGATCTTCATCACGTTCATTTTCAATGGCAACAGCAAGAAATGTCTTATCCGGTGACACTGCAACGGAATCCGGCTGACCGCCAAGGTCGCAGCTGGCTTCAACCTTGCGCGATGCGATATCGATCACATCGAGGCGACCGGATGGTTTGACAAAGCTCTCAGAGGTGTTGACGCCTGCAAAGACGCGTTTGCCTGCAACGGCCACCGATGTCGGCTCACCGTCAACTTTAAGCACGCCGCCGGCTTTTGGGTTTGCCGGATCTGTAATATCGACAAAGCCAATGCCGCCATAAGGGCTGTCGGAATAAATCAGCGTATTACCATCTTCAGAAACAGTGATGATCTCTGATGATGTTGCTTTTGTTGTATCAGCGTCTTTTGGCAGATTGTCGGTAACTGCAAAGCTGGCAATACGGTTGAAGACCGGTTCGGCTGATGCGGAAAATGCAACCGAGCTTGCCAGTGTCGAGGCAAGGGCGGCAATGAGTGGCAATTTCATTGTATGGCCGAAAGAACGTCGTGACATGAAAATCCTCAGATTTTTGTGTTTAAAAACTGCAGGAGCTTTCGCCGTTCTGTGTTGCGGGCAAATGTCAGTTTCATGAAGAAATGATGACATGGCAAAATTCAAAATATTTTTAAGGTAATAGAGGGCGTGGCAGTCACCCGTGTAGACATACCGGTTTTATATAAAATCTGGCTGATATTGATGGCGTTGCATATGTGCAACAATCTGTTGCGCGAGGGCAACGGTTTATAATAGATTGCCGCAATGGATAAGACGAGTCTGCTTGAATGGTTACGTGAGATCAAACCTGAATCGCAGGGGGGGCAAAGGCGTTTGCTTGCTCTTCCGGGGGTGATCATTGTTGTCTTGTCGATTGTTGCATCGTTAATTTCGTTTCTGATCATGATCGGTGTGACGCCGATTATACCGGATCGCAATGTTACGTTGATCCTGATTACCATTAATGTGGTGCTGGTCTTCAGTCTTCTGGCGCTGATTATCCGTGAAATTGTGCGTATCACGCAGGCGCGCCGTCATGGCCGCGCGGCAGCGCGGTTGCATGTGCGTATTGTGGCGCTGTTCTCGCTTATTGCTGCTGTGCCTGCCATTGTGGTGGCAATCGTGGCTTCGGTAACGCTTAATCTAGGTCTTGATCGCTGGTTTGAAACCAATACCCGCAATATCGTCAATTCGTCGATCAGTCTTGCCGACGGCTTTATCACTGATACTGCGCGCAACCTGCAAAGCACGACATTTTCGATGCTGCAAGATCTCGACGGGCAGCGCACTTTATATAGTCTAGACCGCAACGGTTTTGTACAATTGCTGACCTTGCAGGCGCTGGGGCGTGGTTTGCTCGGCGCGCAATTGCTGCGTGAAGATGGCACGATTGTGCTGCGCAGCGAGCAGGGTGGTGCCAGCCTGCCAGTGCCGCCGATGGAAGTATTGCAGACCGCACAAGATGGTAATCCGGTGATTATTCCGCCGGGGCCTGTGAGCAATTTCGTTGGCGCAATTATCAAAATGCGCGAAATTCCAGACACCTATCTTTATACGGTGCGGCCGATTAACGAGCAAATTCTCAATTCCATGCGTTTGATGGAGGCCAATACCAAGCGCTATCAGGATATGGAGGCAAACCGTATCCCGACGCAGGTTATCTTTGCGCTGCTCTATTTTGGACTAATGCTGATTGTGTTGCTGCCAGCGATCTGGACCGGGATTGCCGTTGCTGACCGGCTGGTGCGGCCGATCCGTCTTTTGATCGGTGCCGCTGATGAGGTTGCAGCCGGTAATCTTGAGGTGTCCGTGCCGGTGCGATCCAGCGATGGTGATCTGGGAGCACTTGCCGGTACTTTTAATAATATGGTGGCAGAGCTGAAAAGCCAGCGTACGGATCTGCTTGCTGCAAAAGACCAGATTGATGAGCGCCGTCGCTTCTCTGAAGCCGTATTGTCTGGTGTAACGGCTGCGGTTATCGGCGTGGATGCACTGGGGCTGATCAATATTGTTAACCGCTCTGCCGAGCATATGTTCGGGCTTGAAGAAACAGATGTGATCGGCACCAGCCTTTCCGCATTGGTGCCGGAAGTAGGCCAGGTGTTTGAGATTGCCCATGGTTCAGGCCGTGCAGTGTATCGCGAGCAGGTTTCAATGATGCGCGGTGGCCTGACACGCACATTCAATGTGCAGATCACGGTTGAAGATGCATCGGGCGACGAGCGGTCTTATGTTGTTACGATTGATGATATTACTGATCTGGTACAAGCACAGCGCTCAACAGCATGGGCCGATGTGGCGCGCCGTATTGCCCATGAAATTAAAAACCCGCTGACACCCATCCAGCTTTCTGCCGAGCGTATCCGTCGCCGTTATGGCAAGGTGATTACCGAGGATCGCGAGGTCTTTGATCAGTGTGTTGAAACGATTATTCGTCAGGTTGGTGATATCGGGCGCATGGTTGATGAGTTTTCGTCTTTTGCACGGATGCCGAAGCCGAAAATGGAAACCATTGATTTGCGCAATTCTCTTAAAGAAGCCGCATTTCTTGTGGAAGTCAGCCGGAGTGAAATCAGTTTTGAGCAACAGCTCAGTGATGTGCCGCTCTATGGCCATTTCGACAGCCGTTTACTTGGGCAGGCCTTTGGCAATATTATCAAAAACGCCAGTGAGGCGATTGAAGCGGTATCGGGCGAAGATAATTATCATGGTCATATCTTGCTGAAGGCTTTTCAGGAAAATGATCAGCTGATTGTTGAAGTGATTGATAATGGTAAGGGTTTGCCCGGTGATAACCGCCAGCGTTTGCTTGAGCCTTATATGACAACGCGAGAAAAAGGCACCGGCCTTGGTCTCGCTATTGTGCGCAAAATTGTTGAAGATCACGGCGGGCATATGGAATTGCATGATGCACCGGCTGATTTTCATAATGGCAGAGGCGCCATGATCCGGATGATTTTTCCAACAAAGATGGAAGATGCCGATGATCTGGTAGCCAAAGATAATAATAACGGGCTGCATGCATGATAAATCACAGTGCAGCTGAAACAAAAACGCCTGATGGCGCATTATCATATATAAATGATCTGATGGTGTGGCAGCGGGAAATAATAACAAGGCAGGTGGATTAAATGGCTTCTGACATTCTCGTCGTTGATGATGAAACGGACATCCGTGATCTGGTTGCTGGTATTTTGAGCGATGAAGGCCACGAAACCCGTACGGCTTTTGATTCAGACAGCGCACTTGCAGCGATTAATGATCGTGTGCCGCGTCTGGTGTTTCTGGATATCTGGTTACAAGGCAGCCGCCTTGACGGGCTGGCACTGCTTGATGAAATCAAAAAACTGCATCCAGATTTGCCGGTGGTGATGATTTCCGGTCACGGTAATGTTGAAACTGCGGTTTCGGCTATTCGCCGCGGCGCTTATGATTTTATTGAAAAGCCGTTCAAGGCTGACCGTCTTATTCTGGTTGCAGAGCGGGCGCTTGAAACTTCAAACCTCAAGCGCGAAGTTTCCAATTTGCGTAAACGCTCTGGTGAAACCTTTGAACTGCTGGGACAGTCACTGGCGATGAACCAGTTGCGCCAGACCATTGACCGTGTGGCGCCTACCAACAGCCGCATCATGATCACCGGACCTTCCGGCTCGGGCAAGGAAATGGTTGCGCGCGCAATTCACGCGCAGTCAAGCCGCTCTGAGGGGCCGTTTGTTACCGTTAATGCGGCTGCAATTACGCCTGAACGCATGGAAATCGAGCTGTTCGGCACTGAAATGGATGGCGGAGAACGCAAAGTCGGTGCTTTGGAAGAAGCCCATGGCGGCATTCTTTATCTGGATGAAATTGCCGATATGCCGCGTGAGACGCAGAACAAGATTTTGCGCGTGTTGGTTGATCAGCAGTTTGAACGTGTTGGCGGCACCAAACGCGTGCGTGTTGATGTGCGGATTATTTCTTCAACAGCACAAAATCTGGAAGGTATGATTGCCGAAGGATTGTTCCGCGAAGATTTGTTTCACCGTCTTGCTGTGGTGCCGGTGCAGGTGCCGCCTCTGGCGCAGCGCCGTGATGATATTCCGTCGCTTGTGGCACTGTTCATCAATCAGGTTGCCGAGCAGGCCGGTATCAAGCCGCGTCGCATCAGCGAGGATGCTATGGCGGTTTTGCAATCACATAGCTGGCCCGGCAATGTGCGCCAGCTGCGCAATAATGTGGAGCGGCTGATGATTTTGGCGCGTGGTGATGATGTGGATTCACCGGTTACGGCTGATCTCCTGCCAGCAGAAATCGGTGATACGCTGCCGCGCACACCAACGGATTCTGATCAGCACATTATGGCACTGCCTTTGCGTGAGGCTCGTGAAATGTTCGAGAAGGAATATCTGGTCGCCCAGATCAACCGTTTCAGCGGCAATATCTCCCGTACTGCCGAGTTTGTGGGTATGGAGCGTTCTGCGCTGCACCGTAAACTTAAGTCGCTCGGGGTTTAATCATGCGCATCATCATCTGCGGCGCCGGTCAGGTCGGCTTTGGTATTGCCGAGCGGCTGTCTGCCGAGCAGAATGATGTGTCAGTGATTGATACGTCAGAAAAGCTTATTCATGATGTGCGCGATCTTCTGGATGTGCGCGGCTTTGTTGGCCATGGCTCGCATCCCGATGTGTTGCAGGCTGCGGGCGCTGATGAAGCGGATATGATTATTGCCGTTACGCTTTACGATGAGATTAATATGGTGGCCTGTCAGGTTGCCCATTCATTGTTTAATGTACCGACAAAAATTGCCCGTATCCGTGCGCAGACCTATTTGCAAAAGCAATATCAGGAGATGTTCTCACGCGATAATATGCCGATCGATGTGGTGATTTCGCCTGAGCTTGAGGTTGGCGATATGGTGCTGCGGCGCATAGCCTTGCCAGGCGCTTCCGATGTGCTGCGTTTTGCCGATGAAAAGGTGATCGCTTTTGCTATCGAGTGTATGGAAGATTGCCCGATCATTGATACGCCACTGAAACAGCTGACAGATTTGTTTCCGGATCTGCCTTCAACGGTGGTGGGCGTGGTGCGCAATGACAAATTATTTGTGCCGCATTCCGAGGACCATTTGCGCGCCGGTGATATTGCCTATGTGGTAACAACAGCCGATCAGGTGCGCCGTACACTCGGATTATTCGGCCATGACAAGCCGGAAGCGCGACGGATTATTATTGCTGGTGGCGGTAATATCGGCCTTTATGTTGCTAAGAGAATGGAAGAGCGGCTGCCCGCGCATACCCGCCTGAAAATCATTGAACATGACCGTGAACGTGCTGCTTTTGTTGCAGACGAGCTGAATAAAACGATTGTTTTGAACGGCAGTGCGCTGGATCAGGATTTGCTGCGCGAAGCGGAAGTTCAGGATGCCGATTTGTTGGTTGCGCTGACCAATCAGGATCAGGCCAATATTTTGTCGAGCATTATGGCAAAGCGGCTGGGCTGTAAGTCCAATATGGTGCTTATCAATAATTCTGCCTATCAGCAATTTATTCACACGGTGGGGATTGATTCCTATGTCAGTCCGAAAAATGTGACAATTTCAAAAATTCTTCAGCAGGTGAGGCGCGGCCGTATCCGCTCTGTGCATAGTGTTTATGACGGTAAAGCGGAAATTATTGAGGCAGAAGCGCTTGAAACCTCGCCACTTGTGGGCGCGCCATTGCGTAATATTGATCTGCCTGCCGGTTTGCGGGTTGGAGCTGTGTATCGTGACGGTAAAGTGATTAAACCGCACGGAGATCTGCAAATTCGCCGCAATGATCGTGTCGTTATGTTTGCAACCAGTGATACGGTTAAATATGTCGAGCAGATGTTCCGTGTCAGTCTCGATTTCTTTTAATTATGCTTTTTATGTCTTGGTTTGAAACATAGATATTGCTGTTATTGAGAATGAAATAAATGGATATTTGCACATTCTGGTATGGAACCCGCTTGCGGCCTGTGGATCATATGTGTCTGATTTCTATGGTGCATACAGGGCAGCGGGTTAAACTTTTCAGCTATCAGCCGGTTGAAAATCTGCCTGAAGGGGTGGAGCAGCATGATGCGGCCGCTATTTTGCCGATCGAGGCATTCCGGCGTCTTGATCCGGGTTTTCCGGATTTGAAAGACTATGTCACCATCGTTCAGTTCAGCGATATTTTTCGTATCAATCTGATGAAGCACAGTCAGGGCGTGTGGCTGGATACGGATGTGTATCTGCATAAACAGTTTCATCCGGATGCTTCAAAACCTTATCTGGCGCGGGAAAACAAAGAACGTGTCGGGGTATCGGCGTTGTATTTTCCACCAGATCATCCGGTTATTGCCGAGTTTGATGCCTATATGGCAGGCGATTATCCGCTACCAAAATGGCTGGGGCTGCGCCGGCGTGTGCTGCGGCCTTTATGGTATAAATTGACCGGCAAGCCGGTAACACCGGCAGCGATCGGGATTACAGTTTTTGGCAATGATGGTATTTCCAGACTTGCTAAAAAGTATAACTGTTTTGAAGATGCTGCGCCTAAAGAGAATTTCTATTACTGGACAGGCCGCGATTGTCTGAACATGTTTAATCCGCAATACGGGCTGGAGCCATTGCAGCATCCGGATTTTATCGGTTTTCACATTCACCGTAAAAGTCCTGAAGAGCTGGTTGTACGTGAGGGCAGCTTTTATACATGGATGCTACAAACAACGGGGATGCTACAAACAACGGGGATGCTACAAACAACGGGTGAATTGCCTGTATCTGCTAAGCTCTGATAGGGTGACACACAACATTTTGACATTGCGCAAAAAATAGCGGCCTGTTAACCCTTTAAAAAATGTGGGATTATCCCCGCAACTATTGATTCTGTATCAAAATGCAGGTGTTCAGACTGAGGCAGATGATAAAACTGGAGCGCAAGGATTTATTTCCTGCAGTTTTTCCGGAAAGTGCCTGTTTATAATATCGTGCCTGAGGTCGGGTAATGTTTTTATTGGCAGGTTTTCTGATCTCATAATGTAGTGCCGGCTGCGGATCGAAATAAAGGAATAAAAAAATGGCTGAACGATCGCAAAATCTTCAGGATCTCTTTCTTAATTCTGTACGTAAACAGAAAATCTCGCTGACGATTTTTTTGATCAACGGTGTGAAACTGACAGGCATTGTCAGTTCTTTTGATAATTTTTGCGTGTTGTTGCGCCGCGACGGACATTCACAGCTGGTCTATAAACATGCTATTTCAACCATTATGCCAAGCCAGCCTGTGCAGATGTTTGAAGGCGAAGAAGAGTAGGCCTTATCTTCGGAGCAGTGCTGAAATTTTGAAACTGTTTTTATATCCGCGGTGCCAATGGCCTGCGGATATATTTGTTTTACGGTGATATTGTTGTCGCTGTGATGAATGATTATCTGACTTACAGATATTGTTTGCCCGCAATAAAGACAGATGGGCATATGCCATATGGTAAAGTAATATCGTTTGAAGTGCTTTTACTAATAAACAGGATAAGTGTTTGAAAAAAAGAAATGATCCGGCATCCGCTCAAATATTAACCTCTGCTTCTGATCTTGAAGCTGACAATGGTTATGAGCCTGTGGTTTCTGAACATGATGATACATATGATGCGCCGGTAAAAAGCGGCAGAAAGCCGTTTACGACTAAGGTTGAAGATACGCGCGCGTTTGTTATCGTGCCCTTGCTGCCGGAGCGTTACACGCGTGCAGCTGATCAGGATGAGACTGAGCGTCCTAAATATCGCCGCAGTGATGAGGCACGCCTTGAAGAGGCTGCCGGTTTGGCGCGCGCCATTGATCTGGACATTATTGATGCTTTTCTGGTTCAGACAACACAGCCGCGGCCTGCAACATTGCTGGGTGCCGGTAAGGTTGAGGATATTGCCGAGCGTATTGAACGCGAAGAAATTGATCTGGTTATTGTAGATCATCCCCTTACACCTGTTCAGCAACGCAATCTGGAGCGGGCGTGGAAGATCAAGGTGATTGACCGTACCGGTCTGATTTTGGAAATTTTCGGCCGTCGTGCGCAAACGCGTGAAGGTAGCCTGCAGGTTGAACTCGCACATCTGAATTACCAGAAGGGCCGTTTGGTTCGCAGCTGGACGCATCTTGAGCGCCAGCGTGGTGGTGGCGGCTTTATGGGCGGGCCGGGTGAAACCCAGATTGAGGCCGACCGACGCCAGCTGCAAGAGAAAATTCTGAGTATCCGCCGTGAGCTTGACACTGTGGTGCGTACCCGCCATTTGCACCGGCAAAAACGCCGCAAGGTGCCGCATCCGGTGATTGCGCTTGTTGGCTATACCAATGCCGGTAAATCAACCTTGTTCAACCGTCTGACCGGCGCTGAAGTGCTGGCTGAAGATATGTTGTTTGCTACACTTGATCCGACATTGCGCCGGTTGCGCCTGCCACATGGCGATACGATTATTCTGTCTGATACGGTCGGGTTTATTTCGAACCTGCCGCATCATCTGGTGGCAGCGTTTAAAGCTACATTGGAAGAGGTTGTTGAGGCTGATCTTATTGTGCATGTGCGCGATATGTCGGACCCAGACAATGCCGCGCAGGCGGAAGATGTTGAAGCCATCCTTGCCGGCCTTGGTATTAAAAAAGGTGATACCAAGCGGGTGATAGAGGTTTGGAACAAGATTGACCGGCTGAGCGAAGAGATGCAGGACAGCGCTGAAAATCTGAGCAGCGGCAGCCATGAGGATGCAAGGCCGGTTCCGCTCTCTGCTCTGACCGGGCAGGGTACGCGCATATTGCTCGATACTATTGAGGGCAGGATTTCCGGTGCTATGGAAAAAGTGCAGGTTGGCCTGCGCCCTGATCAGTTCAGCCTTATCGACTGGATTTATCGCCATGGCAGCAATATTCGCCGTATAGATGAAGAAGATGGTTCAGTGATTATTGATGCGGATATGACTGCAAGTTCTGCGCAGAAGTTCCGTGATAAATACGCCTCTTTTACCAAGTCTGAAATATAAAAATATTTTATATAAGTGTTTAATATTATAATCACTGCCGTAAGATAAGATGACGGCAGTGATTGTTACTTAAATTGATGGCTTTTGCTTATCCTGCATATTTAAAAACTCAAGCGAATCATATTTTGATGCGTCACCTGATATTGGGTGGAACGGGCTTGTGCGCCGGTTTAACACTACCGCACAGCCTATAAAATACGAGAGCAGAGATATGGCTGCTCTTACTGCTCCTTGGGGAGGGGCTATCTATGGCAAAAATTAAGCTTATTGCTGCTTTTTCATTCGCTTTTACGTTGTTCAGCAGTGCAGCATTTGCAGAAGATCTGGTGTTTACGCTGAAAAACGGCACCAATTCTGTGGTCAATAATTTCCATGCTTCACCGGTCGGTGTTGATAGCTGGGAAGATGATATTTTGGGCCGTGATGCGCTTGATGCCGGCGAAAGCATGGAGATTACTATTGCTGACGGCCGCAGTGTTTGCAGTTACGATATGCGCTTTGAATTTCAGGGCGATGATCTTGAAGATCTCGAAGACACACAAAATCTTTGTGAATTGGGCGAATATACGATTACTGAATAAGCTGGGTACTGAATAAACTGGGTACTGAATAAATTTGGTGCTGAAAATATCTGTTTATATTTTTTTATTATGCTCCGTGACTTTCAGCTGCGGAGCATAGTTATTTTATTGCGGTTTTTATGCCTTGTCCCGCACCGATATCTGCGGTGTTTAGGTTTCGGTAAGTATCAGTGTTTAGAGCTAGAGCGGGTAACGTTCAGGTTGGATCGTAGCGCTCGCTCTAGATTCTAGAGTTATCGCATTGTCATGCCTATCAAGTTGATTCAACTTGATAGTGAAATGCTCTAGTTTGAAAGTGTTTTGCTGTGACGCACCTTGCGAAACCATAGTGCGTCACCTTATGTATGGAATATCAACGAATCTTGACGGAGATGCTTCACTCCGTTCTCCGATAGCCAAAGGCAGTTAATCATGAGAGATCCTATTGAAACCGTAATGAATCTGGTCCCGATGGTGGTTGAGCAGACTGCGCGCGGCGAACGTGCTTATGATATTTTCTCGCGTCTCCTCAAAGAGCGCGTTATTTTTGTAAATGGTCCGGTTGAAGATGGCATGGCCATGCTGGTCTGCGCACAGCTGCTGTTTCTGGAAGCAGAGAACCCGAATAAGCCGATTGAAATGTACATCAATTCGCCTGGCGGTGTTGTAACCTCCGGTATGGCGATTTATGACACGATGCAATTCATCAAGCCTCCTGTTTCTACCCTGTGCATGGGGCAGGCCGCATCAATGGGCTCGCTGCTCTTGACAGCCGGTGCAACCGGCCAGCGTCTGGCGCTGCCGAACGCCCGTATCATGGTGCATCAGCCATCCGGCGGTTTTCAGGGGCAGGCATCCGATATCGAGCGCCATGCGCAGGATATCATCAAGATGAAGCGCCGCCTCAATGAAATTTATGTCAAGCATACAGGCCGTGATCTGGAAACCATTGAGCGCACGCTTGATCGCGATCACTTTATGACAGCGCAGGAAGCGCTTGAGTTCGGCTTGATCGATAAAGTCATCGAATCACGCGAAGCTGTCGATAAAAAGGACTAACTATTATGGCTGATCCGGTTGTATAGCTGCCGGATCAGCTGACTGTATAGTTGGAATGGCAGGATTTAAGGTCTGATGGCAGAATAAAGTGGCTTTATATAATTTTGGCCATATTTTATCTGCCATTAGCATTTTAAGTGCGGCAGGACGTGAAACAAGTTAACAGACGGCTTGTAAAACTATCTTCTGCCTGTTTATGCTGCGTGTCATGTTAAGTGATTATTTGGGTCTTGTGCTTAAAAATAGAGTTGAGCTTATACGGGCTGCAAGCGCGGTTCTGAATAAAAGCTAAGCTTGTGTGTACAGAATAGCGTGCGTCACATAGTAAGGCTGTATTCAACAGAGTGAGCCGAGCAGCAAAACCGGTGGAATTGCCGGAATAAACAGCTGGCTCCTGTATTTGAAAAAGCATGACGACTGCCGTTTATGTCGGTTTCGGTCGGGATGGCATAACGGTTAGAACTTGGTACCTGTTGAGGCAGGTGGCCATTACTGAAAGGAAACTGCAATGAGCAAAGTCAGCAACGGCGGTGGCGATTCAAAGAATACGCTCTATTGCTCGTTTTGCGGAAAAAGCCAGCATGAGGTTCGCAAGCTGATTGCCGGGCCGACCGTATTTATCTGCGATGAGTGTGTCGAACTGTGCATGGATATTATCCGTGAGGAAAATAAATCCTCTATGGTTAAATCCCGTGAAGGTGTGCCGACCCCGCAGGAAATTATTGCGGTTCTGGATGATTATGTCATCGGTCAGAGCCATGCAAAACGTGTTCTCTCTGTTGCGGTTCACAACCACTATAAGCGTTTGGCTAACCAGCCGAAGAGCGGTGATGTCGAACTGGCAAAATCAAACATTCTGCTGGTAGGGCCTACCGGTTGCGGTAAAACCTATCTGGCGCAATCATTGGCGCGCATTATTGATGTGCCGTTTACAATGGCTGATGCCACGACACTGACTGAAGCCGGTTATGTCGGTGAAGATGTCGAAAATATCATTCTCAAACTGTTGCAGGCTGCCGATTACAATGTCGAGCGTGCACAGCGCGGTATCGTTTATATCGATGAGGTCGATAAAATCAGCCGTAAAGCCGATAATCCGTCGATTACACGCGATGTTTCGGGCGAGGGTGTGCAGCAAGCACTGCTGAAAATCATGGAAGGCACAGTGGCTTCCGTGCCGCCGCAGGGTGGTCGTAAGCATCCGCAGCAGGAGTTCCTGCAGGTGGATACTACCAATATTCTGTTTATTTGTGGTGGTGCCTTTGCCGGTCTTGATAAGATCATTTCTTCGCGCGGTGAAAAGACCTCGATCGGTTTTAGTGCGACGGTTAAAGCCCCGGATGAACGCCGTATCGGTGCGATCTTCCACGAGCTGGAACCGGAAGATCTTGTAAAATTCGGATTGATCCCTGAATTTGTTGGTCGTTTGCCGGTTATTGCAACGCTGGAAGATCTCGATATTGCTTCGCTGGTTAAGATTTTGTCGGAGCCTAAAAACGCTCTGGTGAAACAGTATCAGCGTCTGTTCGAGATGGAAAATGTCGAGCTGACATTCAGTGAAGATGCTCTGCAGGCAATTGCTACCAGAGCGGTAGAGCGTAAGACCGGTGCACGTGGCCTGCGTTCGATCATGGAAAAAATCCTGCTCGATACCATGTTTGATCTGCCGACGCTTGTAGGTGTGATCGAAGTGGTTATTTCCGGCGAAGTTGTGGATGGTAAAGCACAGCCGCTTTATATCTATGGCGAACGCAAGGAAGAAAAAGGCACTGCATCAGCCTGATATTCTAAAGCGAGAGCGTTTTCATTTTCTTTGAACGAAATAACCGCTCTGGCTGCTTGTTAAACGCAGTGTCACACTGACAGTTTTGTCAGTTGTTGCGATAATAAAAAACGCTCAGGCATCGTCCTGAGCGTTTTTTTATTTTAACGATAGTTTTAAATTGGCTCATATGAATTATTTGTGAGAAGTGCGCTCATATTTAAAGCCTATGATTGTGGACGATGCCCTTAACGCAGATAAATGCGAGAAATAAGCGTTTCTTTAGCGGTAAAAGCAGTTAAAAGAGATGTCAGAAGTTTGTATCATTTGTTTATGACCATAATTGCGTTGATTTAATATGCTGTATGAAACGCAACAGGTGCTTGAAATACCGGCAGTGGGTGGCCAATTATAGAGACGATGCATGTAGTGATTTGCTGATGATACGGGGATTGCTGCGTGGCGATCGGGTGGTTTGCCCGGGAAAGGACTTAAAATGACGGATACCGAGTTGAAGACACCTGCGGGTGGCCAAGACGGGCTCTATGCCGTTTTGCCGTTGCGCGATATCGTTGTCTTCCCGCATATGATTGTGCCGCTGTTTGTTGGCCGCGAAAGATCAATCCGTGCGCTTGAAGAAGTGATGGGTGTCGATAAGCAGATTTTGCTTGCGACCCAGAAAAATGCTGCTGAAGACGAACCGGCAAATGATGCGATTTATGAAATCGGTACAATTGCCAATGTTCTGCAATTGCTTAAATTGCCGGACGGCACTGTTAAAGTGCTGGTTGAAGGTATTGCACGCGCTAAAATCAGCAAATTCAGCGCCCGTGAAGATTATCACGAGGCCTATGCCGACATCCTTGAACTGCCGGAAGAAGAGCCGGTGGAAGTTGAGGCGCTGTCACGCTCAGTGATGAGCGATTTTGAAAATTATGTGAAGCTGAACAAAAAGATTTCGCCTGAAGTTGTCAGCGCTACCAGCCAGATTGATGATCATTCGAAGCTTGCTGATACTGTTGCCTCGCATTTGGCGATCAAGATTGCTGAAAAGCAGGAAATGCTCTCGATCCTTTCGGTTCGTGAGCGACTTGAAAAAGCGCTTGAATATATGGAATCCGAAATCTCGGTTCTTCAGGTTGAAAAGCGTATCCGCTCGCGTGTTAAGCGCCAGATGGAAAAGACCCAGCGCGAATATTATCTGAACGAACAGATGAAGGCGATCCAGAAAGAACTTGGCGACGGTGAAGACGGCCGTGATGAACTGGCCGAGCTGGAAGAACGTATTGCCAAGACCAAGCTCACCAAAGAAGCCGCGGAAAAAGCGCAGGCTGAAATGAAGAAGCTGCGTTCTATGAGCCCGATGTCGGCGGAAGCCACAGTGGTGCGCAACTATCTCGACTGGATTTTGTCGCTGCCTTGGAACAAAAAGTCCAAGATCAAGCAGGATCTGAGCTTTGCCGAGGAAGTGCTCGATACCGAGCATTTCGGTCTGGATAAGGTCAAAGAGCGCATTGTCGAATATCTTGCGGTACAGTCTCGTGCCTCCAAGATCAAAGGCCCGATCATTTGTCTCGTTGGACCTCCGGGCGTTGGTAAAACCTCGCTGGCGCGCTCGATTGCCAAAGCAACAGGCCGTGAATATGTGCGGATGTCGCTGGGCGGCGTGCGTGATGAAGCTGAAATTCGCGGTCATCGCAGAACCTATATCGGCTCGATGCCGGGCAAGGTTATCCAGTCGATGAAAAAAGCCAAGAAGTCCAACCCGTTGTTCCTTCTCGATGAGATCGACAAAATGGGGCAGGATTTCCGTGGTGATCCGTCTTCGGCGATGTTGGAGGTGTTGGATCCGGAACAGAATGCAACATTCATGGATCATTATCTGGAGGTCGAATATGACCTTTCCAATGTCATGTTCGTGACCACTGCAAACTCGCTGAATATTCCGGGCCCGTTGCTCGACCGTATGGAAATCATCCGTATTGCCGGTTACACCGAAGACGAGAAGCTGGAAATTGCCAAACGGCATTTGCTGCCGAAGGCAATCAAAGAGCATATTCTGCAGCCGGAAGAGTTTTCGGTTGATGAGGGTGCTATTCTGGCGGTCATCCAGCACTATACCCGTGAAGCGGGTGTGCGTAGTCTTGAGCGAGAAATGATGAAGCTGGCGCGTAAAGCTGTCACTGAAATCATGCGTAAAAAGACCAAAGCTGTTCATGTAACCAAAGATAATATTGCTGATTATCTGGGTGTGCAGAAATATCGCTATGGTCAGATCGACGGTGAAGATCAGGTTGGTGTTGTCACCGGTCTGGCTTGGACTGAAGTGGGCGGCGAATTGCTGACCATTGAAGGCGTGATGATGCCAGGTAAAGGTCGTATGACTGTTACCGGTAACCTGCGCGACGTGATGAAGGAATCCATTTCGGCGGCGGCATCTTATGTGCGCTCCCGCGCTGTGGATTTCGGCATTGAGCCGCCGCTGTTCGATAAGCGTGACATCCACGTGCACGTGCCGGAAGGTGCGACACCGAAAGATGGCCCGTCTGCCGGTACAGCCATGGTTACAGCAATTGTTTCTGTGCTGACCGGTATTCCGGTACGCAAAGATGTTGCCATGACCGGTGAGGTTACATTGCGTGGTCGTGTTCTGCCGATTGGCGGCCTGAAAGAAAAACTGCTGGCAGCTTTGCGTGGCGGTATCAAGAAGGTGCTGATTCCGGAAGAAAATGCCAAAGATCTGGTTGAAATTCCGGACAATGTGAAAAACGCTCTGGAAATCATTCCGGTATCGTTTGTAAGCGAAGTTCTGGAACATGCACTGACACGCAAGCCTGAGCCGATTGAATGGGTTGAACCTGTGACACCGGCCGTTGTTAAAGGCGGCGAGGAAGATGCACTGGTAGGCACCGCCCACTAATAGCGCGTGCTTTTATGAATAAGAAAGCCCTGCAAGCTAAGCTTGCAGGGCTTTTTTTAAAAACTGGTTTTAGTGCGTGGCGCCGGAGCCGCCCACAGCCACAATGCTGAATGGCTGATCCGCAACTGTAATTGTGCGGTCTTCTTTAAAGCTTTCAATATTGATCAGGCGCACCAGACTATGGCGGGGATCTGTAATGGCAATATGATCACCGGCAACAGCCAGACGCGGGCGTGCATCCCGCCAGTGGCCGTCTTTACTATAGGGCTCGGTGACTTTGGCTGATCGTGTGATTGTGCCGTCAAGAATATTGATCAAATGCAATTGGCCGTCTTCAGTGAGCACATAGGCATTTTTCAGGCGAGCGGGGTCGAGTGCAAAATCGATCCGGCGTGTTGGCAGATCAACAAGGCGGTAGGGTGTATCACTTTCAGGGTCAATCAGCGCGATTTTATCTTCACCATAATTACCGAGAAAGAACTGCATCGCTTTGCTGCCAAGCAGTGTTGAGACCTTGCCTTTGGGTAAATCTGCCCCATAGGGGAGCATTTTCAACTCAGCAGTCTTATCTTTGCCCGGGATGGCAAGCAGCACACCTTCTTCACAGCCAAACGCTGCAATGCGTGCTGAAAATGCCTCGCCGTGCAAGGCGGTGCAGGTTGCCACATCGCCGGATTGTTTGCCGTCAGCATTAAGCACACGAAGGCCGAGGCGTGGCGGCAAATCATCAGGCTTGGTCTCAACTTTGAGGTTCGGAACGGATGCCAGAAACTGATCGCCAAAAGGCACCACAACACCGTGATGAGGCGCTGTTGCATCAATGGTTTCAGGCTTAGCTTTACCAGCAATAATAGCCTGTTCAGAATAGAGCTTTGCCTTGCCTTCACGCTCAAAAAACAGTGTTGCAGTATCGCCGTGCATTACCGCATGAACGGGGCGCTGACCTGCTATTTCTAATGGCAGCATGGCTGTGTCAGAGACTTCAAGGTCACGGTGATCACCATGGTCTGACAGTTTAATTCCGGTTTTGATAATATTGACCATATCGGCATCAGATTGCACGGCAAACACGGTTTCACCAGATGCACTGGCTGTCAGTCCGGCATAGCCTTTTACATCAAATTTATTGAGTTCTTTGCCACTTTTTAAATCAATAGCTCGAATAACGGGTTTGGTATGATCTGCAATAAACAGGTGCCAGACATGGTCCGATGCATGGTTATGGTCATCTGCATTCGCGTTTCCTGTAACCAGCATAGAGCCCAGCAGGCCCAGCGCTGTGGCGCTCTTTAGCATTTTCAACATAAAGTACCTCGAATCTGAAATGTAATAACATTACAATCGTTAGATGCGAATGACTCTGCTGTCTATGCAAAACATGCACAGAACATTATTTTTTATGATGATGTTTTTACGTATGAACTAAATTTTTAGCCATTGCTGCGCTTTAGCGGTGTCTTCCGGTGTCAGCTGATGACCTGCATCCAGCAGCTCTGCGGTGAGATCTGCTGCACATTCTTTAAGCCATATATTGAGGCTTGCTGCAAAACGGCCATAAGGATCCTGATTGCCGGTGAGGGTGAGCACTCTGGCGGCGCTCAAATCAACCTGCGGGCTGGTTTCCAGCACTTGCATAGGGCGGCATAAAATCGCGCTATGAATTAAATGCGGGTAAAGCGCCATAATTGCAGCTGCAAAATTTGCACCATTTGAATAGCCCAATATGGTCGTTTTCTCGGGCTTTATACCATAGGCGCTGGCTGCGCCTTCCATAAATGCATTGAAAGCTTCCGCCTCTGTACGAATATCTGTCTGATCAAATTGTGTCGCCCCAAAGCGGCGGAACCAGCGGGCAACCCCTTCTTCATGGCTGCGGCCACGCAAGCCGAGCAGAGTGGCATGCGGGTTGATACGGTGCGCCATCGGCATAAGATCAGCTTCGTTGCCACCGGTGCCGTGTAATAGCAGAATAGTGCTGCCATCCGGCTGCTCCGGTGTATAAAAACGGTGAACAAATGGCAGATCACGCATCACAATACGCTCCTTATCAGGCATGGAAAATTGTGGCATCAGAACACGCAAATCTTCTGCGCGTTCTTTGTTATGTGGTGGCACAAATAAGGTTTCACCCAGATGCTCAGGCGGCTCATCAATGGTAAAACCCGGGCCATCCGTCGCCAATTCAATCAGTGTTCCGCCGGGCTCACGCACATAGAGCGAAGTGAAATAATTGCGGTCGTGAAAATTTGTCGCTGAAGAGTTGAGCCGTGATAATTCTGCCTGTGCGGTTTTAACGGCTGCCACATCGGGCGCACGAAAGGCAATATGATCGGCGATTCCGGTGCCGGGAATGCCCGGTACAAAGCCGGTGACATTGCGCACATCAATAAAATCTGTTTCTGAGGCGAGACGCAGAATATTGTCTTCAGTCTGGCTTGGCTGATAACCAAAACGGGTGATAAACGCCGCCGTTTCTTCCTGTGTTTCAGTCAGTATAGTCACGCTATGCAAACGTGTTGGTGCATTGCCCCACGAATGTGCTGCCGGCATGTCACGCCCGACCAGTTTGACGGTGATACCGTCCGGATCTTTGAGGCGGAGTACCGGCTCACCAAATTCGCGCTTGGGGCCTTCAATACGGATTTGGCTTGAAAGGGAGCGTGTCAACCAGTCGCCGATCGTTTCTACCGGTACCGCGAGAGCAATTTCTGCCACCTGACCATGACCAACACGACCAGCCGCACCATTTTCCCAAACCAAAAATGTAATCAGCGAGCCGGGAGAGCCCAGAGCATCACCGTAGAATAAGTGCAGCTGTTCACCATCTTCATAGCCGCCGGTTTGTTTGACGAGACGTAAGCCGAGAAAGCCTGCGTAAAAATCAATATTGGCCTGCACATTACGTGTGATGAGGGTAACATGGTGTATGCCGGAGGTCATAGCCGTCTTCCTGAATAATGATCACGTGTAAAGTACCACAAGATAAGCCTATCTGATTGGCTGGATTTGTAATCTATTCTGCGCAGGCTGGGAATGAAAATTCACAGTAAATTATCAGTCGCTAAAACACCTGCCAGCCCTGACATAATAAAACCTGCCGCGCTTCATGTATTTAGTGTACTACTAAAGTTATTACTCAATAGTCATGCTGATAATAGCCGGTAATGATAAAATGCGGGGATCGGGCGAGATGACCATCGGGGCTATAGGCAAAAAATCACGCAGCTTTGCTCTTTTTGTACTGGTAACGTTTTCCGGTGTTTTACTCAGCTGTTTTCAAGCCTTTGCCGATGATCCTATGGTGCTTTATGATGCTGAAGGGTTGAAAATCAGGGCTCATTTACAGGCTGGTCTCAATGGTGTGGCAGAGAAAAACCTGTTCTGGAACTTTGCAGATAATTTTGCACCATCACTTGATTACAATCCTCGTAAGCAGTGGCTTGAAGGTTATGTGAAGCCCGGTATCAGCTTCAATAGCCAGTTGAACGATGGTATAAGTCTTTATGGTAAGGGCTCAGTTGTTTTGTCTGGCACATTAGGCACCGATGCTTTTAATGTTGGTGATACGGGGCGATTGACTGTTGAAGAAGCTTATATCGGCTTTCTGAATAAAAATAGCAGTGGTGCAGCGTTTGATCTTTCAGTTGGTGCAAGAGAGTTTAAAGCTGGTACAGGAATGCTGATTGCGAATGGCGGGACGAGCGGTTTTGAACGTGGCGCATTAAAATTCGGACCAAGGAAAGCTTGGAAATCCTCCGCGATCGCACAGTTTTCCTATGACGAGCTACAGGCAACAGCCTTTTATCTCCAGCCCAATGAATTACCGGACAGCAGCAGCAATACGCAGCTTGTTGGAGCAGATTTGCGTTATCAATTGCCAGCAGAGAGCTTTGCGGGTGTTACTTTTGGCCATGTGCTTGAATCGAACTCGCCTTATGTGCAGGCCGCGCCCGATGGTCATGGCGCCCCTGAGATCATTGCTGATGGACGTAAAGGTCTGAATTTTGTTAACGTCTATGCGATTGGCACGCCGTTTCCGGACGTTTGGGAAAATTTTATTGCAGGCACCGAATTTGCCTATGAGTGGAATGACCGGATTGATCTGTCTGCATGGGCGGGGCGGGTTTATGTCGGCTATAATTTTATTGATCTGCCTTGGCAGCCAAGTCTGGCCATTGCCTATCAAAGCTTTTCCGGCGATGACCCGTCCACAGCGCGTCTCTAGCGATTTGATCCGCTGTTTTATGAAGGCAATCCAAGCGCGTGGTCGACGGGCACAAAATCATCGATGGTGTTTATCAATTCGAATGTTAGTGCCTATCAGGCAAGCTTACGCGTAAAGCCCACCGAGCGTGATGCTGTCAGCCTGCGCTATGCACACATTCGTGCCAATGAGTTGCGCAGTCCTATACAGTTCGGACAGGGGACGCGCGTTGAAACATCGGGTGATGAGCCGGATATTACCGCAGGTGTCACCAGCCATCACTTGTCTGATGATATTTATCTGGAATATAATCGTATTCTGAACGCTCATACCTATCTCACAATCGGCTTCAGTGTGTCATTTCCGGGTTCCGGAATAGAGTCCGCTTATCACGGAAAAGCTCCAACCTGGACCGGAGGATTTGCCAATGTCGTTGTTAATTTCTAAGTGTCAGCCAGTGTCTGCTCACTCTGTTAAAGGCGTGCTTTTGGCTGCATTGATCGTTGCGGGTGGCAAAGCCGGTGCGCAGGAGGCTGAAATGATGAATGCGAAACAATCTGATCCCGTTGCACTTGGATGGATGACCGGTTCACCGCCACCTGATGATAAAATTATACGGTTTACTGATCCTGATTATTTCAACTTTCCTAAATTGCGCTGGACTGCTTGTCATTTCAGACAGTTAATGCCCACTATCGCTGTAAGCCGTGGAATTGGTGCGCCGGTGCCATTAGAGCGCCAGCCTGATGAAGCTGCCATAGATGCGCTAGTATTTATGCCGCTGGGTGCTGATAAGCCAATGACATGGGCGGCCTCGCAGGATGCCAATTATACTGACGGGATCATTGTACTGCACAAAGGTGCTGTGGTTTACGAAAAATATTCCGGTTGCCTCACAGATACAGGGCAGCATGGCGCTATGTCGGTTACCAAATCCATTACCGGTTTGCTTGGCGAGATTTTGGTTGCCGAAGGCAAACTGGACGAGAAAGCTAAAGTTGCAACACTGGTGCCGGAACTGGCTAAAAGCGCCTTTGGTGATGCTACCGTGCGCCAAGTGATGGATATGACAACAGGGCTGCATTACAGCGAAGATTATGCTGATCCTGAAGCAGATGTCTGGATTTATTCAGCAGCTGGTAGCCCGCTGCCAAAGCCGGATGATTATCAGGGGCCGAGAACCTATTTTGAATACTTGCAGACTGTGCGCAAAGAGGGAGAGCACGGGGAGGTATTCGGCTATAAAACCATTAATTCTGATGCGCTCGGATGGATTATTGCACGGGTAACTGGCCAGTCTGTGACACAATATTTGACTGAAAAAATCTGGAACAAGATGGGCGCCGAGCAAGATGCTTATTATACCGTTGATTCAATAGGCACGCCTTTTGCCGGTGGCGGATTGAATGCCGGTTTGCGTGATCTGGCTCGAATCGGGCAATTGATGCTGAATAATGGCGTGATAAACGGCGAGAGGCTGGTGCCGGAAGCGGCCATTCGATCTATTCGGGGTGGTGGTGATAAAGCAGTTTTTGCCAAAGCAGGCTATGATCTTTTGAAGGGCTGGAGTTATCGCGGCATGTGGTGGATTTCACATAATGCCAATGGCGCTTATATGGCGCGCGGTGTGCACGGACAGGCGATCTATGTCGACCCTGCGGCAGAGATGGTGATTGCGCGTTTTTCATCGCATCCGCTGGCGGGTAATGCTGCCAATGATCCGACATCACTGCCAGCCTATGCAGCTGTGGCCGCTTATTTACTCGGCAAAAAATAGGATCAGACAAGGATTATGGATCACAGTGACAGCGCAGAATATATATCATCAAAACCAGGTGCCATGCTCTAGTCTGGTTGTTTGATAGCCAAAATGATTAATAGCCAAAGTGATTAATAGAAGGACGGCCACTGAAACCTTAGAGCATTTCACTATCAAGTTTAAACAGCTTGATAGGTATGACAATGCGAAAAAGCTAAAATCTAGAGCGAGCGCTGCGATCCAAGCTGATCGTTACCCGCTCTAGTGGGTTAAAGCTCAGAGCCGTCCATATATAATGAGGCTCAATGATAAGTAATTTTTTGGCTAGTTCTCAATAGCTCATTTCCGTTTTTATCAATCAATATTGCCAATATACGGCTCGCAGAATATTTATCGTAAATTCCCAGTTCAACCGACCATGATCCGTTTTTATTGGGCTTGATTGTTTTTCCATCTGAATCGCCTTCGATTTGAACGAGTACTGATTTGTGTGGTTCTGCAAGCCCGGAAACGATTACAGATCCCCCTCCGGCACGAATATTTTTAGGTGGGTTTACATGACCAAGAGCAGATTCAATGCTAAGCTGCGGTGCAGGATATGTCATTGTTATACCCAAGAACTTGCCATCATTATGGTAGCTAGGCCAAGCGATTACACCGCACCTGCTACCTGTAACAGTGTTAATTGGTGTTTCATAAGTCTTAGGATCACCTATATGTTTTATTCTTAGTTTAGAATATGTGATCTGTGTTCTGCCAACTTTATTACAAGGGGTACTATCACCCTCAACCCAGGCTGATGGATATGTGAAGCCCATTTCCCCCTTAAGAACCTCAAAGCTCCCAATAATAAGAGAATTAATTTTGTTTCCATTTGAATCGTATTGTTCAACGCGGCCTTGAACAGTTGTACCTTTTGAATGTGATGAAATTATTTCAGCAACAGTATTATAGCGATAACCTGATGTCACAGGTATCTTTACTGCACAAGTAACGCCATCTCCTGAATCTGCCCCAGTGTTACAGTTGCTCTTGTCAAACTTTCCATATCCGGCACCAAATAAAGAAAAATGTACTTGGCCAATGAATCCATCAGTACTGTTGGCTACATTTAACCCCATATACATAGTATTTTTATCGTTATTATTTTTTAAATTCACTAAATTAAACTGATTTGCAATAAACCTTGTTCCTTCGCGTTTAGGGCTAATAATATCTATATTTAATGGTGCGGAAATATAATTTAAATCACTTTTATTGTCGTTTTTGTAGTCAAAGTTAATAAGGTTTCCTTTGTCAATCGGAGCAAAATAAGTAGTATCTATAATTTCTGAAAAAGATAGAGTAGAATATATAGTAAAAATATACGCTATAAGTATTTTAATGGATATTTTCATTTTTCACCTAATTTTTATTTTACAAATTTAATTATTATTATATTTAATGCAAATAATCAGTTATTATTGTTTGTTGTTATGTGTTGCTTTTATATTTTTTTAAAAGGTAGCAATACTGTTATTTATTGCAGTAATTTAATTTTCTTTGAAAGAGGGAGATGCATTTTAAATCTGTTACTTCGATAGCCCATAGATGGGGGCATATAACCTTCGCTTAGGGAGCTTTCATTTTTTCTAGAGCGGGTAACGTTCAGGTTGGATCGCAGCGCTCGCTCTAGATTTTAGAGTTTTCGCATTGTCATATCGATCAAGTTGATTCAAGTTGATAGTGAAATGCTCTAGGGGCAGAAAATCGCTCTATCTATTTCTTTTTTGAATACATCGTACTCTAAGAGCCGGTTGACACTTTGCTTGATGCACGTGGTAGAAAAGATACCAAGGCAAACTATGCGCTATTGGACTTTATTGAGCCGGATTTATTTTGATGGTGTTTGCGGGCGGGCGAGGTTGCCCTTACCGAATGTGTAGCCGGTTTCAACAGTCTTAGAGCCAAATTTCGAGCGCAACTTATCAATTGCACTTTCTGCAGCTGCGCGTTTGCCAGCCTGCACATCCACAAGGTCAGGCGGATCGGCTTTCACCGGATCAGTCAGGTCTGTTACGCCGATACCGAGCAAACGAAAACGCGTGCCGTCGATCTCTTTTTGCAGCAGATAAAGACCGGTGCGAAAAATACGGTCAGCAAGCTGCGTAGGGTCGCTTAAGCGGTGGTTGCGGGTACGGCTTTGGAAATCCTGCGTTTTAAGCTTGAGTACCACCGTATGCCCCGCAATATGGCCTTGCTTTAAACGTGAGGCGACTTTTTCCGACAAGGCACGCAAGACTGGCACCAAATCTTCAGGCTTGGAGATGTCGATGTCAAAAGTGGTTTCGTTGGAGATGCTTTTCATCTCGCTTTCCGGCTGCACGATACGTGTATCCTGCCCCCGTGACAGCCGGTAAAGCCGTTGCCCCATCATGCCATAGGATTTCATCAAACCAGCTTCTTCCATCTGCTGCAGCTGGCCAATCGTCTGTATGCCGTCTGCATTGAGCTTGGCTGTCAGCGCTTTGCCCACGCCCCAGATCATGCTGACAGGTTTGGGTTTCAGGAACTCCATCGTCTCCGCTTCACCAATAACCGAAAATCCGCGCGGTTTTGCCATGTCGGATGCGATTTTGGCCAGGAATTTGCAATATGACAAACCAACCGAGACGGTAATACCGATCTCTTTCTCAATGCGACGTGCAAATTCAGCCAGTACAAGGGCAGGCGGCGCATGATGGAGCTTGGTGGTGCCGCGCAGATCGAGAAACGCCTCATCAATCGACAGCGGCTCAACAAGCGGGGTAAGATCAAGCATCATCTTGCGGATCTGATGGCCGACTGTGCGGTATTTTTCCATATTAGGTGCAACGAAAACCGCCTCAGGGCAGAGTTCAATTGCCTTGAAAGTCGGCATTGCCGAGCGCACTCCGTGGATACGCGCAATGTAGCAGCAGGTAGAAACCACGCCACGCTTGCCGCCGCCAATAATCACCGGTTTGTCACGCAATTCCGGATTATCACGCTTTTCAACTGCTGCATAAAAAGCATCGCAATCAATATGTGCAAAGCTTAAATCATAGAGCTCCTGATGACGCACCAGCCGCGGGCTGCCGCACTCGCTGCATCGAGGATGCTGGTTCTGACGCGGATATTTTTTAAGCTTTTTCTGTACAGCAAGACAATCGCGGCAGAAACCTGCCTGCGGATCTGCTGCAGAAAAATAGCCGTTAAGACCCTTGGTCATAGATGTAAAACCTGTGCTGCGATCCGAACATATGCGGAACATTTTCACAGTACAGTTTAGAGCAGGTCATCGCCAGTGATTTTTTTGCTTACGCACATATCTGCGTGCCCATATCTGCGTGCCTGTGCCTGCACAAACCTGCAAGCGCAAACCTGTTTGCGCTTGCAATGATGCACTTACATCGAGTTTTCAAAATGCGTTGCACCGCCTGGCAGATGATGAAGTGCCTGGTTCATGCTTTCGGGCTGATGGCCGCTGGCCTCGCAAAACTTCATCAATGTTGGCTCATGGGCGAGATAGAATTGCAAAACGCCGGTCAGAAACGCAGGCTCACCGGCTGCTTCACGGATTGAGGAGGCCTCAATGCCGGTCAGCGAGAGAAAGCGGTTCATCAGCTCGGGTTCCTGCGCCAGAAACACCAATGCTTCAATAGCCAGAGTTTCAGCATCATTTTGATTTAAAATTGTTTTTGACATTTCGAGCCCTGCGAACTGATTTTTACGTTTTGGCAACTGTAATCATAGCTTTAATTGCATTTGAAACTGTTTAGGGTCATTTTGACCATTGATCAATGCTATGCTCTGTGAAGCCGGATAAGTATGGTCTTTAGTCCGGTGATTGACGTGAGCCTTAATCTGCGAAATGCTGCTGTTAACAGCAAGCTTATATCGTCAGGTTGCGGATTGGAAGAATAGGTAATTTGCATGACCAAAAGAGTGATGATCGTCGAAGATAACGAGCTGAATATGAAGCTGTTCCGCGATCTGATTGAGGCCAGCGGTTATGAAACCATCCGCACCCGCAATGGCCTTGAAGCCATGGATCTTGCGCGTATTCACCGGCCTGATCTGATCCTGATGGATATTCAGCTACCGGAGGTTTCCGGACTTGAAGTAACAAAATGGCTCAAAGAAGATGATGATCTGAAGTCGATACCGATTATCGCCGTTACCGCTTTTGCTATGAAGGGTGATGAAGAGCGTATCCGGCAGGGTGGTTGCGAGGCCTATATCTCGAAGCCTATTTCTGTGCCGCGTTTTATCGAGACGATCAAATCCTATCTCGGTGATTTGTAATCTACCGATCATACCGGCTTAATGTTTAAATGCGCTTTGTGATTACAGGGCGCATTTTTTATTATCTATATGAAATTCAATAGTAAAATCAGGGTAATAAAAAACGCCGCACAGCGGCGGCGTTTTTAAAATAACAGAAACCGGACTTATTTGATTTTGGTTTCTTTGAACTGTACGTGCTGCTTTGCAACTGGATCGTACTTACGCTTTGTCATTTTGTCCGTCATTGTACGGCTGTTCTTCGTTGTTACGTAGAAGAAACCGGTATCTGCGGTCGACAACAGTTTGATTTTGATTGTTGTAGCCTTAGCCATAACGTTATCCTGCTCTTTAATAAAATAAAACCGCCTGCGATTCCGGCGATTTCATCCGGGTGCGGGAATTTGTGGGGACACTACGGATACAGGGCGAAAAGTCAACCCCGCTGTTTACGAACTACCAGTCTGAACAGCACAATTATGATAAATGCTGCAAAAAACAGTGACAATGTGAGTGGAAAACCTTTGGCGCCGAACAAATCCATGCCAACACCGGCAGCCTGCGGGCCTGCAAGCATGCCTAAGCCATAGCAGAAAATGAAAGCCGCATTGGCTGATGCAAGCTCGCGCCCCTGCAATTGGGAGCCAAGATGCGCAAGGCCGACGGTATAAAGACCGGCCACAACACCACCCCAGATCAGCAACAAGAACGCCATCAGATACCAGTTCGTCACTACATATGGCAAAGCGATCATGCCGATAAAGCCGATCAGCGCACAGATCAGCAACAGAATTCTGCGATCTCTGATGCGGTCGGATATCAGACCGAGCGGGATTTGCATCAGCACATTACCAAGGCCAACCATAGTCAGAAGCAGCGCCGCATCGCCCTCGTTAAGGCCAACGCGGGTACCAAACACCGGAAAAAGTGCAAAACCGCCGGTTTCAACCGCGCCATAAACAAAAACGGCCATGGTTGCTGCCGGAACAATGAAAATATAGGGCAGGAAGGGTACATGTTCGCCTTCCTCAAATTCAGGGCTGTCTTTGCGGGCAATCACCACCGGAATATAAGCCAGCGCAATAATGGCCATACCAATTCCAAATGGCATAAAGCCGCCGCTGCCAATGCGCGAGAACAGCCATGGCCCGACAGCAAAACCGAGTGACAGGCAAGTGGCATAAATCCCGAGGATCAAACCGCGTTTGGCGGGTGAGGCCGAAGTGTTGACCCAATATTCAGACAATACAAACAGCACTGTCAGCGCGAAATGCAGCGAGACGCGCAAACCGAACCAGGCCCAGATTTGCGGGAACAGGTAGAAGCCGAGAAAGGACAATCCGCTGATAAACAGCATAATCATCATACTGCGGGCGACGCCGAAATAAGAGCCGATACGCGCTGAAAGCGCTGCACCGAACAACGAGGCTAATCCGGCAATTGCCGTATTGGCGCCGATGGTACTGGCGGAGTAGCCGCGGCTTTCCAGCAAGACGCTGAGCAGCGGAATACCAAGACCAATGGCAGCACCAACCGCACTGATCGTAGCGATGGCTGCGCCAAGCGAGCGCCATTGAATAGGTTCGCCCGCTTCATCTATCGAAGAGGCATGAGCGGCCGGTGATGCGGTACCGGATGGGGAATGGTCGTGCTGCATAGAATTCAAATTACCTCACGGACATGACGGCCATGCCGCTTATGATATAGGGGAACCGGATATATAGAGGACAAACTCATATCTTTGAGCAGGAGTTTTTGAATATCCTGCAAAATAATGCGGGTAATATCAGCAATATTAAGATTAAAAGCTTCAGCAAAGCTCACAAACTGTAAATCGGTAAGTTCCGGTTCGTTATACAGCGATGATTCTGTGTTTATATGACCAGTGCCGTCTATGGGGCTGATCTCATCAAGAAAGCTTGCAAAAAATCTTGCATCATAGCGCCGTACAAAGCCGGTGGGTGTCACAGCACGCGCAACATAGCGCAGCCGCGATAAATCCGGCAACTGGTTGCTTTGTGCAAAACCGTGCCATGGATGCGTAAAACTGTCAGGGGTTTGCTGATCTGGCCGCTTAGGCCGGACAGGTTCAGCAGGCAGGGCAGGTGTACCGAGCAACAGGCCGGTTTCCTCATAGGTTTCCCGTATCGCTGTCATTGCCAATGCACGAGCTCTGCGGGTATTGGCGCGGCTACCCATGCCCGCAAGCAGTTTTGCCTCATCCTGTGGCCGCAGCTGGTTGGCAGCGATGATTTTACCATCCTGCGCATCAGTGCCGCCACCCGGAAACACAAATTTGTCCGGCATAAAATGCATGGCACGGTTGCGCCGCCCCATCAGAATACGCGGTTCACTGACAGAGCGGTCGATAATGATGAGAGAGGCTGCATCACGCGGCCTTATATAAGCTGATGATGTAGCACTGCCACTTGGCGCGGCGGCTGCATCATCAGATTTATGCAATGTCTGCAATTTCACCTTTGGCGGAACCGATGACATGGCTGTCAGATATATTCTTTTTCGTTTTCTGTATCAAAGCCGTGCATGTAAAGCGCCCATTGCAGGCCGATTGTAGCGCCTTTCATCGGCTGAAGCAGTGCCAGTGATAACAGCACAGTCACAGGCCCCCAGATTGCCAGATGTCCCCAGAGCGACAGACCGCCCATAGTTTCCACCATCATAAACAGTGCAATCACAATATGACCGACAATCAGCACGGTCAAATAGGCCGGCAGGTCATCAGCGCGTTGGGCTGTATAATCTTCATCGCAGACAGAGCAATTGGCAACAGGGCGCAAAAAGCTTTTAAACAGCTTGCCATCATTGCAATTCGGGCAATGGCTGAGCAGGCCGCGGCGCATGGCCTGACCTAACGGGCGCGCGGCGCGTGCAGGCTTGGTGCTGTCACCGCCGAAAATCTGGGTATCTGTATGGATAGCGCTTTGTTCAGTGCTCATCATATTCTCCTGTGCGCCTATTTTTTCGCTTTGCGCGAAACATGTGAAGGCTTGCCGCCGCTCGGTCTGCTACCCGGTCTGCTGCTTGACCGGCTTTTTGATCTGCCGTCGGACTTACGGCTGAATTTGGTGGCTTTATGATGCGATTGCAAGGATGCAGGCAGCAAACGCGGTTCGGTCAGCATTTCAAAGCGTAATGCACCGGCAACCGGCTGGGCTTCAACCAGCCGCACTTCCACATTATCACCAAGACGATAGCCTTTACCCGATCGCTCTCCGGCAACCGAATGTCCAGCTTCATCATAGTGATAATATTCCCTGCCCAAAGTTGAAATGGGAATAAAGCCGTCTGCACCATATGTCGCAAGGGTCACAAACAAGCCGGCTCTGGTTACACCCTGCACACGTGCCTGAAATTCGGCACCAATCTGCTCGGCCAGATGATGTGCAATCAAACGATCCGTAGTTTCACGCTCTGCCAGCATCGCGCGGCGTTCAGTCATCGAGATATTTTGCGCAATGGCCGGCAATTCGCCGGTTTCGGTATTGGTCAGGCCATCCGGGCCCAGATTGAGTGCGCGGATCAAAGCGCGATGCACAATCAAATCGGCATAACGGCGGATAGGCGAGGTGAAATGCGCGTAATGGCGCAGATTAAGCCCGAAATGGCCGATATTATCAGTGTTATATTGCGCCTGACTTTGCGAGCGCAGCACCACCTGATTAACCAGCTCCTCATGATCTGTATCTTTAACGCGTGCCAAAATACCGTTAAATTGACTTGGGCGCAGCTCAGAACCGCGTGCCAGAGTGATCTCAAGGGTTTTAAGAAAATCACGCAAGGATTCCTGCTTGGTCATGGAGGGCAGGTCGTGGATACGATAAATCAGCGGCTGGCTTTTGGATTCCAGCACTTCGGCAGCGGCCACATTGGCCTGAATCATAAATTCTTCAATAAGCTTATGTGCGTCCAGACGATCAGGAATGAATACTTTCAGCACCTGACCCTGATCATCGAGAATCAGTTTTTTCTCCGGCAAATCAAGCTCGAGCGGCTCGCGCTTGTCGCGGGCTTTTTTCAAGGCTGCATAGGCCTGCCATAAAGGCTTGAGGCTGATATCAATAACCCGTTCGGTCTTTTCATCCAGCACGCCGTCTATCGCTGCCTGCGCTTGATTGTAGGACAGGCGGGCGATCGAGCGCATCATAATGCGGTGGAAGCTGTGGGAGCGTTTGCGGCCATTGGCATCAATCACCATACGCACAGCCATTGCCGGACGATCTACCCCCTCACGCAGTGAGCAGAGATCATTGGAAATGCGCTCTGGTAGCATCGGAACAACACGATCCGGAAAATAAACCGAGTTGCCGCGCTTCAGCGCTTCATGATCAAGCGCAGAGCCGTGTGATACGTAGAAACTGACATCTGCAATCGCGACAACAATAACAAAGCCGCCTTCATTGGCAGGGTCAGTGTCAGGTTGTGCCATTACCGCATCATCATAATCCTTGGCATCAGCCGGATCGATAGTGGCAAGCGGCAGGGAGCGCCAGTCTTCACGATTATCCATCGTGGCAGCTTTGGCGTTTTCAGCCTGTTCAATAACCTTTTCAGGAAAAATATGCGGAATTTCATGCTCATGAATAGCGATCATCGAGAGCGCTTTTTCACTGCTGATCGAGCCGATAACCTGTGCAACCTTGCCCTGCGGCAGGCCAAAACGGCTTTTTTGATGTGGCGTAACCTCAACCAGATCACCAACTTCAGCACCGTTCAGAAACTCAGCATCAATGCTGACTTCATTTTGCTTGCGGTTTACCGGCTCAAGGCGATATTCGCCGCTCTGCAATTTGCGCAAGACGCCGAGCACGGAACTGTCATACTTCTCAAGTTTTTTGATCACGCGTCCGGTATAGGGCGTACCACCTTTATCGGAGTTGGCAAAAATCTTTGCCAAAATCTGATCGCCGACACCAACTGTGGGGCCGCTGTCTTTATGTGTACGGCGCAGTAAAACCAGAGGTGCTGGTTCAGTACCGCTCCATTCGATCGGCTTTGCCAGCAAACCGCCATCATTATCACGGCCGGTAATTGTGAGCGGGGCAATTGGTGGCAATGCATTCGGACGTGTCAGTTTTTTCGTACGTTTTTCTACCTGACCCTCGGCTGCCAGATCACGCAAAATATCTTTGAGATAAATGCGCGCATCGCCTTTCATATTGAAAGCCTTGGCAATATCGCGCTTGGCAGCGCGGTCCGGATTTTCAGTGATAAACTTTAAAACATCTTCTTTAGACGGCAAATAGCTCTCTGAGAGCGGCTTTACTTTGGATTTACCGGTAAAGACTTTAGTGCTTTTTCCACTCTTCTGATTTTTTGGTTTTCCTGCACTGCCATTGCGGTCAGAAGAAGGGTCAATCTTACGAGCCAAACCGGTAATCCTTAATATATTCTCTTTTTAATAATGTCTTAGAAAGCTCTTTAAAGCATTTTACAATTAAATGGAAACAATTGCTGTGGGGTATCTGGTGCGCAAAGCGCTGAGGTCAACTCATAAATTGTGCTGGTATTGTACTTGGATTGTGCCGGGAGCGTGTCAGGAATGCTGGGAATACACCGGCAGATTTCTGCGCTACCCAGTAATTGGTTGTAAATAAAAAGGGCACCATAAATCTATGGTGCCCTTTGCTCAGATCATTGGCTGATATTTATTCAGCGGTATCAGTATCGGCACCAGTATCGGCAACGGGCTTTTTAGCTTTAGCTGCTGTTGTTTTGGCTGCAGGTTTCTTTGCAGAGGCAGGTTTTTTAGCGGCTGGCTTTTTCACAGCAGGTTTTTTGGCCGGCTTGGCTGCTGCATCACCATCGGTAGCATCTGCATCTGTTGCAGCAGCTTTGGTGGTTTTCTTTGCTGTCGCCGTTTTCTTCGGTGCCGCGGCTTTTTTTGGAGCAGCCTTCTTCGTGGTTTTTTTGGCGGCGCCACCTTTAGCTTTGATGAGCTCCAGCGCTTCTTCCATCGTCACCGATGCCGGATCTTTGCCCTTTGGCAGGGTGGCATTGACCTTGCCCCAATTCACATATGGCCCGTAGCGACCGTCACGCACCGTGATAGAGCCACCATCCGGATGATCGCCCAATGTGGCAAGTGCTGCAGGTGTGGCACGAGTGCGGCCGCCTTTAGCCGCTTTTTCAGCAAGCACTGTGACCGCGCGATTGATGCCGATCTCGAACACATCTTCAATACTGTCGACATTGGCAAAAGCGCCGTCATGCGAAAGATAGGGACCATAACGACCAAGGCTTGCGGTAATCATTTTACCGCTTTCAGGATGCGCACCGACTTCACGCGGCAGATTGATCAGCTTGAGCGCTTTTTCAAGATCAAGCTCGCCTAATGACCAGCCTTTTGGCAGGCTTGAGCGCTTGGCTTCTTTGCCTTCACCGCGCTGAATATAGGGGCCGAAACGACCGCTGCGCGCAGTAATATCTTCACCGGTAACCGGATCCTGACCCAGTACCCTTGGTTCGTCAGATGCTGCTGCATCGCCTTCACCATCGGTGCCGAGCTGGCGGGTAAATTTACATTCCGGATAATTCGAGCAGCCGACGAATGCACCATATTTTCCAAGCTTGAGCGACAGGCTGCCGGAGCCGCAGGTCGGGCAGGAACGCGGGTCCATACCATCGCCACGATCTGGAAAGGCAAGGGCGGAGAGCTGTTCGTTCAATGCATCCAGCACATTGGTAACGCGCAGTTCTTTGGTGTTGTCGACATTGCCGGAGAAATCTGTCCAGAAATCACGCAACACGTCTTTCCATGCCAGTTTGCCATCGGAAATCAGATCGAGTTTTTCTTCCAGCGCAGCGGTAAAATCATATTCCACATAACGCTCAAAGAAGCTTTCAAGGAAAGCCGTTACCAAACGACCTTTGGCCTGCGGGATCAGCTTGCGCTTATCCATTGTGACATAATCACGGTCGCTCAAAGTTTTAAGCGTTGCAGCATAGGTAGAAGGGCGGCCAATGCCGAGCTCTTCCATACGCTTGATCAATGAGGCTTCAGAATAACGCGGCGGCGGTTCGGTCGAATGCTGGGTCGCATCGATTTTCTCGCGCTTTAATGGTTCACCCGCATTAATCTGCGGCAAACGTGCACCATCCTCGTCTTCATCTTCTTCTTCACGGTGATCGGTATAAGCGGCCAGAAAACCTTGAAAACGAACAACCGAGCCATTGGCGCGCAGCATCGCGGATTTGCCACCATTGGTGGCTTCAATATCAACCACCGTGCGTTCAATATCGGCAGGCTGCATCTGGCTGGCAATGGTACGCTTCCAGATCAGCTCATAGAGCTTTGCCTGATCATCATCGAGAAATTTGCGCACATCTTTAGGATGGCGGTTAAAATCGGTCGGCCGCACTGCCTCATGCGCTTCCTGCGCATTCTTGGCTTTGGCAGAATAAAAGCGTGGCTTTTCCGGCACATATTCGGCGCCGAAATTCTGCGCAATTGCCTTGCGGGCAGCGGTAATGGCTTCCGGTGCGATCTGCACGCCGTCCGTACGCATATAGGTGATAAGACCGGTGGTTTCGCCACCAAGCTCAATACCTTCATACAGACGCTGCGCAACCTGCATGGTGCGTGATGCCGAAAAGCCGAGCTTGCCGGATGCGGCCTGCTGCAAGGTAGACGTGGTGAATGGCGGACCCGGATTGCGTTTGGTTGGCTTGGCATCAACGCTCAGTGCTTTAAAGCTTGCGCCTTCCAGCATGGTGCGGATGGTCGTTGCCTGCTCTGCATTTTTAATGTCGAGCTTGCCGAGCTTCTTACCGTCAACGGCAATCAGGCGTGATGTGAAATTATCGCTGCGCGGTGTTTGCAGAAGTGCCGCGATATTCCAGTATTCTTCACGGATGAAGCGTTCAATTTCAGTTTCGCGGTCACAGACGAGACGCAAAGCCACCGATTGCACGCGGCCTGCCGAGCGGGAGCCCGGCAATTTGCGCCATAAAACCGGTGAAAGCGTAAAGCCAACCAGATAATCCAATGCGCGGCGTGCCAGATAGGCATCAACCAGCGGAATATCAAGCTCACGCGGATTGGCCATAGCTTCAAGTACGGCATTTTTAGTAATAGCGTTAAAGACCACGCGCTTGACGGCTTTAGAGCCGAGCGCCTTTTTCTGACGCAGCACTTCAAGCACATGCCATGAAATGGCTTCACCTTCACGATCCGGATCGGTTGCGAGAATCAGAGTGTCGCTGTTTTTCAGCGCTTTGATAATGTCGGCAAGACGTTTGGCAGAGGGGCCGTCAACTTCCCACGACATTTCGAAATCTTCGTCAGGGCGGACAGAGCCGTCTTTGGCCGGCAAGTCACGAACATGGCCGAAGGATGCCAGAACCGTATAGTCTGAGCCTAAATATTTATTGATTGTTTTGGCCTTGGCAGGCGATTCAACGACAACGACATTCATATTGCTGGTCCAGATTAAAGGTGCGGCAGCCGGATTCTCCGAAGCGGAAAACACTGTGGCTGGCTAGAAGTTTGACATTCAAATGAACAGCCAAATCTGTTTGGTCAAGAGCAAGTCTATGATTTTTACGCAAAACAACGACAGGTTGACAAAAATAATATTGTAATCATAGGTTGATAATAAGGCTTTTGAGATTCTGATCGAGTGATTTTATCTGCGTTCTATTTATATTTTTAATTATTTTATCGTTTCCGGTGAAGGTTACGTCATGAAGAAAATCAATGATGAACTGTATCATGAAGTAATTTACATTCATGATACATTACTTAAGCTTAGACATATTGCCCAGAGCAATCAATTTCCAATGCTGGCTTATTTTATAGAAATGTCTTGGGTGGAAGTTTCAGATATTTTACGCTCTCAATTCGGCCATAAGCACAAAAATTGATATTTTTATTTAGCCTCGCGCTAAAAGTCCGATCAAACCATCATCAAAACGTTGTATTATTCCTTCGAGATCAAGCTCCAGCAGTGCCAGGTGGACTGCTGATGCACTGAGTCCCGTGTGCCGGATCAATGCATCAGCACTGACCGGTGTGCTGCTCAGGGCATTGCGGATACGATTTTGCTTGTCTTGTTGATCAGGGCAGGAGCTTGAATCCAAGTTGGACGGCAGGCCTTTGATCTGCGCTGTACGAGCAAGAACCTGTACGCCTTGATCTTCAAAAAACAGACCTGCCTGTGCCGGCACAGCCTGTAATGCATGTGTGTCTGTATCCGCGCGCAGCATTGGTGCAACGGCATCAATAATATCTTCTGCCTCGGTGAGCATGATGGCACCGTTTTTAAGCAGTGAATTGGTGCCGCTGGCGCGTGGATCAAGCGGTGAACCGGGAACTGCAAACACCAGCCGCCCCATTTCACCGGCCAGTATGGCACTGATGAGCGAGCCGGAGCGTTGTGCGGCTTCAATAACCGCAAGGCCGAGCGACAGGCCGGCAATAATCCGGTTACGGCGCGGAAAATCCTGCGCTTTGGGTATCCAGCCCATCGGCATTTCAGTAATGATAACACCGCCATTATCGATGATTTTATCCAATAGTGGCAGATTTTCAGGCGGGTATGGTTTATCTATGCCGCCTGCAAGAACAGCAATGGTGCCGGTTTCAAGGCTGGCTTTGTGTGCACTGGCATCAATGCCGCGGGCAAGGCCTGAGACAATGGCAAATCCGGCAGCGCCCAGATCACACACCAGTTGGGCTGTGAAAGCACAAGCTGTGGCTGAGGCGTTTCGCGCGCCGACAATGGCAACCGGCGGTTTGCTCAGGGTTGCAATGTTACCCTTCATTGTTACCAGCGGTGGCGGATTGAGCATTTGTTTGAGATAAAGCGGGTAATCCGGCTCACCCATACCGATGAGGCGGGCACCACTGCGCTCAATGGCTTCAAGCTCGCTTTCGGCCTCCTGTATTGTGTGGATGCGCAGCGGCCGCTTGGCTGTTGATCTCGCCAGCTGCGGCAGGCATTCAAGGGCATTTGCTGCTGTGCCGCAATAGGCAATGAGTTCTCTGAAGCTCGCAGGTCCCACATTGGAGCTGCGGATGAGCCGCAGCCAGCTCAGTTTTTGCTGATCTGTGAGACGAATTCCTTTTGCTTGCGAACTCGTCCCGGTGATCATTTATTTTGATCCTATTTTGGTTTCCGTACCACTGATCAGCCTTTGTATATTGGCGCGGTGCTTGATGAAGATGATCAGGGTCAGTACTGCAAACAGCAATGCTGTTTTATCCAGCCCCAGATATAGGATGGAGAGCGGCACCAGTATGCTGGCGACCAGTGCTGACAATGAAGAATAGCGGGTCAGCAGCGCAATAATGATCCATGCGGCGATGAACACCAAAGCACCGGGCCAAACCAGCCCAAGCAGAATGCCAAGATAGGTTGCAACACCTTTGCCACCTTTGAAGCCAAGCCAGAGCGGAAATAAATGACCGAGAAATGCGCCAAATCCTGCGGCAAGCGCATAGTCACGGCCAAAATAGGCAGCAATCAGCACTGCAACGGTGCCTTTGAGCATATCGCAGAGCAATGTTGCGGCGGCGATTTTTTTATTACCGGTACGCAGAACATTGGTCGCACCAATATTACCGGAGCCGATGGAGCGCACATCACCAAGACCTGCCATGCGTGTGAGCACGAGGCCGAAGGGAATTGAACCAAGCAGATAGCCAAAGACCAGCGCTGCAAAGATGCCCGCCGCGCTGCCGGTTATAATCAGTGGTTCAAGCATATAATCCCCTCAAAAAATATTATCTGCGATTACGCAGAATGAACAATCAGAAAATAGACACAAATCTGCGTCGGAAACAACAATGATGCACAAATCTCTTAGGTAGATTGTACATCATTGCTGCGCAACTTAATGTTTTACGATCATTTATAATGCGAAAACAGTTTTACCATTCACAACGGTTCTGATCACGCGACCCTGAAATTTAGCATCTTCAAAAGCACTGTTTTTCGACAGAGAGTGCAATTCATCGGTTTTAACTACCCATGGTTCATACAGGTCAACCACTGCAAAATCGGCTTTGGCGCCGATCTTCAATGTGCCTGCATCCAGACCATAGAGTTTTGCCGGCGCTGTCGAGAGTACCTCAATCAGGCGCATCAGACTTAAGGATTCATTGTGATAAAGGCGCAGTGCTGCCCCCAGTAATGTTTCCAGTCCGATTGCACCGGCTTCTGCATCAGCAAATGGCAGGCGCTTGGTGTCGACATCTTGCGGATTATGCGCAGATACAATCACATCAATTGTGCCGTTGCGAACGGCTTCAATCATCGCCTGACGATCATCTTCAGTGCGCAATGGCGGTGAGAGACGGAAGAATGTGCGGTATTCACCAATATCATGCTCATTAAGCGACAGGTGATTGATCGATACAGCAGCGCTGACATTGCCGCCCTGACCTTTGGCCTGATCTTTGGCGCGGCGCAGAGCTTGTGCCGACATTTCACAGGAGATTTGTGCGGCATGATATTTGCCGCGTGTCATTGCGGCCAGTCGCAGATCGCGCTCAAGCGGGATAACCTCCGCCTCGCGCGGGCTGCCGGACAAGCCGAGCCAGCTGGCATAAAGACCGGCATTCATCACGCCGCTGCCAAGATATGGATCAATCGTCTCATGGGCGATCACAGCGTCGAAATCTCTGGCATAGGTCAGAGCGCGGCGCAGCAGGAGTGTATTCGCCAGTGATTTGCGCCCTTCAGTGAAGGCAACGGCGCCGGCTTCACGCAGCAGACCCATTTCGGTCAGATCGCAGCCCTGCAAGCCTTTGGTAATAGCAGCAGCCGGATAGACATTGACGATTGCAGTTGCCAATGCGGTTTGTTTGACAAAGCCAACCAGCGCCACATTGTCGATCACCGGATCGGTATCCGGCATCATAATCATTGAGGTAACGCCGCCGGCTGCGGCTGCATGGCTGGCAGAGGCAATCGTTTCACGGTGCTCAGTACCGGGCTCGCCGATAAAGACGCGGCTGTCGACAAGACCCGGAATGAGCAGATGACCGTTAAGGTCAATGACTTGCGCACCTTCCGGTATGCCTTGCCCGTTGGCTTGTGCGCCACTGGCAATAATGATGCCGTTTTCAACGATGAGCGTGCCGTTTTCATCAATATTACGGGAAGGGTCGATGATGCGGGCATTGGTATAGACTGTAATGCTCATGGTCACGCTCCGAAAGTGGCTGAGTTTTCAGGATTTCGTCGCGGATCGAGCAGGGCTTCCATCACTGCCATGCGTACCGCCACACCCATTTCGACCTGCTGCTGGATAACGCTTTGCGGGCCGTCAGCAATGTCCGAGGCAATTTCCACGCCGCGGTTCATCGGGCCCGGATGCATCACCAGCGCGTCCGGCTTCGCATATTTCAGCTTTTCTTTATCCAGACCGTAGAAATGGAAATATTCGCGAATAGAAGGCACAAAGGCACCGCTCATCCGCTCGCGCTGCAGGCGGAGCATCATCACCACATCCGCATCTTTCAGGCCTTCACGCATGGAGCTGAACACTTCAACGCCCATTTGCTCAATGCCGGATGGCAGCAGAGTGGAGGGTGCAACCACCCGTACCCGTGCGCCAAGTGCATTCAGCAGCAGGATGTTAGAGCGGGCAACGCGCGAATGCAGTACATCACCACAGATGGCCACGATCAGGCGGCCGACCTTGCCTTTGGCGCGGCGAATGGTCAGCGCATCAAGCAGCGCCTGTGTGGGGTGCTCATGGGCACCGTCACCGGCATTGACCACAGAGCAGCCGACTTTTTGCGCCAGCAAAGCGGCAGCACCGGCTGAAGCATGGCGGATAACCAGAATGTCGGGCTGCATTGCATTCAGGGTCATCGCTGTATCAATCAGCGTCTCGCCCTTTTTGACGGAGGAGCTGCCGACCGACATATTCATCACATCAGCGCCAAGGCGTTTGCCTGCCAGCTCGAAAGATGACTGGGTGCGTGTGGAATTTTCAAAAAACAGATTAATCTGCGTACGGCCGCTGAGAATAGATTTTCTCTTCTCCGGTTGGCGCGATACCGCTACTTCACTGTCAGCCAGATCAAGCAGAGTTATAATATCGAGTGGAGAAAGACCTTTAATACCCAGCAAATGGCGGTGGGGATAAAGAGGCGCGGGAGATTGTTCTGTCATCACAGCTATTCCCTAAGTCTGATTGCATAGAAACATGTTTTGCGGCCTTATATAGGCTTTTGCAACATTGTCGAATAAGTGAGTGAAAAAAAGCACATTATTGAGGGGATATTTATAATTTTGCCGCAAATAATGAATCCGCGTGATGTTGAGGATTCGCGCTATACATTGATAAAAACAAAAACCGGTGTTTGAAATCGCCGGCTGAATGGATGGAATATGTCGGCTAACACTCCTAAGGACGTTTCTGAAGTGACCAATCAGGTTCCTTTGCGCACCAATTATGCGCCGGATGCGTCGCCATATTCTGCCCTGAAAAATAATGATGGTCAGGCTTTACCGCAATATAATGCTTATCTTGGTGATCCGCTGCTGCTGCAATGCGCGGCGCGTTTTCCGGAGCCTTTGCAAAAAGAGCTCGAACAGACCGGTCGTTTTGTGCTTTCTGCCGATGCACAGGAAATGGCGCGGCTGGCAAATAGTGAAGTGCCACGCCTGTTAACCCACGACCGTCAGGGCAACAGGATTGATCAGGTTGAGTATCATCCGGCCTATCATGCTTTGATGCGCCGCTCGGTTGCACATGGCTTACATGCATCGATCTGGGAAAACAGCCCGCAACAGTCACCTGAAGCCGGGCGCCGTCATCAGGCGCGTGCCACACGGTTTTATCTGACTGCGCAGCTCGAATGCGGTCATCTGTGCCCGCTAACCATGACCAGCGCCTCGCTTGCGGTATTGATGACCTCATCAGCACTTTATGATGAATGGGCGCCACGTATTCTGACCCGCAAATATGACTCATCCAATAAGCCGCCGGTTAAGAAGGCTGGCCTGACACTTGGCATGGGGATGACTGAAAAGCAGGGCGGCACCGATGTGCGCGCCAATATTACCCGTGCCGATTCTGCCGGAAACGGCGTTTATCGCCTGAATGGCCATAAGTGGTTTATGTCAGCGCCGATGTCAGATGCCTTTATGGTGCTGGCACAGACAGACTCTCAGGCAGGCTCTCAGGCCGGCTCTCAAAGTGATCAGGATAACACCAAAGGCGTTTCATGCTTTCTGGTGCCGCGTCTGCTGGCTGATGGCAGTGGCAACGGCTTTCGATTGCAACGCCTGAAAGACAAGCTCGGCAACCGCTCCAATGCGTCATCTGAAGTCGAGTTTGAAAACGCACTCGGCCAGATGGTTGGTGAGCCGGGGCAGGGTGTTAAAACCATTATTGATATGGTGACACTGACCCGTCTTGATTGTGCTGTGGCATCAAGCGGTCTGATGCGCGCTGGTCTCAGCGAAGCTGTGCACCATGCCCGCTACCGCCATGTTGGCGGTGTGGCGCTGATTAATCAGCCGCTGATGCAGCGTGTGCTTGCCGATATGTCGCTGGATGTGGCGGCGGCAACCGCTTTGTCGATGCGTTTGGCGCGGGCGTTTGACATGGCAGCCAATGACCGCACGGAAGCAGCCTTTGCCCGTGTTATGACCCCTGTGGTAAAATATTGGGTGGCAAAAATTGCACCGGCGCTACTGTATGAGGCGATGGAATGCCTCGGCGGCAACGGCTATGTTGAGGAAGGCCCATTGGCGCGGATTTATCGCGAAGCACCGGTGAATGCGATTTGGGAAGGCTCCGGCAATGTGATGGCGCTCGACATTGTGCGTGTATTGCACCGTGCGCCACGCTTGTTTGATGATGTGCTGGAATGGATCGGCCGGCAGCTTGGCCGCCGCGGGCAGGGTACGGTTGATGTGTTGCGCGCTGCCATGCAGGTTACCATGACCGATGAGGGCGCCTCACGCCTGCTCACCGAGCAGATGGCACTGGCCGCCAGCGCTGCTTGCCTGAAAGAGCTGGGTGCTGATCATATTGCTGATGCGTTTATTGAAACCCGCCTCGGCGGACAATGGCGCACAACCTATGGTATGATTGATGCGCGCCATGATGCTTTGGGCATTATTAATGCGCTTTATCCGCAAGGTTAGAGCGGGTAACGATCAGGTTGGATCGCAGTGCTCGCTCTAGATTCTAGATTTATCGCATTGTCATACCTATCAAGTTGATTCAACTTGATAGCGAAATGCTCTGGTCAGTAAGACTGGTCGCTCTGATCCCGTGCGGCATCGCTTTGCAGGCGGTGCAGACGATCTAAAGCGCCCTGAAGAATGAATGAGGCAGCAGCGGAATCGATCCGCTCTGCCCGTTTGGCACGCGAAACATCCATGCCGATCAATGCCCGTTGTGCGGCAACGGTTGAAAGCCGTTCATCCCAGTAAATGAACGGAATATCGGTAAGCTTTTCCATATTGCGCACAAAGGCCCGGGTTGCCTGCACACGCGGGCCTTCCGAGCCATCCATATTTACCGGCAGACCGATCACCGCTGCGGCAACTTTTTCTTTTTTAAGCAGTTCCAGTAATTCCTGTGCATCCTGTGTGAATTTTGTTCTTTTCAACACCGGACGCGGATGCGCAAAGGAATAGCTGAGATCTGAAATGGCAATGCCAATGGTTTTGGTTCCTAGATCAAGACCGGCAACCAGCTGCCCGTAGCTCAAATCTGTGGCAAGCTGTTCAATTGTTGTGACAGTCATATCTCGGTTTTCCAATCAGATTTCGGCGTGTTGTCTTGCATTTGCAGTGCTGTGCGTCTTATCTCTTCTAACATCTATCTGTATTCGTAAAGGGAAATATCATGAAAATAACCTGGCTCGGCCATTCGGCTTTCCGTATTGAAACCGGACAGGCAATCATTCTGGTTGATCCGTTTATCAGTCAAAGCCCGAGCGGATCAAAACTGGATTTCGATTCTGTTACTAAAGGTGTAACGCATATTGCTTTGACCCATGGTCATGGCGATCATACCGGCGATGTTATTCGTATTGCCAAAGCCAGTGGTGCAACCGTGATTGCCAATGCAGATCTTTCGGACTGGCTGGGGCATCGCGGTGTTGAAAAACTTGATCCGGCCAATACCGGCGGCACGGTTTTTCATGAGGGGTTTTCAGTGACCTTCGTGAATGCGCTGCATTCATCCGCTAGCTTGACCGAAGACGGTATTTCGCACTCTCTGGGTAATGCCAACGGGCTGGTTTTTCATTTTGAAGATGCGCCGACACTGTATCATATGGGCGATACCGATATTTTTTCGGATATGGCGCTGATTAATGAGCTGCATCAGCCTGAGATTGCTCTGGTACCGGTCGGCGATCGTTTTACAATGGGCGGAGCCGTGGCAGCTTTGGCCTGCCAGCGCTATTTCAAACTCAAAACTGCTATTCCATGCCACTTCGGCACATTCGGCTTGCTGGATCAGACTGCGGATAAGTTTGTGGCGGCAATGGAAGGCTCGAATACGCAGGTTAGAGTGCTGGATGTTGGCGGTAGTCTTGATATTTCATAGGGTGAAAATTCAAGACAAATATTGCACTTGAACGGGTGCAGGGTTATAGCCGGTTAAGAGAAAATAACCGTGGCCGCTGTGGTAAGCCGCGGTTTGCATATATCGGAGAACGACATGTCCGTCGATTTAACTACAGTTAAGCGTGTGGCGCATCTTGCCCGTATTGCGGTCAGCGATGAGCAGGCCGAAAAAATGACCGGAGAGCTGAATGTTATTCTCGGCTTTGTGCAAACGCTGGATACGGTCAATGTTGACGGCGTAGAGCCGATGACCTCGGTTATTCCGACCGCTATGCGCATGCGTGAAGATCAGGTTTCAGACGGCAATATCGCTGCGGAAGTTGTGGCGAATGCGCCGATGACTGAAGAAAACTTCTTTATGGTGCCCAAGGTTATCGAATAGGCTGACCTTTCCCTGATACCTCTAATTGCCCGTTATCATTTCCTATTGAGATATTTCGCTCCCGACTGATCTTTTGGTTGGTCCGGTATTTTGAGATGATAGGCGCGGCAGATGAAAAGCCTGAACAGGATTTGAATTATGACCGATTTAACCGCACTCACGATTGCCGAGGCGCGCGACAAGCTGAAGGCCAAAGAGTTTACCGCCACAGAGCTGACTGAAGCTTATCTTGGTGCCATTGATGCCGCCAATGGTGCGCTCAATGCCTATGTCAGTGTGACCGGAGACAAAGCCCGCGCCATGGCAAAGGCGTCGGATGAGCGTTTGGCAAAGGGTGAGGCCGGTGCTTTGGAAGGTATTCCGCTTGGCGTGAAAGACCTTTTTGCGACCAAAGGCGATCATACTCAGGCTTGCTCGCATATTCTTGACGGCTTCAAGCCTGAATATGAATCAACCGTTACGGCCAATCTCTGGGCTGACGGTGCGGTTATGCTCGGCAAGTTGAACATGGATGAGTTCGCAATGGGCTCCTCCAATGAAACCTCTTATTACGGCCCTGTTGTCAGTCCTTGGCGCGCCAATGGTTCGGATGACAAAATTGTGCCGGGCGGCTCGTCCGGCGGTTCTGCTTCTGCAGTTGCTGCGCGTCTTTGCGCTGCGGCCACGGCAACCGATACCGGCGGTTCCATCCGCCAGCCTGCTGCTTTTACCGGTACCGTGGGTATGAAGCCGACTTATGGCCGCGTATCGCGCTGGGGCACCGTTGCTTTTGCATCATCGCTCGATCAGGCGGGGCCACTTGCCCGTGACGTACGCGATGCGGCGATTATGTTGAAATCCATGGCTTCAGTTGATCTTAAAGATACAACTTCAGTTGATCTGCCGGTGCCGGATTATGAAAAAGCGCTGGGCAAATCGGTTAAGGGCATGAAGATCGGTATTCCGCGTGAATACCGTGTTGAAGGTATGCCAGCGGAAATTGAAAAGCTCTGGGCACAGGGTATTCAGTGGTTGAAAGATGCCGGTGCGGAAATCATCGATATCTCGCTGCCGCATACCGATCAGGCGCTGGCCGTTTATTATATTGTTGCTCCAGCGGAAGCCTCCTCCAATCTCGCGCGCTATGACGGTGTGCGTTATGGTCTGCGTGTGCCGGGCAAAGACATTATTGAAATGTACGAAAATACCCGTGCAGCCGGTTTCGGTATGGAAGTGAAGCGCCGTATCATGATCGGTACTTATGTGCTTTCCGCCGGTTATTACGATGCTTATTATGTTAAAGCGCAGAAAATTCGCACATTGATCAAAAAAGACTTTGAAGATGTGTTTGCTGCTGGTGTGGATGCTATTCTGACGCCTGCAACGCCTTCAGCTGCATTCAAGCTCGGTGATAAAGAGCTGGCGGCTGATCCGGTGAAAATGTATCTCAATGATGTGTTTACGGTTCCGGTCAATATGGCTGGATTGCCGGGCATTGCAGTGCCTGCCGGGCTCTCAGAAAATGGTTTGCCGCTCGGTTTGCAGTTGATTGGCCGTCCGTTTGAAGAAGAAGCTTTGTTTCAGGCCGCTCATGTGATTGAGCAGGCTGCAGGACATTTCAACGCTAAACGCTGGTGGTAATCTGCCAATGCTGCTGCGGCAGGCAATATTAGCCGATGTGGCGATGATTGCTCGTATTGGCAGCAGCGCTTGGGCGTCTTATATCCAGCGCCATGAAACAGAAAAGCCGGGTCAGCGTGAACGCGCTGAACTGGCTTTTTTGCAATTTGCCCAAGAGCATATCAGCCAAATTCTGGTGGTTGAAAATCATGGCACGCTTTGCGGCTGGGGCGCTCGCGACAGTAATGAAAATTACATTTCCGATATCTGGGTTGATCCTGATTTTCAGGGGCAGGGCATTGGCACAAGGCTGATCGACAGTCTGCTCGTTCAGATCGTGTTACTTGGTTATGATCGTGCTGAAATTGGCACCCATGCACGTAATCTGCCAGCTATCCGGCTCTATGAAAAATGCGGGTTTACGATCACCGAGCACTTTGATGAATGGTCGGATAGTCTGGCACGGGTTGTGGAAAAAGTTAAAATGCGTGCAAAACTGTAATACAGCTTGCTAAATCCGCGCAATGTTCTTATTTTGTTCTGCGAGTAATGCGGAATAAATTATCATGCGTAAACCTGATCTGCCAGAACGGCTCTACCTCGATTTTGACAGTTTTTTTGCCAGTGCCGAACAGCAGATGAACCCTGCGCTTCAGGGGAAGCCCGTTGGTGTGGTACCGCATGCCAGTGAGTTTACCTCGCTGATTGCTGTCAGCAGAGAGGGCAAGAGGCTGGGTTTGAAAACCGGAACTCCGGTGCGCGAGGCGCGCGAACGCTGTCCACAGATCATTATTGTGGAAGCGCGGCCAGACGAATATGTGAAATTGCATCATAAAATTCTTGATGCCATCGACACTGTGGTGCCAATCGGTGATGTGCGCTCGATTGACGAATTGGTGTGCCGGTTATTGCCCTCAGAATCGCGTCAGGCGGCCAATTTGGCTTTAGCGATTAAAGGTGTGTTGTGCGAGCGTTTTGGCCCGGTGCTGACCTGCTCGATCGGTGTGGCGCCAAATGAATTGCTGGCAAAAATTGCCGCTGAAATTGACAAGCCTGACGGCCTGGTGGTTGTGCGGCCGGAAGATATTCCGCACCGCTTTTTAAAGCTCGGTTTACGCGATTTGCCGGGGATTGCAGCGGGTGTTGAGGCACGGCTGAACCGTTCCGGTATTACTACCGTGGAACAACTCTGGCAGATCAGCCCCAAACAGGGTCGTGCCATCTGGGGCAGTGTGGAGGGGGAGCGGTTTATCGCCGGATTACAAGGCTATGCGATTGAAAAGCAAGAGACGAAGCGCAGGATGTTTGGCCACGGGCGCGTCTTACCACGCGATTGGCGCCAACCGGATAAAATCCTGCAATGCGCGCGTCTGTTATGTATGAGTGCTTCACGGCGATTACGCAAAGAACATTATCGCGCCGGTGCTCTGGTCTATGGCTGGCGGATCAAAGGACAGGAAACTGTATCGCTTGAAGGTGTGTTTCCGCCATCACGCGATGATCATTGCTTTCTGGCGTGCCTGTCACAGCTGCACCGGCGGATGCTGCTGCAGAACAGGTTACGGCCTGCTGATTTTAAGCTGGTTAAGAATGTGCATATCTACCTGCACAATCTTTCAGGAGAAGTGGTTTCCAGTCATGATTTGTTTGATGAGCCGGAGCAAAAACTGCAGCAACAACGCTGGGAACAGGTCTCGGATACGCTTGACCGTGTGCGCAAACAATTCGGAGCGGATGCACTGAGCCTTGGCCCTTCAAACGCACCCGGATCTTATATTGGCGGTAAAATCGCTTTTGGACGCATACCTGATCTTGATGATTATTGATCAAAGGGCTTGTTTATACAGATAATAAACCACTCAGATAAGCGATTGCAAAAAGGCAAAGGGCAGCGCCAAAAAACAGAATGACAAATATGATCTTTATATTCGGTGCCATAGGTTTACATCTCTGAGAAATAAAACTCTGTTTGAATAATATGTCCTTTGTCGTGAAGCTTCCAAGGGCATTTTACGCTCTTGTGCCTGTGATATTAAACAGGGAACAAGCAATTATTCAACAAAAAAAGCCGCCCGTAACAGGCGGCTTTTTTAAACTAAAATCCTATGAAAAGATTTAAAAAACCAGTGATTGAGAAGGGCTGCAAAGCACTTAGATCATTTCACTATCAAGTTGAATCAACTTGATAGATTTGACCATGCGAAATTCTAAAATCTAGAGCGGGTGTTGCGATCCAACCTGAACGTTAACCGCTCTCGTCATCAACAGCGGTAAACAAATGCCGGCCAATAAATCTGGTCAATAAATATTGTCGTCAAATATCCAGCTCTTTTACGAATTCAGCATTTTCCTGAATGAAGCGGAAACGGGCTTCCGGTTTAGTACCCATAAGATCATCGACCGTGCTTTTGGTGGAGCCATGCTCATCTTCAGCAAGATCCACACGCAGCAATGTGCGTTTTTTAGGATCCATCGTGGTTTCTTTAAGCTGCTCGGCACGCATTTCGCCAAGGCCCTTAAAGCGACCAAGCTCGACTTTGCCCTTTCCGGTAAACACTGTGCGCATCAGCTCGTCTTTATGTGCATCATCACGCGCATAGGCAACCTTACCGCCCTGACTTAAGCGATAGAGCGGGGGGACAGCCAGAAAAAGATGCCCGCCGGTAATCATTTGCGGCATTTCCTGATAGAAGAATGTGATCAGCAAGGAGGCAATATGCGCGCCGTCAACGTCAGCATCAGTCATAATGATGATGCGGTCATAGCGCAAATCTTCTTCACGGAAGTTCTTGCGTGTGCCGCAGCCAAGCGCCTGCACCAGATCACCAATCTGCTGATTGGCTGTCAGTTTTTCGCGGCCTGCGCTGGCCACGTTGAGGATTTTACCACGCAGGGGTAAAATTGCCTGATTGGTACGGTTACGCGCCTGTTTGGCCGAGCCGCCCGCAGAGTCACCCTCAACGATAAATAATTCTGCACCCGCAGCAGAGTTTTGCGAGCAATCTGCCAGCTTGCCCGGCAAACGCAGTTTGCGCGTTGCGGTTTTGCGTGTGGTTTCCTTTTCCTGTCGGCGACGCAAACGCTCTTCAGCGCGGTCAACCACCCAGTCAAGCAGTTTTGAGGCTTCCTGCGGTGAGGCCGCGAGCCAATGATCAAACGGATCGCGGATCGCATTTTCAACAAGACGCTGCGCTTCAACTGTCGCCAGCTTGTCTTTGGTCTGGCCAACAAATTCCGGCTCACGGATAAAGATCGCCATCATACCGGCGGCAGATATCATCACATCATCAGTGGTGATAACCGATGCGCGTTTATTATTGGTCAGCTCCGCATAGGCTTTCAGGCCGCGGGTAAGTGCAATACGCAAACCCGCTTCATGGGTGCCGCCTTCAGCCGTTGGGATCGTGTTACAATAGGAATGTACGAAACTATCGCCGCCATACCACGCCACAGCCCATTCAACTGCACCGTGGCCAGCTTGTTTTTCAGTTTTACCGGAGAAAATTTCTCTGGTGACCATGAATTCCTTGCCAAGCGATGAAGAAAGAAAATCCTTGAGCCCGCCGGGAAAGTGGAAAACGGCCTTTTCGGGTATGGCTTTTTTGGGATCAAGCAGAGAAGGGTCGCACGACCAGCGAATTTCAACGCCGCCAAACAAATAGGCTTTGGAGCGTGCCATACGATACAGGCGCTCCGGCTCGAATTTAGCATTTTTGCCGAAAATTTCCGGATCAGGGTGAAAGCGTACCCGTGTACCGCGGCGGTTATGCACTTCGCCCAGTTCTTCCAGATCGCCGAGCGGAATACCGCGTGAAAATCGCAGGCGATACAGGCGTCGTGCCCGTGCCACTTCAACTTCCATCAGATCCGAGAGCGCATTGACCACCGAAACACCCACGCCATGCAGGCCGCCGGAGGTTTCATAGGCTTTACCATCAAATTTACCACCGGCATGAAGCTTGGTCATAATCACTTCAAGCGTGGATTTGCCCGGAACCTGCGGGTGATTTTCAACCGGAATACCACGGCCATTATCAGAAACCGTCAGAAAACCATCTGCATCAAGGCTGACATCAATGTAATTGGCATGGCCGGCTACGGCCTCATCCATCGCATTGTCAATCACTTCGGCAAACAGGTGATGCATCGCCTTTTCATCAGTGCCGCCAATATACATGCCGGGGCGCAGGCGCACAGGCTCCAGCCCTTCAAGAACACGAATGGCTGAGGCGTTATAATCGCTACCGTCAGAACTTGCCGGCGCCGGCCGCAAATCTGCTGCAACTGATTTAAGCGGCGCTACCGCCGGAATAGTGGTTTGTTTTAAGTCTGGTGCTGCCACCGGAGCTTGCGCAGGCTTATTCATAGCGACAGGCTCCACTGGCACAGAAGGGGCAGACGAAGTATTTTGGGTAGCATTTTCAGACGGCTCAACTTGTGAGACCTGACGTCCTCGCGCATTGCTGAGAATATTTGAAAAAAGATCGTCGCTATTATCCATGTGAAATGGCCGGCCTGTTCGTTCAATAAAATACTAAAGCATTAAGCAGTCAAATCATGTCATTTGGCATTGCAAAATGCGGCAGAAACAAAGACTCACAGCACAATGCATAAATCGGCAACATGCTGTTGTGCGGCTTTCTTTTGGTTAACCCCGTTTAACGCAGAGTAAAAGCCACTCAGGAATTATAGAATTCGAATCATATAAGTGTTGCACGTTTCAATTATAAAAGCGACAAAGGTTCGCTTTACGTTCTGGTGTGAGTGCCGGTAATCCAGACTTTTCCGCAGAATTTATTCTGTTTGAACAATTGACGGGGAATTGTCAAATGATGCAACGCCATAGATGCGGGAGCGCACGTGTGATGCCGCTCTGTGGCCTTAAAGTTACGGCCAACAAGAATAAGCCTTAATCCTTGACAGAGAAGCGCCCACTTTCAAGGCAGGTCATTGCAGAATAATGCTGCCCGTGATGTTAAGGAGATTAAATTAAACGCTTAAAATTTATAGAACTATCAGCAGGTTTTGCTGCAAGGAAATGAATATGCAGGAACGGTTACAGCCGCATGTACGCGGAATGATCACAATGATCTGCGCCATGCTCATTGTGCCGCTGATGGATGCGAGCGGCAAATGGCTGGCAATGGAAGAAAATGTTTCGCCTGCTACAATCAGCTTTATGCGGTTTTTTGTACAGGGTTGGATCAGCCTTGGTGCGATTATGTTGTTCAGTCGTGGTATGGGGCTGAAAACAGAGCATTTCTGGGGCAATTTGCTGCGTGGTTGTCTGCTGGGGCTGGGAAGTTTATGTTTTTTCACTGCCATCAAATATATGCCGCTGGCTGATGCGCTGGCAGTGTTCTTTGTGGAGCCGTTAATTCTCACGGTTTTGTCGATGGTGTTTTTGCATGAGCGGGTCGGCTGGCGCCGTCTCAGTGCGGTGATGGTTGGTTTGCTGGGAACAATTATTGTTATCCAGCCAAGCTGGACAGTGTTCGGCTGGATATCGGTGCTGCCGATGATCTCTGCACTGTTTTTTGCCATTTATCTGGTGTTGAACCGCAAATTCGGCATGAGTGAACGTCCGTTGATTATGCAGCTCTATGCCGGTATCGGGGGCAGTATTTTCGGCCTCTGTGTTATGATCTTCGGAGAAGTGGCGGCAATCCCTGATCTGCAACTCGGGTTCCCCGATACGGCATTTCCGTGGTTTATGCTGATTATGATCGGGGTGTTTGCTGCTGCCGGACACTTGCTGGTGGTACAAGCCTTCCAGTTGGCACCTGCGTCAATTCTGGCACCGTTTCAATATATGGAAATTGTGATGGCGGTCACTGTCGGGCTGATTTTCTTCAATGATTTCCCAAGTCCGTCGAAATGGCTGGGCATTGCAATCATTATCGGCTCCGGTATTTATGTGTTTTTGCGAGAGCGTACGCTCAGTGCGCAGGCAGAAAAAACAGTGCTCACCTAAACATATAAAAGGCGGCTTTAATGCCGCCTTTTATATTTAAAAACAATATATTGTTTGATGGTGCTATTATTTTACATCACCAAAAATTTCACGAAAACTTTGTTTCATTGCCAGATCCAGATCATCCATAGAGACGGGTAAACCCAGATCGACCAGACTGGTCACCCCATGCTCGGCAATACCGCAAGGAACGATACCGCCAAAATTTTCAAGCTCCGGCTCGACATTGATTGATATGCCGTGAAACGTGACCCAGCGGCGCAGGCGAATGCCAATAGCTGCAATTTTATCTTCCGCCATTGAGCCGTCTGGCAGCCGTGATTTTTGCGGACGGGTAACCCATACACCCACACGGCACTCGCGGCGCTCGCCTTTAACGTTGAATTGATCGAGCGTACGGATAATCCATTCTTCAAGGGCTGCCACAAACGCACGAATATCTTCGCGGCGGCGCTTCAAATCAAGCATTACATAGGCAACACGCTGCCCCGGACCATGATAGGTAAACTCACCGCCGCGGCCGGTTTTATAAACCGGAAAGCGATCGGGAGTGAGCAAATCCTCTTGTCTGGCACTGGTGCCGGCAGTGTAGAGCGGAGGGTGTTCGACCAGCCATACCAGCTCATTGGCTGTGCCTTCACGGATAGCGGCCACGCGCGCTTCCATAAAAGCCTCAGCATCGGGATATGTGGTCAAGCCGTCAGCAATCAGCCACTCAACAGGCGGCGAACCGTCAGCTGCCTGGAACTGAAAGGAAAGGTCGTTGCGTTTGGTTGCCAGCGGAGTTTGTGCGGCACGATTCTGTTCAAGTGCGTTTTCTGTCATGATCACTATCAGGTAGAGATTGCGGTTTAAAAAATCCAGATGGCAAATTGACCTGATAGAACCATGTGGATTGAAGAATGTTGCATTTCAGCTTGCTGCGCAATTTCCCTTTTCTATACCTGTACCTTGGTATTGAAATTGGCTACCAATCTGTTCCTGTAACAGGTTATAAAAACAGATAGGGGCAGGGCTATGAGCGGGATGCGTTTTAAAAGCTACGCAGATGCATTGAATGATTTTAATGATGTGGTGTCATCTGTGGTGCCAATCAGTCTTGAAGAGCTTCATGGCCGCATCGCAAAGCTGCAAAGCCTGCTGAAAGAGCGCAGTATCAAGGCGCTTTATATCGATACATCCTCCAGCCTTGTCTATTTTACGGGTCTGACACTTGGTGCGAGCGAGCGCATGCATGGCGCTTTGATACCCGCAAGCGGCGCCGTTATTTACATCAGTCCTGCCTTTGAAGAACCGAAAATCAAAACCATGATTCGCGTTCAGGGTGAGATTGCGACGTGGGAGGAACATGAAGATTCTGCTGCTTTGGTGATCGATATTGTTAGCAGGCTCGATGCATCCGGCACGATATTGGCGATAGATCCTTTAACACCGTTTATTTTTGCCGATAATTTTAGCAAGGTCGCAGCAGGTACATTGCAGATTGTTAACGGGCAGGCACTGATTGTAGCTTGCCGGCAGGTTAAGTCTGATAATGAAATCGCGCTGATCCAGATGGCGATGAGTGCCAGCCTTGCAGTTCATAAAAGTGTCTATCAAGGCTTGTATGAGGGCATTACAACCACAGAGGTTTGTGAATTTATCAATAAAGCCCATAGCAAAATGGGTTTTAAGCCGCTCTTTGCAGCTGCCCAGTTTGGTGAGGCAACGGCCTATCCCCATGGTGTGCCTTATCCGCAGACCCTCAAAAAGGGTGATATGGTGCTTATTGATATGGGGGCGATCTTGCACGGCTACCGCTCTGATATTACCCGAACTTATGTTTTTGGCACGCCAACGGCACGCCAGCAGGATTTATGGCTGCTTGAAAAACAAGCACAGATTGCTGCTTTTAATGCAGCGCAAATCGGTGAGACATGTGAAAATGTTGACCTTGCTGCACGACAGCTATTGGCAGATGCGGGCTATGGTCCTGAATATGAAATTCCGGGGTTGCCGCACCGCACAGGCCACGGGCTTGGGCTCGACATTCATGAAGAGCCTTATATTGTTAAAGGCAATCTTACCAAGCTTGAGGTGGGCATGTGTTTCTCCATTGAGCCGATGCTGTGTCTTTATGGGGAATGCGGTATCCGGCTTGAAGATATCGCCTATATGACAGCAGAAGGCCCGCGTTGGTTTACCGAGCCTGCGGCATCGCTTGATGAGCCTTTTGTGTAGTTCTCTTTGCTGGCAGGTTTATCTAAACAGGGCGGTGCTGATTTAAAGAAATTCAAGGCCGCTCTGGTATTTTGTAGTCATGCCTATATATATCATACATGACCCAATATTCTGTTCTCGATCTTGCGCCGATTACGCTCGGCAGCACCGCCGCTCAAGCCATGAAAAATACGGTTGAGCTTGCACAACACGCTGAAAAGCTCGGCTTTAACCGTTATTGGCTGGCCGAGCATCATAATATGCCGGGCATTGCCAGCGCGGCTACATCTGTTTTAATCGGCCATGTTGCCGGTGCCACGCAAACTATTCGTGTTGGTGCAGGGGGCATTATGCTGCCTAACCATTCACCACTCGTGATTGCGGAGCAGTTTGGCACATTGGCTTCGCTTTATCCGAACCGGATTGATCTGGGGCTGGGGCGGGCACCCGGCACAGATCAGGCAACATCATTTGCTTTGAGGCGTAATCTGAATTCGGATGCGCAGTCATTTCCGCAGGATGTGGTGGAGTTGCTTGGCTATTTTGGCGAGCCGGCCACTGATCAGCGGGTGCGCGCTTATCCCGGAGCCGGACTTAATGTACCGGTATGGATTTTGGGATCAAGTTTGTTTGGTGCGCAGTTAGCGGCAATGCTCGGGCTGCCTTATGCTTTTGCGTCGCATTTTGCACCGGGCGATCTGGAAGAAGCGATTGCGCTTTATCGCCATCGTTTTGAGCCATCGCGATATCTGGACAAGCCCTATGTTATGGCTGGTTTTAACGTGTTTGCTGCGGATAGTGATGCTGAAGCCACATTGCTGTTCAGTTCAATCCAGCAGGCATTTGTTAACTTGCGCACGGGTAATGCGGGGCAGTTGCCGCCACCGGTTGCAAATTATGCCGAAACACTTGATCCGCGGTTTGTGCCAATGATTAACGTTGCACTGGCATGTTCCGCAGTGGGTAGTGTTGATACTGTGCAGAAAAAAGTGGCTGATTTCGTTACCCGCACGGAGGTTGACGAACTGATGATTACAGCGCAGATATTTGACCATCAAGCACGATTACATTCGTTCGAATTACTGGCGCAGGCTATCAATTTGAGCAGCTAAAATACCAATGATTTCATTGGACTACGAAATGCTCTAGCCCCGTATCTGCGTATGATGCGGGGCTGCTTTGCTATCATAGGCAGGGTTATTAATAGCAATATAGTGTGATTGATGTTGAGTAAAATTTAATATTTTATAATTGTTTTAAGGTGATAGATGATGAAGAGATATTTTTTGGTATTGTCATTCTTGTTTGTCCCGTTTTTTTCAACATCTGCTAAAGCAACAGCTTGTAACTGCGGAACTTTTGCCTACGAAGTCATTTATGAGGGCCATCATTGTTGTTTCAATTGGCTTTTGGGTCGAATTGTTTCATGGTGTGATTAAGTCACGACTTGGGTTCTGCTTATTAGCGGGGGTATTAAATGCCCGCTAATGCTTCGGCCAGTCGATTGCAATCTCTTGAATCATAAGGCTGATATTACGATGCGTGAGGATTTTTGGAGATTTGCCATTCACCTGCAACGTTAAGTTCTACACGCTTGTTGCCACGGTAGAAAATCGGGTTGCCGTTTTTTTTATCTATTGAGAAGCGGCTTGGAGCAAGCCTGTCTTCCTCGTAGCCTTTGGTTGCTAAAGCGAGGGCTTCTTTGAATTTACCTTCTTTGCACAGGCTTTTGAAGAGGGACAGATTCATTGTTCATGCTTTCATTAATCGTAGACACTGAATGCATACTTGTAATGGCTTCTTGCTTATTATGCCATATGCACATGTATTTTGGTGGTTCCGATTAAAGAGATTATACAGCTTAGTATGTAAATGAGCTGCCTGCATCGCTTCAGCAATCTGCAATGATAATTTATGCTCTGAAAAACATATTGGTAAATTGAGTAGTCTTTGCGGTGTATTCTAAAGCGGGTAACGATCAGGTTGGGTCGCAGGGCTCAATCTGGACTTTAGCTTTTTGCATTGTCATATCTATCAAATCCATAGTGAAATTCACTAGCCTAATGGCTTTTCTCTAATTTAAAACCAATGGTTGATAAAAAATTTATAAAGTGCATCATTGTTTATTTATTGTAATGAGGCCTAGTAATGTGGGTAAAATTGGTTCGAGATGAGTAAGGTACTTAGTTTATAATCATAAAATACTTATCTCTGGTGTAACGCAAACTTAGTCAAAGCAAGAGCCGCCGAAAAACTACCACGGCAATGCTGTTGCGAAGAGGCTTTCAACCCGGTTCTATGCGAATGCATTTATCGAAAATTACAGAACATGAAGAAAAATAAATATAAGAGTGATTAAATAGCGTGGGCTATTCGATTGATTGATAGCTATATGCGAGCAATATATTGGCGTTGATTAATCTGGCATATAAAATAATTTAAAGTCGTCTGTCTTTGGTGCTGTAATTTAATTGCTGTGTTGTTGAGTGATTTGAAAATATTTTATGTTGATCTGTAAAGTGATCTTAATACTATTTTTTTAATTTGATGTATTAATTATTTCTAGTTTTAATATAGGTGATATTTTTATTTATTTTATAATTTCTGATGGCTTGAGTAGTAAATTAGTAATTTTATATATTGAAACACGCTCTATAAAGTACAATTATATTGTATGCTATAAAAACTGTATTAGGTATGAGCTGTCTGATGATCTATGCAGGCTTAATGTCGGCCTCTCATGCAACGGATGCAACTGGCTCGTTACAGGCTAAGCTTGCTATTGGAGCGGCTTGCCAATTGACAAGCGGCGATGGTTCCGCTCTGGATTTTGGACGTGTGGATAATCTGAATGACGACGTTAATGCAGAAACGGCTGCTGGTTCAGGCATCAAAGTCAAGTGCGGCAATGGTATTGCCTATAAGCTAGGTCTTGATGATGGTCTCAATACAGAGACTGTCTATGTTGGGCATCAGCGAATGATGTCTGGTCCGGATTCTATCTTGGTACCATATGAGCTTTATCAGGATGCTGCGCGTCAAGTTCAATGGCTTGATATTGACGATGGTAATGTGTTTAAGGGTACAGGTGATGGTGCGGAGCATGAAATTCCAGTTTATGGCACTATTAAAGGCGGGGGGGATACACCTGCCTCTGGCGAGTATACCGATACGGTGACGGTAACGCTCCAATTCTAGAGTATTTCCCTATCAATCTAGATTAACTTGATAGGGACGAAACTAGAGTAGCGCTTGCGATCTAACCTGAGCGTTACTCTCTATAGTAAGTCTCCCGAGGATATAAATAAATCAAGTCTTTGATCGCTCGTGTGACCTGAGGGGTGGGCCAGCAATTCATGCAAATATATGGCTTCTTGCTTGAGGGGCAATAATTTTTTGATAGCGATGTTAGTGAAATAACGCTCACGGCATCCATTGATATTTTAATGCAGGCATCTGCCACGTTGGATGTAATTAAAACCGCTCACATAAACAGCAATTCACATGACGCTTTTAGAAGGTTACGTGCGGTGGAAAATAGCCCCTTTTAGGGTGAGTTCTTAGTAATATAATCCGTATTAATTATATAAAATTCATTGTTTGCGCCATAGGAGTAACATGATGTTATTATAGCTGTGGCGCAAAACTATTGTAATATAAGTGTTTGTTAATTACTTCGCATTGTTAGAAAGTTGCAGTCACGGTAACAACGTCATTATATGTTCCGGGTGCAGGGGCTATTGAGAGTGGTGTAATGATTTCAGCGCAGACCTGATGATTATCGACAATGTTAACGGCTTTACCATTCCCTGAGAGAGTATTTTTATCATCCCACGGTGTTTTACATCCTGCCTGGAACAACTGGTAGGGGAGGTGGTTTTTACCGTTTTTCAACTGTGCAATCCCGTCTTTAAAATTATTACCTTTGCTTATGCTGATATTGTAGGGAGTGTTGTAGGTGCAGCGGATGCCAATATTTCCATAGGCGCGGTGCTGGCCAGTATTATTGGATGCAATTTCAATACTGTCTTGGCTTCCGAAATCAATGTCCTGAAAATTTTCCATTACGCAGTTCTTGGTTACGGTCGCGGTTACCATAAAATCGCTGATTATTGTTCCGTCCGGACTGGCAATGCCTGAAGCACATGATGATGATTGTGCGTTATCATTGAATTTGTACTGCGTAATCAATTGATAAGCACTGTTGTAAACACCTGATTGAACACGATCTTGATGCTGCCGGTCAAGATAACGTAAGGTCAATTGTTGAGATGCAATAGTATTCTGATTGGATGAAGATCCATTGGTGTAATGTGTCCAGCCTACCGTTGATTTTGAACCGACAAAATTTTCAATAGGTGTATTTCCACCTTCTGGCAGTGTCATTTGCCAAGCTAGCTGGGCGTTGTTATCGCGCGCTTGATAGAAGGTATTGTTTCCAATTGCGCTTCCTTGAGTGGAATCGGCAGCTTGGATGTAGGTGCAAAACTGTATGCTGTTGAATTTTGAAGGCGAATTACAATTATATTCCACCTGACTTGTGGCTGATGCGTTAACATTGGCCAGTATATCAACCACAGTATTGCCGAAATTACCAATGCTCTTGAGGTTGCAAACCCCGCCACCAGCCGCAGCCGGGGCAGATTGTGATAACAGGACACCTGATACTATTAAGCCCACCATACCGAAAGGCGCAAAGATCATTGAGGTGTTCTGAATGCTACGGTGCCGACCACTACGAAGCAAGTTTGGTAATTGCATGGGCATTCTCCGTTTCATTGACACAACACTCCGCCAATCTCCGGCGTGGTACCGGTCACAGGTTTGTAATCGAAACTGGCATGGCATGTGCCAAGCCCTTCCGGCAGCGTAACGGTCAAGTTATTTTTGGGTGACAGGTCTGTGAGCCATACCCGTCCGTCATACCCCATGACCGCAGGTTGATTGACACCCTCACGCAAGACTTCCGCCCCCACAGGCAAAGGCTTGCCTTCTGCATTTACTAATATGATAGTTGCAGCACTTATCCTTTTTGTTCCAAAATCAATAACAACACCTGAGCGATCAGCCGGAACAACAGTCGCCTGGGTGCTGTCCGACTGGAAATCAAATGGTAAATTCGTAGGATCAATAGAAACGGAATTGTTTTGATAGGCGTTCAAATCCGGAACGAACGCACGACCACTGCTATTTGTATTGGTGACATGACGGCCATTGATTGACACTTGCGTATTCGGGCCACCGCCCTTGACTATAGCAAAGGCATCACTCACCTGATTAACAAAAAATATACCTCCGCCTGCAATGACAAGAGCACCATCTGCGGTGGCAGTGATACGCCCCATATCACCGGACTGATCAACTGAACCGGAAAACTCACCGAAAGATGAGCGATAGTCAGCGCTAGCTGAGCGAGTGCCTCTGCCTTTTACATTTTCCCGGTCCTGTAATGACCAAGAAAGCGGATCTACGCCAAGTTGTGCGGATTTTGTTAAAGATGTGCTGACGCCATTATTATCAGCACTGATCGAAGCATTCATATTGTCGCCAATCGGAATGCTAAAGCCGGCAAAAACCCCATAATTATTTCGCTTATCGAGATCGGTGTAAGCAGTCGCATAAACAGAAGCCTTTTTGAAAATTCTTCTTGACCATGAAACATTCAAAAGGTTGGCATTATCATCTTCATCTGCGCCACGAACTCGGGAGTAATTAACGCCGAGCGAAGACGGATCAAAAAAGAGAGGAAGAGAAACGCCCACACTATCAATGCTGCGGGCACGAGCTGATACAGGTGCGGTTTCGCCATGCAGGCGGTCAACAACCAGACCAATATCATTATATTCACCAAAACTACGACTTGTGCTAAGATTGAGCGTGTAACCTTTGTAACCCGTTTCAAAGCTCACCGTTACTTTGCCGCCACTCTCAATATTTTCCGCGCCGCTGAAACGGTTGTCGAAACGACTGGCAGCTAATGCAGCGCTGAGTGATGCAAAAGACCCCAGGCTGGTGATGAAGCCGGCACCGCCATTGAGTAGCCCTCGTGTGGCTTCAAAGTGCCCCTCCGTGGTTAGCCAGTCTGTCAGACCGTAGCGCATGCTCAATGACCCTGCGAGATTTTGATCATACTCAAAAGAGCGGTCACCATAATCAAGACGAGGAAAGCCCAGCTCTGTCGAGAAATCGAAAATACCTTTACCCACCATATTGGGTCCATAATAATAAGCGTGATTGGTGCGGATTTCCCGGCCAAGCGCATCACGCATCACAATGCTCGCATCCCCGTTACCATAGAGAAAGGGAATGCCGCGAAGGTCGAACGGGCCGGCAGGGATGTTTCCTGAGAAGGTTTTGATATTATTCAAATAAAGATCAAGAGTTGAGGGTAGGGAGGCGCTGCCGGACAGGTTAGGAACCGGAGAGGTTATAAGGTCGGGGCGAATAGCGAAATTGCGCTTGAATTGAATGCCGCCGAACCGCCAGGATGAACTCCAGGGAAGACTGCCGGAAACGCTGTCACCTGCCTGATAGACCAGAGCTCTGTTAGGGTCTGTATAGCGCCATGCACTATCAAGGCGGGTTAACCTATTGCTGAAGTCATTTGTTTTGTCCACCCATGCGTCAAACTTACCAAGCGCAGAGGTTGAAGTGACACCGAAGGGGGACAAAAGCCGGGCATCGAAGCTACCGCTAAAAGCCCTATGGGAGCCGCCACCCCAGCCAGAAGCACCATAAAGAGTGTAATTAAGAAGAAAGCCTAAATTTGAGCGAACATTGGAAAAATCGATCGGTTTTCCGGTTGAGCCAATATCAATGTAATTCGGTATACGAGCGGAATCAGGTGCGGTAAAGAATATGAGCTGCCCGGCTTCATCATAGCGCCATGTGACGCCGGTTAGTGAATCGAGATTAATCAAACCATCAGCGCCAATCTTTCCGGACTTTGCTTTAATACCGGCAGTTTCCAAATCACCTGGAGTGGCTGCAAATTTACCGTTGGGTAAAGCCTTGAAGGCGGCCATCGCGTTTGTCGGCTGATCGTTGATAACGACCCCTAGCATCAGTGTTTGACCCAGTACAAGCGCTTGAACTGACTGGCTGGCGCTTGCTATTTCTTCAGCCGCTGAAACCCTGGTGTCTGCTAATAGCAGGCACCAGAAGATCAGGGCCAATTCAGCCGCCTGAGACCACGGCTGCCTGGTTAACGTCATAATCGTCTCCTTTGCTCGTGATGGTCACATGGCTGTTCGTCTGAATGGAGCCTGCATTGGTGGTCCAACTATTTGTGCTGCCTGGCAGCACGTAGCCATTAAGTCCCGCACCAAAATTGACATGCTTGCTAGGCGTTGCCACACTCAGATTGACAATTTTAGCATGACGATTACCGGTATTGGTTACTTCCACTTCCAGGTTTTTTCCTTTACGGAGCACCTTCCAATGCAGATTGGCGCTCGCAGAGGGGACGTTGAAAAACACCGGAATGGAATATTGCGTAGTAAAGCTAACCGACGAGGCGCGGCGACGGACATTGACTTCCGGCAGTTCATCAATCAGTAGCCGGTAGCTTTCTTCGCTTTTCTGGGCCGGCGTATTTAAGTGTGCTACGCGGATAGTGTAAGATTTACCCGGCGGCAGCGTTGCGGCGGGCGGACTGACAATGACCTCATTGGCCGGAGCCAGCTGGTCGATGCCGGCAATTTGCGTCCATTTAAAAGCGCGGATTTGAATATTGGTTGAGCCATTGGATTTGTTGCTAAGCGTCACGGATGATGTGCGGGCTGGCGCTGTGAGATCAAGGGAAATTGGCGACACCTGTAAAGATGCCGCCTGAGCGCTACTCACACACACCACCCCGTAGACAGCAGCCGCTAATACGGAAACTCTGAGCATATATATATATATCTTTCCGGGAGGGGAGCTAGGCTAGTTTAAGAGGAAGCCGTAACGCCGTTAAAAACGGAGCGTTACTTTTACTGTATCGGCATAGTCGCCAGAAGCGGGCGTCTTATCCATCTTTGGAACAGTGCCATAGACAGCCATTTCCTGCTCGGTACCATTGCCTGTATTTTTCAATGCAGTTTTGTCGTCAATATCAGGCCATGGAACTTTACGATCAGCATCCTGGTAAAGGCCATATGGTACCTTGGCATCTCCGCTAACCATCTGTCGTTGGAACGGAGCGCTGCCACCTGTCGGATTGGTACCGTTATCAAGGCCTAGCGTGTAAGCAGTACCACTGCTGCATTTGACTTTGATGCCAGAACCAGCGGCCGTTTGGGCATTAAGGTCTTTACTCAGATCATCTGCGCGTCCAAAGTCCAGAACGGAACCATCGCCGCTCGTTAATTGGCAAGCCGCTCCAATGGTAACCTTGACCGCTAACGAACCGGTCGCGTCCGTTGCATGAGAGGCCGACATTAAACCGGCAGACATCATGAGGCAGGTTACGCTTAATATGGTTTTTTTAGCATACATTATATTTTTCCTTTATAGAGTGCGTTTCTATGTTTGATATTGCAGTCTTCCCTTTCGGGCTGGTGAGGCCAGTACATATTTGCAACAAAGAATCCGCAGATACACAAAGCCAATTCAGATAAGAGAGTAAAAACAGCCAAGCTAAGAGAACAATCTCTTGTATCAAGCCAATTTTAGAGCTTTTACAGTATTGGAGTTTCAATTTTAGTTTAAGTTGCTTTATTTGATTTGGTGATAATATTTATAAATATATAATCTGAATCAGAAATTAAACATATATATTGTATATTGTTGCAAGTTATAATATGTATACATAGAGGTATTATTGTTATTTAGTGAATCGTTTAATATTAAATTAGTTTGTCTTGTAAGATAATCAATACCAATATTAATCCCACATTTAGTTGCTAGCTGTTTCATTGTTGGTGTTGTGATATTGCATGAAAAAATATTGGCTTCGGGTAAATCCCGTTTATAGTTCGCAAATAGCCAGCCAGATGGCTGTGCTTATTGCTGACCCAGCAAGGCAGTGAATGATTTCGCGTTATTAGGTAGGGGTGCTACTTAATACAATAATATACAATATCCCGACAGCAACCAGTAATATTGTCTATGTATATTTCCATAAGGTGCTCTAGAAGCGGAGCGTTACCTTTACGGTATCGGAATAGTTGCCTGAAGAGGGGGTATCTGTCTTCGGTATGACGCCATAGATAGGAATTTCTTGCTCGGTACCGTCACCTGTACCGTTAAATGTGCTTTTGGAGTCAAGGTCATACCATGGCTCTTGATGCTCAGCATCTCTGTAAAGGGAGTAGTAAAGAATATCAACGATAGGTGTAAGCGCCATCGCCCGCTGCATCTCATAGGGAGGGGGTAACTCATGCCCATGGAGACCTAAATTAAGGCCTATTTCATAGGCTATGCCATCACTGCATTTGACTTTGATACCAGATCCAGCGGGAGTTTCTGCATTCACGTCTGAACTCAGATCAGTCACGCTTCCAAAATCCAGAACGGAACCATTACCGCTTGTTAATGTGCAAGCCGCTCCAATAGTAAGTTTGGCCTTCAATGAACCAGTTACATCTGTTGCTGCATGAGATGTAGATATTAAACCGGCAGACATCATCAGGCAGGTTACACTTAATATGGTTTTTTTGGCGTACATTATGTTATTCCTTTATGGCGAGATTAATATTGTTACCTTGATAATTTTGACGCTATAAAGTTTATGGTAATTGTTTATTTTATTTAAATAGCAATATTTTAAAACCCTTATATAAAGAGGTAATTGTATATAGGTATGATATATATGTGTGTATTGTGATAATATTTTTATCCATGTTGAATCAGATGATATTAAATTATTTTATCTGGCGCCGTAATCAATACCAAGATTTCTCTCGCATTTAGTTGCCATTTCTTTCTTTGCACTGCCTCAGATTTTGCAGCAAAAAGATATTGCTGCGGATAAATGCCGCTTGGCAACCAACTAATGGTGGTATTTATTCAATATCTCTGGAAGGTTAGCTAGGACAGCTTCAGGGAATGAAGAAGTGTTCTAGAGCGGCTAACGTTCAGGTTGGATCGCAGCAATCGCTCTAGATTCTAGATTTATCGCATTGTCATACCTATAAAGTTGATTCAACTTGATAGTGAAATGCTCTAGAAGCGGAGTGTTACCTTTACGGTATCGGAATAGTTGCCTGAAGGAGGTGCATCTGACTTCGGTATGACGCCATAGACGGGAATTTCTTGCTCGGTACCATCACCCGTACCGTTAAATATATTTTTGTTGTCAAGATCAAACCATGGCTCTTTATGATCAGCATCTCTGTAGAGGTTGTAAAAAATCAATTGAGTACCATCTGGAGCAAGCATCCCACGCTGGATACCTAAGGGGTATTTCTGCCCATGGGCGCCGCCATCAAGGCCTATTTTATAGGCAATGCCATCACTGCATTTGACTTTGATGCCAGATCCAGCGGGAGTTTCGGCATTAACGGGTTTACTCAGATCAGCCACATTTCCAAAATCCAGAGCGGAACCATTGCCGCTTGTTAATGTGCAAGCCGCTCCAATACTAAGCTTGGCCTTCAATGAACCAGTTGCATCCGTTGCATGAGAGGTAGATATTAAACCAGCAGACATCATCAGCCAGGTTGCGCTTAAAATGGTTTTTTTGGCATACATTATGTTATTCCTTTATGGCGTGTTTGATATTGTCGCCTTGATAATGTTGGGCGTTAAAGTTTATTGTAAATGTTTAGTTTCTTTGAAGAGCAATATTTTAAAAAATATATGAAGAGGCAGTTATATATAGATTACATAATATATTTATGTTTTTGATATATATGTGTGTATTGTGATAATATTGTTATAAATGTTGAATCATTTAATATTAAATTATTTTATCTGGCGTAGTAATCAATACCAAGATTTCTCTCGCATTTAGTTGCCATTTCTTTCTTTGCACTGCCTCAGATTTTGCATCAAAAAAATATTACTGCGGATAAACACCGCTTGCAAACAACAGATGGTGGTACTTATCAATATCTTTGGAAGGTTAGCTGGAGCAGCTTCAGGAAAAGACGAGGTGTTCTAGAGCGGCTAACGTTCAGGTTGGATCGCAGCAATCGCTCAAGATTCTAGATTTATCGCATTGTCATACCTATAAACTTGATTCAACTTGATAGTGAAATGCTCTAGAAGCGGAGCGTTACTGTTACAGTATCGGCATAGTTGCCTGAAGGAGCCGCCGTGCCCGTTGGAAGGGTGCCGTAGACAGGGAATTCCTGCTCGGTACCATCACCTGTGCCTTTGACCACATTCTTGTGATCAATGCCTGGCCATTGCTCCTGACGTCGAGCATCTTGGTAAAGGGCATAAAGTATCAAGGTAGAAGATGGGCCGATCATATTCCGTTTGTACCCATAAGGAGCAGGCTCCCCATTGAGGCCACCATCAAAACCTATTTTATAGGGAGTGCCATTACTGCACTTGACTTTGATACCAGACCCAGTAGCTGTTTCGGCATTAACGAGTTTACTCAGATCAGCCACATTTCCAAAATCCAGAACGGAACCATTGCCGCTTGTTAATGTGCAAGCCGCTCCAATACCAAGCTTGGCCTTCAATGAACCAGTTGCATCTGTTGCATGAGATGTAGATATTAAACCGGCAGACATCATCAGGCAGGTTACGCTTAATATGGTTTTTTTGGCATACATTATGTTATTCCTTTATAGTGTGCTTGGTATTGTCACCTTGATAATGTTCTGCGTTAAATTTTATTGTAAATGTTTAGTTTATTTGAATAATGATATTTTAAAACATATGAAGAGGCAGTTATATATAGATACATAATATATCTATGTTTCTGATATATATGTGTGTGCTGTGATAATATTGTTATAAATGTTGAATCATTTAATATTAAATTATTTTAGCTTGCGCCGTAATCAATACCAAGGTTTCTCTCGCATTTAGTTGCCATTTCTTTCTTTGCGCTGCCTCAGATTTTGCATAAAAAAGATATTGTTGCAGATAAACACCGCTTAGTAACCAGAAGATGGTGGTACTTATTCAATATCTCTGGAAGGTTAGCTAGAACAGCTTCAGGAAAAGACGAGGTGTTCTAGAGAGTTTCACTATCAAACTGATAAGTATGACAATGCGAAAAGTTAAAATCGAAAGCTGCGTTCCAACCTGTTGGTTACCCGCCCTAGAACCGGAGCGTTACCTTTACAGTGTCGGTATAATCACCAGAGGAAGGCGTCGTATCCATCTTTGGAAGGGTGCCGAAAACAGAAAACTCCTGAAGGAAACTCGTGCCTATACCCTGGGGCACATTATCGTCGTCAACATCAGGCCATGGCTTAGTACGTTCAGCATCTTGGTAAAGGCCGTATGGTAGTTTGGTATTTCCATTCGTCATCTGCCGTTGGAACGGAGCGTCCCCACCTGTAGGATTGGTACCGTTATCAAGACCCACTTTGAAAGCAATACCTTTGTTACATCGCACTATGATGCCATCAAGAATGGGCGTTTCCGCAGTAATGTCTTTACTTAGATCATCAGTGTGCCCAAAATCCAGAACCGCTCCATCATGTAATATGCAAGCCTCTCCAATAGCAAGCTTGGCTCGTAATGAACCAGTTACATCTGTTGCATGAGAGGTTGATGTTAAACCAGTAGATATAATCAGGCAGGTCACGCTCAATATGGTTTTTTTGAAATGCATTATATTTTCCGTTGTAGAGTGTGTTCCTATACTTGCTAGCGGTGAAGGCTAGTACATATTGGCAAGATCTGTTTAAGGGCGTATCTTATCGTTAGTATTCGTCATGTGGAATAATCGTATTCCTGCGATATATAGTATATATGTTGGAATAATATTGATGTGACTTTTGAATCAGGTACTATTAAATTAGTTTGTCTTATATAACAATCAATTCCAATTAAAGCCCCGTATTTATTTGCTAGTTGTTTCATGCTATTTTGAAGGTTTGCTGGTGAATTCATCTGATCATTATCAACTATAATGTTGCTGGCTTGCCGCCGACTCGATGATCTGGTCACACTCAAAATGATCCGCTCTTTTGATAAAGAAAATCCACTTTAATGCCTAAGTCTTAGTGGTTTAAATTTTCAAATACACGCAAGAACCGCAATGGCAATCCGTCCGCCACGCCAACGGCCCTAGTTCTGACATTTTGCAGTTAGAGAAAACATAATCTAAAGCCCCGTGTTTTCTGCATGTCGTTAACGCATCTCCTAAGTGCGTGCACAATTTGTCGATGCGCCAAATCTCAGATTGCTTGGAAATACAATAATGTTTGGTAATAGGAGGGCGCGCTCTATTTCGATTAAGCTCTCCATTGCTCGTAGATGCTATGCAAATCAAAGCGGTATAAGTCCACTAGCGTTTGAAGGGATACTGGAGTTAAGGCGTAGGCGGTTCAAAATTGTTGCAAGTCCGGTTCACCAGCTATTAGAGCCATGTTCATTCATGGGGTTATCAATCTCTGCCGGTCGTTTACATTGATAACAATACACATTGGTTCGGCTTTAGGCCGGATTTAATTGGTAACATTAGCGAGGAGACAGGCCATGATGTTCGGGAAAGTTGATGGCGAGGTAGAGCAGCCCGGTGCACTACCGATATATTCCCAGCTCAAACATCCGGCGGTGGCTCGGCCAGCTATTATGAGCTGCCGCAACAAGCCATAGAGTTAAATGACATGATTGAACATATGGGCATGTCGTTTGCTCTGGGCGATACCTTTAAGGCCTGTTATCGCTTTGCGGGGAAGACGCCGCTAGAGCGGGTAACGCTCAGATTGGATCGCAGTGCTCGCTCTAGATTTTAGATTTATCGCATTGTCATACCTATCAAGCTGATTCAACTTGATAGTGAAATGCTCTAGCAGAGTGTATGACCTAAACAAGAACTTTTATTTTGCGGAGCGGTAAATGCGAGAGAAGCCGAATAAACGACAAAAGCCCTGCCTTTCAGTACGGCTTTTGTTTGTAAATTAACCATACGAAGTGGGGGCAGTTATTTCACTAAGTATTAGGACGCATTTAATCGAGTTCGATAACTTCAGCCGTACCGAGTAAAATCGGCTTTGCTAATATCCGATACATATCAGCATCGAAAAGAGTGTCTGGGTTTAAGGTGTAATTTTTCAACCCGCGCTCTGACTTGTAGCTGCCATGATATCGCCAGTTAAATAGGACATGAAATTGTTTTAAACGGCCAAAACTTTCCTTTAAGGCAATGGCTCCAGCATAGGGCCATGCAGTAATTTTGTATTCATATAGAGCTGTATGTAGACGTAGATTATGTTGTGCCATATCTTCTTGGCCGCAACATGCACCAGCACATTTATTAATGGCTGATCTAAAGCAGCCTTTGCCTTTTGTCTGAGGCTCGAAGCCCATTACGCTAAGGCATAGCCTATATTCATCAGCTAACTGGCGCAGCCGTTCTCTGGCGGAGTATTGGTTCTTAAATAAGCCGTAGATATTATCAAACGGCTCTTTGGAGATCTCGTCTGTGTATAGGATACGCACGCCTGTTTCATTCAATACGAAGGAGCATGTATCTTTTGTTTTACGCAGGCGTCGATTATACAGCGGTTGCTGTTGCTTTATCATCTGCGCTTCAAGAAGTAGCGCACTTATTTCACCTGCTGTAGGGATGTAGCTGATATGAGATGTTTGCTTTAGTAGCCGCGCTTCTTTGGGAGTCCGCAAATGCGAGAGCAGACGCGCCCTAATATTTATGCTTTTGCCGATATAGAGCGGATAGCGGTTCATGTTTCCATGGAGCGTATAGACCCCCGGTACCTGCGGAGACGCTAACACTTGCTCTCGCAATGTGGTGGGGTACTGATACAGTATATCATCTAGCTCGTTTTTTTGCGAGGGGAGATGGTGAGGGAACATTAGTCTAAATATCTCGAAATCTAATGCGTTTAATATTATTGAGCTGGGTTAGTACGATCTAATTATGGCATCTTTATCAATATACCTCCTTTTCAGCATCCTCTTTATATTCACAGTAGAAGAGTAGTTGCCCGTATCGCCTCTTGAAGCTGTACATGTCCCATGCTTACAATCTAGATTCAGACAGTAATGTTCGAACATACCCTTTGATGCCCGGTGTTTTTGCTCACCATTCATCATTGGCAGATGCCACAAATGGAACTAGACTCTCGGTAAATATAATAGTCACCTTGTGGATCAGTTTTTCCATGAAATACGCCCAACTTGTTTGCTTCTCGATCCCGCATTCTCTGCATCGTAAGATGTCTATCGCATTGCTGCTATAGGCTTGCGAAGAGGCCGTCAAAGTCTAAATACAGTCTTTCAATCGTCTCTGGCTTACGCATGGCACAACAAATCCGTGGCGCATCTTATGCGTAAATAATATTTTGTTCGTGATCCTGCGACTCTTGCTCTTTAAACGTTCCGTAAAAGAGTGAAGTTAATAGTAGAATCTTTATCCAAAAACAGGTTTTAAGCGGCGAGTCCATATAGAGGCCGAAGCAAGCGCGCCAGAGATTGGCGAGTAGCCTAAACGACAAAAGCCCCGCCGATTAGGGCAGGGCTTTTTGTAGTATTTTGTCATGACGAATGTAACATTTAGTGTCGCACCGACAAACAAAAACTTGAGGGTAAAGTCAACAAATTCAATCACTTGGAAAGTGAATGGTGCGGTCGAGAAGACTCGAACTTCCACGGGTTGCCCCACAGCGACCTCAACGCTGCGCGTCTACCAATTCCGCCACGACCGCACTGTGTGGTAGAAACCGAATTGCTTCGGTGACCGCGATTTAGCAAATCACTATCAGGGTGACAAGCCAAATTATTCGATTCATTGCATTTTTTTAAAAATAACCCACAGGAGCCCGGATTATCCACCAAAACAGGGCTTTCAAAATCAGTTTTAAGAAGCTGCTGACTATTGTTTTCGCTTCTGTGATGTTTTGGAGGGTAGAATTGGCTCTACTTTCCGTTGATTCATCAATGAGATTCGCATCCGAAGGCGATTCTGATCACTAAAAAGCAGTTCTCTGCAGCCGCTCGATGTTTTCCAGCTGTTTGAGCGTTTCCTGATAGCCAATTTCTATTGTTTCAGCCGCACGATGAAACTCGGTTAAGCCAATGTGGCCAATGCTCGGCATTAAAACAAAGTCTGGCGGGTCGCCTGCCATGCGTGTGCGGGAAATTCTGTCTTGTATAATGTTAAAGGCATCCATCATTACACCGGTAATCCCCAGGCGCGATTCCTGACTGATATTATAATCTGTGGTCGTCGACAGGGCATCATCCGCTCCGGTGTGTAGCGGGTTCGTTTGTGAGGGGCGGGCATATTTTACCACTGCGGCTCGGCCAAACTGATCATAATTGAGATTAACCGCCAGAACGAGCTGTTGCTCATAGCTACGGCAAACTGAAACCGGTACCGGATTAACAAGTGCACCATCAACCAGTAGGCGGCGATCAAAGCGAATTGGTTCAAAAACGCCCGGCAAGGCATAAGACGCGCGCATCGCCATAATCAATGAGCCGGTAGAGATCCAGATCTCATGGCCGGTGCGCAATTCGGTGGCTACTGCAACATAAGGGCAGGGCAGGTCATCGATCGTTAGGCCATCAAGATGCTGATGCAATTTATGGTCAAGCTTCATACCCCCGAATAGGCCGTTACCGCGCAGGGTAAAGTCCATAAGACCAAAGAGGCGTCTGCGCGTGAGTGATCGTGCGAATTCTTCCAGCTCGTCGAGCTTGCCTGCAAGATAGCAGCCGCCAACCAATGCGCCGATAGATGTGCCTGCAATCATTGAGATTCCGATATTGGCCTCATCCAATGCCCGTAATACCCCAATATGAGCCCAGCCTCGTGCAGAGCCGCCGCCAAGAGCAAGGGCGATTGGTTGCGGCGGTTTGATAGGGGCGGGCATCGCCGGTTCAGGAGCCGCAGAGGTGGAGGTATTATGAGAGGCGCGGCGGCGTGGTACCCATGACAACATGCAAAGCTCCTGAATATTCCGAATGGCAGGAATATATTACAGGAGGAGCTTAACATGAACTATGGCTTTCCTGCGTATGGTACTAAAGAAAATTTTGCTCACGATTTTGTGTGCTCTTAAAGATGCACATAAGCAAACATGTTGTTAACTACTTGTTTACAAGTTGATATTTTGTTTTTTCTTAAATATTTATCACTTTGCTAAATTATGTATTTTAATAAAAAGGTAACCATATATTATACGGAGTTAATGTGTTGCATAATGGTTACATCATTTTTCACTAATTGATGTACAACAAGGGCAAGCAAAAATTAAATGAGGTACATCATGTTCAATAAAGTTATCCTCGCTGCCTCTGCAGCTGTTCTGTTCTCCGGTACTGCAATGGCTGCTGATGCTATCGTATACAGCGAGCCGGCTCCGGTTGTTGTAGCGAACACATTCAGCTGGGAAGGTGCCTATGTTGGTGTGAATGCTGGCTACGGCTTCGGCAAGATGAAAGAAGAAGACGTAAGCGTTAAACCACGTGGCTTTGTTGGTGGTGTTCAGGCTGGTTACAACTGGCAGTTCGACCAGATCGTTGCTGGTATCGAAGCTGACTTCCAGGGCTCGACCATGAAAAAAGGCGTTAGCTTTTATGATGAAGACGGCGTTTACGAAGGCGACGTAAAGGGCAAAATCCAGTGGTTCGGTACAGTTCGCGGTCGCTTGGGCGGCAACATTGCTGAACGTACAATGCTCTACGGTACAGCTGGTCTTGCTTATGGTAAAGTTAAAATCGAAGGTTATGATGCAGAACTTGATGTGTATGATAGCGCATCCAAGACCCGCGCTGGCTGGACAGCTGGTGCCGGTATTGAACATGCAGTTACAGACAATGTAACTTTGAAGACCGAATACCTCTACACAGATCTCGGCAAAGTTAAGTTCCGTGATGAAGGTGATGTTGCTAAAGTTAAAACCAACTTCCACACTGTACGCGTTGGTTTGAACTACAAGTTCTAATAATCTGACGTAAGGTGGATGAAGGACGCCTTTCTGTCTTTAAAGATTTCTTTCGCTTGTCATTGATGAGCGAAAGAGCTGTCCTCCAGACAAAAAACCCTGCACAATAATCATTGTGCAGGGTTTTTGTCTTTTAAATTTATATGATAAAATTTTTATGTAATACCTTGTTTTATTTTATTAAAACTGCGTTGCCATTGTCATTTTTTACAATGCGGTAGAAGCATGAGTGGCGATCTGTATGACAGGTAGGGCCATTGCCGGCCACATTAACCTTAAGCCATAATGCATCCTGATCGCAATCGGTGCGCATTTCCACAACACTTTGTAAGTTGCCTGAGGTTTCGCCTTTTTTCCAAAGGCTCTGGCGTGAGCGTGACCAGTAATGGGCGATGCCGGTTTCCAGTGTCAGGCGCAGCGCTTGTTCGTTCATATGCGCTACCATTAGCAACTCACCATCATCGGCATTGGTTACCACAGTAGTGATCAGGCCATTGCTGTCAAAGCGCGGAGCGAAGGCGCCGCCTTCCTCCGTGCTGAATTTGTCGGTTTGTTTTGCAAATTCACCAAGTTTGACGCTCATGATCCGCTCCGCAACATGGTCATAAAACGTACCTGCTGGTTTACATCATTATCAAAGGCACCGGTGAAAGTGCTGGTTATGGTCGTGGAGCCTTGCTTGCGAATACCGCGCATGGCCATGCACATATGCTCTGCCTCAATTAGCACCGCTACGCCTAAGGGATTCAGAATATTCTGAATGCTATGGGCGACCTGCGCTGTCATGCTCTCCTGCGTTTGCAGGCGATGGGCAAACATATCAACCACGCGGGCAATTTTCGACAGGCCGACAACGGCGCCATTTGGCAGATAGCCGACATGGGCTTTGCCGATAATCGGCACCATGTGATGCTCGCAATGGGAGTGAAATGAAATATCCCGGATGATAACCATATCATTATAGCCGGAGACTTCTTCAAACACAGTTCCCAGCTCTTCTTCAGGTGATTGCTGGTAGCCTGAAAACAGCTCTTTATAGGCTTTGGCAACACGTTTTGGTGTTTCCAGCAGGCCCTCGCGGGACGGGTCTTCGCCCATCCACAGCAGCAAAGTATTTACTGCGGCTTCAGCTTCTGCTTGAGTTGGCCGGATCAGAGGTTGTTTGATACCTGATACGGCATCAGAAGTGTGCTTGTTCATATCGAGCTCCCGTAGTCCCCCTCACAGGAGGGACGAGTTAACGGACACTGTTACGAAGCTTGCTCAGCCGGTGAGATTTTGCAGTTGCCTGATAAGGCAATGTGCAAAACAGAGCACTTTAAGCTGAATGCTTGGCAGTTATGTCTGGCATATGCAGAATTTGGCCCTTAGCCTGATCTGCGAATTCATGAATCTGCATACAAAAATGTTTCAATGCGGCAGATACAAGGTCTATATAAAGTAAGTAAGCGATATTAAAAGGGTAAACATCACCGTTTTATGTCGTATTAGAGTTGGTTTGATCCTAATAATAACTTGAAATAGCATATTTATCTTACTATCTGAATTAATGTTATTTTATAAAGATATTCCGGTTTAATTGCTACCGTAAATTCTTGCCTTAAACTGTGATATTAAAAGGAGAATCCGGTTGATCAATGATATGTATAATGCCCGGATTCTTGAACTTGCCGGCAATATTCCGCATCTTGGCAGGCTTGCTACGCCGGATGCCACGGCAAAAGTGCATTCCAAACTTTGCGGATCTACCATCATTGTTGATCTGAAAATGACCGATGGTGTGGTGAGCGAGTTTGCTCATGAGGTTAAAGCCTGTGCTCTAGGGCAGGCGACCTCGGCGGTTATGGCGCAAAATATCATCGGCGCAACCGAGGCCGAGTTGCGTTTGGTACGTGATGAAATGATTGCAATGTTGAAAGCGGATGGTGCGCCGCCACTGGGGCGCTTTAGCGAGCTGAAATTCTTTGAGCCGGTGCGTGATTATAAAGCGCGCCATGCCTCGACATTGCTTACCTTTGATGCGGTGGTGGATTGTCTTGATCAGATTGCTGCCAAACAAGCGGCGGCCGAATAATACATGTGCTCAACACCACCCGTTAAGCCCGATAAAAAGCGACCCTATAGTCGTAATTATCAAGGCGTGTGGTCAAAAACGCCCGGACGGTTGTTTGGCACCGGCTTCATTCGCCTTTATCAGCTGACTTTATCGGGTTTTATCGGCAATTCCTGCCGACACCTGCCCACCTGTTCTGAATATGCTTATGAAGCAATTGCACGTTACGGTTTATGGAGCGGTGGCTGGATGGGGCTGTTTCGGGTGATGCGCTGCGGGCCTTTTGGAACCTGCGGCATTGATCGGGTGCCTGTTGCGCTGGAAACCCGCTATAAATGGTATTTTCCGTGGCGTTACTGGCACATTTCAGCAGCAAAACCGGAATAGAGGCACCTAGAGCATTTCGCTATCAACTTGATAGTGAAATGCGAAATTCTAAAATCTAGAGCGAGCGCTGCGATCCAACCTGAGCGTTATCCGCTCTAGCGCAGTTTCAGGAAAAACGGGAGCCGGTTTTCCGTCCGAACTTGCGTTTAACTAACATTTAGAGCGGTTTTCCTGCTTCAAAGAAAAGTAAAAATGCTCTAGTGGTTTATTTCCCCGTTTAGATTGATTATAGAAACCATGCTTGCCGCAACTGCACCCTGTTTTGCAGGCGTTTGAGCATAATGAAAACTTTACCAAGCAACCACCCGCAATCGTTGGCGGGACTGGATGAGGAAGACAATGTCTGATTTGATTACTCTCGAATTTCCCGATGGCACACAGCGCGACTATGATCCGGCCATGACCGGTATGGCGCTTGCCGAATCCATTTCCAAATCACTGGCCAAGAAGTCTGTTGCTTATGCGGTGGATGGCACTGTGCGTGATTTGTCCGAGCCGCTGGGCGCATCAGGCAAAGTCGAGATTCTCACACGTGAAGATCCGCGTGCACTGGAGTTGATCCGTCACGATTGTGCTCACGTTTTGGCTGAGGCTGTGCAGGAGCTGTTTCCCGGCACACAGGTAACCATTGGACCTGTGATCGAAAACGGTTTCTACTATGATTTTGCACGTAATGAGCCTTTCACATCCGATGACCTGCCGGTTATCGAAAAAAAGATGCGTGAGATCATTGGCCGTAACAAATCCTTCACCCGTGAAGTATGGTCACGCGACAAAGCCAAGCAGGTTTTTACCGATAAAGGTGAGGCCTATAAGGTTGAGCTGATTGACGCGATTCCTGAAGGTCAGGACCTCAAGATTTATTATCAGGGCGATTGGTTTGATTTGTGCCGCGGGCCGCATATGGCTTCCACAGGGCAGGTCGGTACTGCTTTTAAACTGATGAAGGTTGCCGGCGCCTATTGGCGCGGTGATAGCAATAATCCGATGCTGACCCGTATCTATGGTACAGCTTTCGCCAATGATGCTGACCTGCAGCAATATCTGACAATGCTGGAAGAGGCTGAAAAGCGCGATCACCGCCGCCTTGGTCGCGAAATGGATCTGTTCCATTTTCAGGAAGAAGGTCCGGGCGTTGTATTTTGGCATGCCAAGGGCTGGCGTATGTTCCAGAGCCTTGTGAGCTATATGCGTCGCCGGCTTGATGATCATGGCTATCAGGAAGTGAATGCGCCGCAGGTTCTGGATAAATCTCTTTGGGAAACATCCGGTCACTGGGGTTGGTATAAAGAAAACATGTTCAAGGCTTTGCCTGCCGGCGAAGATACTGATGATGAGCGTGTTTTCGCGCTGAAACCAATGAACTGTCCAGGCCATGTGCAGATTTTCAAACATGGTTTGAAATCCTATCGCGATCTGCCGATCAAAATGGCAGAATTCGGTAATGTGCATCGCTATGAGCCATCCGGTTCACTGCATGGTCTGATGCGTGTGCGCGGCTTTACGCAAGATGATGCGCATATCTTCTGTACTGATGAGCAGATGGCGGATGAGTGCCTGCGCATTAACGATCTGATCCTCTCAACCTATGCCGATTTCGGCTTTGGCGAGATTACAGTGAAGCTCTCAACCCGTCCTGAAAAGCGTGTTGGCGATGATGCTCTGTGGGATCGTGCTGAAAGCGTGATGGGCGAAGTGCTCAAGACAATTGAAGCCAATTCCGGTGGCCGTATCAAAACGGGTATTTTGCCGGGCGAAGGTGCGTTTTACGGGCCTAAGTTCGAATATACTCTGAAAGATGCGATTGGTCGTGAATGGCAGTGCGGTACCACGCAGGTCGACTTTAACCTGCCGGAACGTTTCGGTGCCTTCTATATCGACAACAACTCCGAGAAGAAACAGCCGGTTATGATCCACCGGGCTATTTGCGGCTCCATGGAACGTTTCCTCGGCATTCTGATCGAGAACTTCGCCGGTCATATGCCGCTGTGGTTCGCGCCAATTCAAGTGGTTGTGGCAACGATTACTTCTGAAGCGGATGATTATGGCCGTGAAGTTGCTGCTCTTATGAAGAAAGCCGGTTTGCAGGTCACAACCGATTTCCGCAACGAGAAAATCAACTACAAGGTACGTGAGCATTCCCTGCAAAAAGTACCGGTCATTATCGTTCTCGGCAAGCGTGAAGCAGAAGAACGCACTGTGAATGTGCGTCGTCTTGGTTCGCGCGATCAGACCCCGATGGGGCTTGATGAGGTGATTAGCACATTGCGTGAAGAGGCGACGCCGCCGGATCTTCGCCGCGCACAGTAAAGACAATAAAGGCCGGAGTGATCCGGCCTTTATCTTTTTATTACAATGATTTATGATTAAAAATTAATGTTTTAAACTAATTCAATGGCTCGCCAATAAACAGATATTCGCCTTGGGCGCTGATATCGAAATAGTCTTTAAGCATCGGGTGGCGCAGCGGTTCCATACTCTCATCGGCTTCAAGATTTTGCTCTGAAACATAAGCGACATAATCTGCTTCATCACTTTCTGCCAGCACGTGATAAAACGGCTGCTCACGCATCGGCCGCAAAGCTTCCGGAATGGCCATATACCATTCTTCCGTATTGTCGAATTCCGGATCAACATCAAAAATAATGCCACGAAACGACAGCAAGCGATGTTTTACCACCTGTCCGATCTGAAAGCGCGCATATTTTATTGCAAAGTCACTCATCGTCATCCGTACTTATTATTTGCTGTCATAGTTGCTGGTTTCAGCCACAGAGGTTGTTTTGCTGCTGCCGAATGATGGCAACAGAGCTTTAAAGCCACCGCCAGGGCGCAGCCCTTCACGCATGAAGAAAGAGCGCAATGGCGCGAGCTTGCGCAGAACTTCCAGACCTGTGCCGCGTATGAGTTGTGCTGGCAAAAAGTCTGAGAGTAAAGTGCGGTTTAAAACGTCAACAGAGCCGGTGCGCGCCAGAATATCCGGACGGCGGCCGCTGTCATAGGCACGGATTACGCGATCTGAACCGGCATCATTATCATCACCGGCCTTCATGCCTTTGGTAATAGCGCTGATCAGGGTTTCCACATCACGGGTACCAAGATTTAAGCCCTGCGCACCGATGGGCGGAAACACATGGGCAGCCTCACCAATCAGAATGGTACGTTTGGCAGCAAATTTCAACGGTACTAAGCCCGAGAGCGGCCATGCCTGTTGTTTGGTTTCAACGGTGAGTGCGCCCAGCATCGATTGCATGCGGATTTCAATCTCATGGCCAAGTGCCTCGGTGTCGAGCTCCATCAAAGCTTTGGCACGCAACGGATTGGCAACCCAGACCAGACTAGAGCGGTTGCCGGGCAAAGGCACCTGCGTGAAGGGGCCATCTTCGGTGTGAAATTCTGTGGAAGAATTGAGATGCGGTACTTTATGACTGAAAGAGCAGACAACAGCCGTTTGCGGATAACTCCAGCGGCGGGTTTTAATACCGGCCGCATCTCGGGCAAGGCTGTTACGGCCATCGGCTGCCACGATCAGAGAGGTTTCAACCTGTTGTCCATCGCTGAAAGTTACCGTTACAGCGGTATCACTGTGCAGATATTCTGTAGCATTGGCATATTGGCGGGCAATACGCGGATGGGCGGTCACGGCCTCATGTAAAACACGGTTCAAAACCAGATTGGGTATATTGTAACCGAAGGCTTCTTCACCGATTTCAGCAGCGCGAAAAGTAACCGCAGGGCTGCGGATCAGGCGTCTCGTGCCATCCACAATGCGCATTGAGGCAAGCGGGGCTGTATCAGGGCGAATGGTTTGCCAAATGCCTAAACTATCGAGATATTCAATCGCAGGCATCATCAGAGCTGTGGTGCGGCGGTCATCCTGATCGCTGATCGGGCCTGCCAGCAACACGTCTTGTCCGGCCTGCGCTAAAGCCAGCGCGGCAATCATGCCCGCAGGACCGCTGCCACTGACAAGAATTCTTGAATTACTGACAGCTATATTGAAATCTGAACCGTGAGAGGAACCAAAACCTGACATGACATACCTCTTTAATCAAAGCCGTGAACGGGATATGTTGAAGCCGCCCGAGACATCTGCTTCCAAGACGTCTGCTTATGTGTATTAGGACATATGTAAGAGTTACGACACTAAAAAACTCGGATTTTCTGAGAGTTCTGCGGCTAAGATCGTTAACTTCTTTGGATGAGCGGTATTTTGACTGGTTTTCAGGCACAGCTTTGTTGCACTTTGTATGTTTTTCGACAAAAGCTGTCAGGACTGATAATTCATTAATTTTTTGGCAACAGAATCGGCAAAGACCTTGAAAGCGAAACTGACAGACAAATTAAAAAACGGAAAAGTCACTGCGCCTAAAGCGAAGGCATTTTCTGTTCACCTGCTCACAGCTTCCGGCTCTTTTCTTGCCTTTCTGTCTTTGGTTGCGGCCAGCGAAAGCAACTGGACGGCGATGTTTCTCTGGCTTGGTCTGGCATTGTTTGTCGATGGTATTGACGGACCGATCGCCCGCAAGCTCGAAGTTAAATATGTGCTCCCAAACTGGTCCGGCGAGTTGCTCGATAATATTATCGATTATGTGACCTATGTTCTGATTCCGGCTTTTGCCCTGTATCAAAGCGGATTTATGGGCCATGGCCTGTCTTTTCTGTCTGGCGCCATTATCGTTATCAGCAGTGCGATTTATTATGCCGATACCAGCATGAAAACCACTGAGAACTTTTTCAAAGGTTTTCCGGTTGTCTGGAATATGGTGGTCTTCACCCTGTTTATTATTAATCCGGGTGAGTGGACAGCCTTTGCGGTGGTGGTGGTTTCAGCGATCGTATCTTTCCTGCCGCTGAATTTTTTACATCCTGTGCGTGTGGTGCGGTTGCGTCCGCTCAATCTTACAATCTTTATGCTGTGGTGCGCGTTCGGCGTCGCCGGTATATTTTACCAGATGGACGCGCCGCTTTGGGTGCGCATTGGCATTACAGTAACTGGCATTTATTTGTATTGTATCGGTATTATAATGCAGTTTCTGCCTAAGCTCGGCCTTAAAAACGCTGTGAAATAACAGGGAATAAAGACGATGATTAATGCAATACGTGTTCATGAAACCGGCGGACCGGATGTTTTAAAATATGAACAAGTTGAAATCGGCCAGCCAGCTGCCGGTGAAGCGCGTATCAAGCATGAAGCTATCGGGCTTAATTTCATCGACACTTATTTTCGTACCGGTCTTTATAAAGCGCCGCAGCTGCCATTCATTCCGGGGCAGGAGGGTGCGGGCATTGTTGTTGCTGTTGGCGCAGGCGTTACCAATGTCAAAGCTGGCGACCGTGTGGCCTATACCGGCGCAATGGGCTCTTATGCCGATGAACGGCTGATTGCTGCCGACCGGCTGGTTTTGATGCCTGACAGCATGGATATGCGTTTGGCAGCCTCTATGATGCTGAAAGGTATGACAGCCTATTATCTGACGCATCTCACTTATAAAGTACAAAAAGGCGATACAATCCTGATCCATGCGGCAGCAGGCGGGGTTGGCCAGATTGCCGGCCAATGGGCGAAGCACCTTGGTGCAACTGTTATCGGTACTGCAGGTTCGCAAGAAAAAATCGATCTCGCATTGTCGCTCGGCTATGATCATGTGATCAATTACGCGCAAGATAATTTCGTTGAAAAAGTGCGCGAGATTACCGGAGGTAAAGGTCTGCCGGTTGTTTATGACAGTGTGGGTAAAGATACATTTCCGGCTTCATTGGATGTGTTGCAGCCGCGTGGTTTATTTGTAAGCTATGGTAACGCGTCAGGCCCTGTGCCGCCGTTTGAAATGGCTTTGCTCAGCCAGCGCGGATCATTATTTGCTACGCGCCCGACACTTGGTCATTATATTGCAACGCGTGAAGAGCTGGAGCAGGCAGCGCAAGCCTTGTTTGCCGTGGTGAGCAGCGGTGCGGTTAAAATCAATGTCAATCAAAGCTATGATTTGCGAGATGCAGCGCAGGCGCATCGTGATCTGGAAGCGCGTAAAACCACTGGTACAACCGTTCTGATTCCTTAAGTTCCGAGCGGTTTATTCATTACGTAGCGCTGATTTATAGCTTGAAAACAGTACGATAATCCGGTGAAGCTGAAATTTCGCCGGAGCCATGAAGAATTTTATTGCTAAAATTGTTTATAGAATAGTTATAAATTACTTTTGCTCTTTCTTAATTTTTTTGCTGTGACATAAGATATGAGGCAGAAATGCCTTGGGGACACATGACAAAAACTTCGGAGCAGCCGCAGCTACTGGATGTCCAGCGCTTAACGAAACAGTTTGGCGCGCTGAAAGCGTGCGACCAGATTGATCTGACCATTGAAGCCGGCGAGATACATGCTCTGCTCGGTGAAAATGGTGCAGGTAAATCTACACTGGTCAAAATGCTTTTCGGTTCCTTGCAGCCGCTTGATGGCCAGATTTTCTGGAAAGGCCGTCCGGTGCGCATGAGCAGCCCGGCGCTGGCGCGAAAACTCGGCATCGGTATGGTTTTTCAGCATTTTTCGCTATTCGACAGTCTTACAGCTGCTGAGAATATTGCCCTGTCGCTGGATGCAGGCTTGCCGCTTGCCGATGTGGCAAAAAAGGCCGCTGAAATTGGTACAACTTATGGTCTGCCAATTGATCCGGATGCATTGGTAGGTGATTTATCAGTTGGTGAGCGCCAGCGCATAGAGATTATACGCTGCCTGCTGCAAGAACCTGATCTGATTATTCTCGATGAGCCGACCTCTGTTCTGACGCCACAGGAGGCTGATAAGCTGTTTGTGACGCTGAACCGCTTAAAGAGCGAAGGCAAATCCATCCTTTATATCAGCCATCGGCTGGAAGAGGTGAAACAGCTTTGCGACCGCGCCACAGTGCTGCGGCATGGTAAGGTGATTTCACACTGCAATCCGCGTGAAGAAACTGCAGCTTCGCTTGCCCGTATGATGGTTGGCGAGGATGTTGCGGTTGTAGCGCGCCCTAAAGCTGCTGCGCAGGCTAAGGGTGAAACAAATCTGCTTGAAATTACGCGTCTATCGCAGCCGCCACGCGGACCGTTCTCTACTGCATTGCGCGATATTTCGTTAAATGTTGCTGCCGGTGAGGTTGTGGGCATTGCCGGTGTTGCCGGTAACGGGCAAGGCGAATTTTTTGAAGCGGTTTCGGGCGAGGTTCGCCAAAATGCCGGTTCTGTTGTGCGTATTCGCGGGCAAGAGGCAGGTCTTGCGGGCATTAGCCAGCGTCGTATGCTGGGCGCGGCATTTGTGCCGGAAGAGCGGCTTGGCCATGGTGCGGTGCCGGAATTGCCGCTGACAGATAATTTGTTTTTGTCGCGCTATCGTACTGATGCAAAGGTCTTTCTTAAGGGCGGCTTTCTTAAAATCCTGTCGCAAACGGCGCTCAGTTCTGCTGCAAAACGTATTAATGCGATGATGGATGTCCGTAAAAATGCGGAAAACCCTGTTGCCGGTGCGCTTTCCGGTGGGAATTTGCAAAAGTTTATTATTGGGCGTGAGCTCGATCGCAATCCTGGAGTGCTGGTGGTTAACCAGCCAACATGGGGGGTTGATGCAGGCGCTGCCATGCGCATTCGTCAGGCTCTGGTTGATCTTTCAAGGCAGGGGTCGGCGGTGCTGGTTATCAGTCAGGATCTTGATGAATTGTTTGAAATCAGTGACCGTATTGCGGTGATGCATCATGGCCAGCTGTCTGAGGCGCTGCCGCGCGACAGTGCAAGCGCTGAAAAGATTGGCCTGATGATGGGTGGTGCAGCCTGATGCGTATTGAATTGATTAAACGACCACAGCCATCTGCATGGTTCAGCCTGATTTCTCCCTTGCTGGCGCTGGCTTTGGCAATGATGTGCGGTGCATTGCTGTTTGCATTGATGGGTAAGGATCCGTTTGCCGCTTTGCATGCGTTTTTTATTGAGCCGTTGCTGGATATGTGGTCGATCAACGAATTGCTGGTTAAAGCCGCACCATTGATCCTGATCGCAGTCGGACTTTCAGTTTGCTATCTTTCAAACAACTGGAATATCGGTGCAGAGGGCCAGCTGACTTTCGGTGCGATTACCGGCTCAATCCTGCCGATTATGTTTCCGGAGGTGCAGGGCTGGTATGTGCTGCCGCTGATGTTGCTAATGGGTATGGCTGGCGGCGCGCTTTATGGTTCCATTCCGGCCTTGCTGAAGGTGCGGTTTAACGCCAATACAATTCTGACCAGCCTGATGCTGGTTTATGTTGCGCAGTTCTTTCTTGATTGGCTGGTGCGTGGCCCGTGGCGTAACCCTGAAGGCAATAATTTTCCGGAAAGCCGCCAGTTTCATGATTATGCGGTGCTGCCTGAAATATGGCCGGCGGCAGGTCGCGCGCATTGGGGCTTTATCTTTGCAGTGATCGCCGCCTTGCTTTTGTGGTTTATGCTGCGCAGCACGCTGAAGGGCTTTCAGGTCAAAGTGGTTGGCCAAAGCCCGCGCGCGGCACGTTTTGCGGGTTTCAGTACCGGAAAAATTACATTTTTTGTGTTTTTGCTGTCGGGCGCTCTGGCCGGTCTTGCCGGTATCAGCGAGGTGTCGGGCGCTATCGGACAGTTGCGTACAACTATCACCCCCGGTTATGGTTTCACCGCGATTATCGTTGCTTTTCTCGGACGGTTAAACCCGCTTGGCATTATTGCTGCCGGTCTGGTGCTGGCGCTCTCTTATCTCGGCGGTGAGGCGGCGCAGCTTTCGATTGGTATTTCAGAAAAATCCGCGCGGGTATTTCAGGGGATGATCCTGTTTTTCGTGCTCGCCTGCGACACATTCATACATTACCGCATTCGTTTTATCAGCCGCAGTCAGTATGATCTGCGCGGGGAGGCCTGAGCCATGGATATGACACAGGCCATTATGCTGACCATTGCGACGGCTGCTACGCCTTTGCTGATCGCGGCTATCGGCGAGCTGGTTGTGGAGCGCTCCGGCGTACTCAATCTGGGTGTTGAAGGCATGATGCTGATGGGCGCTGTTACCGGTTTCGGTGTCGCGCATATGACCGGCAATGCATGGATTGGGATGTTTGCTGCGATTTTTGCAGGTAGCGCATTTGCCTTGCTGTTCGGCTTTCTGACTTTGACCCTGGTGACCAATCAGGTGGCTACGGGATTAGCGCTGACCATTCTTGGCCTTGGTGCATCTGCGGTCATTGGTGAAGGCTTTGTGGGCTTGCCGGGCGTGCGCCTTGCGGCCATTAATATCCCTTATCTGAGTGATCTGCCGCTGATCGGCAAATTGCTGTTTGCACAAGATCCGATTTTCTATTTGTCGATCATGCTGGTTGCTGGCGTCAGCTGGTTTTTATTCCGCACACGGGCAGGGCTACAACTGCGCTCGATCGGTGATAATCATGGCTCTGCGCATGCGCTGGGTATCAATGTGGTGCGTACTCGCTATCTCGCAGTGTTGTTTGGCGGGGCATGTGCGGGGCTTGCAGGCGCGCAGTTGTCTTTGGTCTATGTGCCGCAATGGGTTGAGAATATGACAGCAGGGCGCGGCTGGATTGCACTGGCTTTGGTGGTGTTTGCATCATGGCGGCCGTGGCGCGTTCTGATCGGCGCTTATCTGTTTGGCGCGGTCAGTATTGGCCAGTTGCATGCTCAAGCCTTTGGTATCGGTCTGCCGTCGCAATTGTTATCTGCACTGCCATATGTAGCAACAATCGTTGTTTTGGTGGTGATTTCGCGTAATCGCAGGCTGACAATGATGAATACACCGGCATCACTGGGCAAACCTTTTGTGCCGGATCGCTGACCGGCAGCCGCATATTCATAATGACAAGTTATTTGTACCGGACGTTAACAGGAGAACGGGCGCAATGAAAAAAACACTGACGATCCTTGCTGCAGCTGCCAGCATAATGATGGCTGGCACAGCTTTTGCTGAAGAAAAAATGAAGGTCGGTTTTATCTATATCGGACCTCCGGGCGATTTCGGCTGGTCTTATCAGCATGATGAAGCGCGTAAAGAGATTGAAAAAGAGCTGGGTGATAAAATCACCACCAGCTTTCTTGAAAGCGTGCCTGAAGGTGCGGATGCTGCCCGCTCAATCGAGCGTCTGGCACGTGCCGGCAATAAGCTGATTTTCACAACGTCATTTGGTTATATGGATCCGACCCTTGAAGTTGCGAAAAAATATCCGGACGTGAAATTTGAGCACGCCACCGGTTATAAGACCTCTGAAAATGTTTCTGCTTATAATGCGCGCTTCTATGAAGGCCGCTATGTGCAGGGGCAGATTGCTGCGAAACTGTCGAAAAATGGCATGGCCGGCTTTATTGGTTCGGTTCCGGTGCCTGAAGTTGTGCAGGCCATCAACTCTTTCATGATTGGTGCGCAGTCTGTTAATCCGGATTTCAAGGTTAAAGTGATCTGGGCCAACTCATGGTTTGATCCGGGTAAAGAAGCTGATGCCGCGAAAGCACTGATCGATCAGGGTGTTGATATCTTGACCCAGCACACCGATTCCACAGCGCCTATTCAGGTTGCTGCAGAGCGCGGCATTAAAGCTTTTGGTCAGGCTTCCGATATGATCAAGTTCGGCCCTGAAACCCAGCTGACAGCAACGATTGATCATTGGGCGCCATATTATCTTGAACGCACTAAAGCGGTTCTTGACGGCACATGGAAGTCGCAGAATACTTTCAATGGCATGAATACCGGTCTGGTTGCGATGGCTCCTTTGACCAATATGCCGGATGATGTGAAAGCGATGGCTGAAGAAACCATCAAGAAGCTGACTTCGGGTGAGCTGAAGCCGTTTACCGGCCCGCTTAAAAAGCAGGATGGTTCTGAATGGCTGAAAGAAGGCGAAACTGCTGATGATGGCACCATTCTCAGCATGAACTTCTACGTTCAGGGTATTGACGACAAGCTGCCACAATAAGCGGCACTATGTGATACAATAAAAAGGCCCCGCTTTGCGGGGCCTTTTTATTGTATAGCGATGATGTAACTGGTTTATTCTGCGGCATCTGCCGGTGTGGCATTGAGCATGCCATAGCGTTCTTCACCGATTTTACCGAGAAGTTCGAGCTGGGTTTCAAGAAAGTCGATATGACCCTCTTCATCTTTCAGCAGCTCGTCAAAAAGCTGACGGGTAACATAATCACCAGCTTCATCGCAGATTTCACGGGATTTCTTGTATGAGGTGCGGGCGTCGTATTCGCCAGCCAGATCCGCTTCAAGAACTTCCTTAACTGTCTGACCAATGCGCAATGGCGCTAAAGTCTGCAGGTTCGGATGGCCTTCAAGGAAAATAATACGATCGATGATGCGGTCAGCATGCTGCATTTCTTCGATCGATTCTTCACGCTCTTTCTTTGCCAGACGGGTAAAGCCCCAGTCAGACAACAAGCGGTAATGCAACCAATATTGGTTGACTGCGCCGAGTTCGAGAAACAGTGCCTCGTTAAGCCGCTCGATGACCTTTTTGTCGCCCTTCATTCCATTTGCTCCCGAATTGTTCACGCAATGCCCGGACGCGATCAATATAGACAATGAATTCAGAATCATTGTGCTCGCGCCGAAGATGATAGTCTTCAGTCACTCTTATGATCGTTTCAACGACATTTGGGAAGCAGCCACAGCAGCGACCACGCTTTTTCATTGCGTGATAGACCTTGGCAGGAACAATTAATTGCCAACAATCTTCATCCAGCATCTGGGTAATGCAGTTTTCGATCTCTTTGGCAGTAATAACATTGCAATGACAAACTAGCATGCGGCACCTGTAATGGTGAAGTCAGCTCTTGTATTGCAAGACTGGGCAGGAAAGATTGAATTATATTGTATTGCTGCAGAAACCATAGGTTGATCATTGCAGAAATTCTTATTTATATACGCAACTGGTTTAGCAGTGGCAGAACTATTCTCAAACATTATTCCTCCAAATGGATGGGTCAAGGCCAAACATTTAAAGTTGCACTATAACTGGTTGATTTTTTAATGCTTCATAGGGGCTGTTTTGTCAAATGACCTAGTTTAAAACTGTTCTAAATATCAATGGATTAGAATGATTTTAAACTTGAGTTAAACTACCATGTTAATTGATTAATTCGGTCTTAAGTACTCAGGATAGTCGTATTTTATGGTAACAGAGAACCTCTGTGGTGGATTGTCGCACGCGTTCTGAATTTAAGATTTCAACAGTTATATAAACAAAACAGCGCGCCGGTGAGGGCGCGCCGTTGACAGAACATCGTTATATCGCAGTTTAAAACTGGAACTGCGTTGCAACAACAAATGTGCGGCCCTGGCCGGAGCCGTAAGTGCTGAGAGCCGGCGTGTATTTTTCATCAAGCAAATTGGTAACCTTGAAGGAAAGGTCAACATTTTCGTTGAATTTATAAGTCGCGAAGAGGTCTAAAAGGTTATAAGACGGCGATTTGAATGAGCCGTAATAATTGATGCCCTCGCCTGAAGACACATATTGATAACGCACACCCGTTTCGAGTTTACGCTCAAAGAAACGTGCACCAGCTGTCAGGCTTACAATGTCTTCCGGGAGATATTGGCCTGCACCCATTCCTGCAGTTTGGGCCGGGAGTTCGGATTTACTGTGGGTATAGCCAATACCACCGAAAGCAAAGCCGGCATCATAATTTGCTTCAAGCTCAAAGCCGCGAACAATTGACGTGCCTTCAACATTGATGAACTGGCTCATGTCAGCCGCAGCTGTGATGTAGTCTTCAACGCGCATATGGAAATAATTGGCTTTCAAGCGCAATTTATCCTCAGCTGAAAGCAGGCCGTCTTGTGCAATGTTAAAGCCGATATCCCAGCCCTGCTGTTTTTCCGGCAGCAGATTAGGGTTACCATGCATTCTCTGGGTGCCGCTATGGGCGATGCCGCCGAGCATGGTTTCCTGCAATGTCGGCGCACGCATTGAATGCGCATAGGTTACATATGGCTGCAACCAATCAGTAACATTGTACGCAATGGTAACTTTAGGGCTCAGGCGACCATCGCTATTTTTAATGCCTTCGTCTTCATTTTCAAGTTTGAAATAGTCGTAACGTAGACCTGTTAAAACCTGAAGATTGTCGTAAGCCCACTCGACCTGTGTGAATACTGCGCCACGATTGGCTGTGGAATCAATCGGGTTCACACCGACATTAACACCGCCGGTATTGTCGTGATTATATTCTACACCATATTTCCAATCGACGAGGAGATCATTGATTGTAAAACGCGACGTGTTTGCGGCGGTGAAACCAACGGATTCATTCTTAATTTCACGACCTACAGTCGGGCCATTACCATCAAGATAGCTCAGCTTTGTGCTGTTGTAATAGGCATTAACCGACAAATCGACGAGATCATTGTCTGTCGGCTTGTAGCCGTAATTTGCTGTAAATGTGCGGTTCTGCAGCAACATGTCATAAATTGTTGCACCACCTGCATAGCCGGGCTGCCATGTACCAAATTTATTATTATAAATGACACCGCCCAGTGTTAGCTTATGGTCTTCACCAAAGCCGAATTCAGTCTTAAACAGGCCTGATGTCAATTCCTGACCTGTTTTTTCGACTATTTCACCATCAGCATTTTTATAATCATTGGAGTCGCGGCGGCTGATAGCGCCAACAATGCCAACCTGATTAACGCGTGCTGCGCCGGCCAGCATTTCAGAGAAGCCAACGCCATTGCTACCCCATGACAAGCGACCTAGAACGCCTTTATCCTTGCCGTCCATCAATACATCATCAACACCGAGAGTACGGAAGTTAACGCTGCCGGCCAGGCCGCTTCCACCTTCGGTTGTTACCGCGCCGCGGGTAATATCAACGGAAGAGAGCAGGTTGGGGTCGATATAGCTGTAGCCCTGTGCATCATGGGATGTAGTACGGAAGGTCTGGGGAGCGCCGTCAATCATCATATTAACGCGGCCTGAACCTTCAAAACCACGAATATTTACAGCAACACCCGGATTTGAGCCGTTAATTGCTGTGAATGTACCTGGCGCGGAGCGCAAAACTGTGTCGAGTTTTTCGCGGCCGTTCAATTTGATTTCTGTTTTTGTAATTGTGCTGACAGGAGCCGGACGGGAGGTGATTTCCTGCGGGTCGATGCTTTTTACATTAATTGTATTCAGCTGTACCTGACCGGCAGCATCTTTTTCTACAGAGTCTGTCTGCTGTTGCGCCTGCGCAACGCCGGCCATCATCACAAGGCTGACGGCTGTGCTGCTAAGGCCGATTTTAAGAAGTCTTGATAGATTTGAAGGCTGCTGCATTTTACATCTCCGCATCATTGCCACCATAAACATTTGGGGCAAGGCATTTAAAAATTTGAATTCCGAATCCTTGGAAGTTCTGCCGAAACTTTTTTCTGTTTTCCCAGCACTTGATTAAGGCTGCGAAAATTAAAAACAGACCCGGCATGTGCGGATTTTAATGGTGGCTGTGACGGGAAATAGTTTTCCGTGTTTTCCACATAGCATTACTGACCGCATTGTCTTTTTAACGTGACTCGAATACTCAACTATTGCATCTAGTAATTAATATGATAATTTGTGTCAAGAAAGCTTCCTGAGATTCAACAGGATAGTGACTTAGTTATCACATGAGGCTTGTTCCTCGGGATCACGCAGAGTTCGTCTCTGTTTAACCGGTCTGACTGCCTATGGTTTGGCAGGCCCGATACTGACACTAAAATAGGCCGCTTCCGGTGGAGCGGTCGCTATAGGCGTAGAATATGACTGCAACGCATAAACTTTCACCGCAAGACATCCTGCGTCTGCGTAGCGAAAATCCAAAATCTCGCGAACGTGATTTTGCTCAGGCAAACGGCATTACCGAGGCTGATTATATTGCCGCGCATGTTGGTACATCTGCCATTCGCCTGGATGTGGATATTGCTACCATTCTCAATGGCGCTACCACACTTGGTGAAGTTATGGCGCTGACCCGCAACGAAAGCGTTGTGCATGAAAAAATCGGCGCTTACGAAAAGGTCTCTGTCGGCCCGCATGCCTCACTGGTGCTGGGTTCACAGATTGATCTGCGTATTTTTCCTAAAGCCTGGGCTTATGGGTTTGCGGTAGAAAAAACAGACAGCGAAAACAATATCCGCCGCTCATTGCAATTCTTTAATAAGGCTGGCGATGCGGTTCATAAAATTCACCTGCGCGATAAATCAGATATTGCTGCTTATGAAGCGCTTGTTGCTTCAATGCGTTCGCAGGAGCAGAGCCAGACTGTTGAAATCAAGCCGGCTGCTGCTAAGGCTGAGCCGACAGATATAACGACTGTTGATGTTGACGGCTTCCGTGAGCGCTGGACAAATATGACTGATGTGCATCAGTTTGTTATGATTTTGCGTGACTTTGCAGTCAGCCGTAAACAGGCTGTAGCGCTGGCCGGTGCAGAATATGCATGGGAACTTGAAGCCGGTACTGTTGAAAGCATGATGAACACAGCTGCGGAAAGCGGTCTGCCAATCATGGTTTTTGTTGGCAATAACGGTTGTATTCAGATTCATACCGGTGCGGTTAAAGAGATCAAAATGATGGGCCCTTGGCTCAATGTTATGGATCCAACTTTCCACATGCATTTGCGCACAGATCATATTTATGCGGTTTGGGCTGTTCGTAAGCCTACCAAAGACGGCCATGTAACATCGCTGGAAGCTTATGACGAGCAGGGTGAAATGATTGCTCAGTTCTTTGGTGAGCGTCATGAAGGTACGCCGGAACGTGACGATTGGCGCGCTCTGGTTGAAGCTTTGCCGCGTTTGGCACAGTCAGCCGCAGCCTGATTACATTGAAATAATGTGCAAAGCGGCGTGGTTCCGCTTTGCACATATCACAACTAAAAAATTACCCGCTTTTTCGGTGGTTTTTAGTTTTCAAAAATTACGGTCATCTGTGACTTAAGATGGCTCAAACAGCCCTCAGGTTGACCAATGCTAATTGCCCGTCATCAAAAACCTTCAGTTGTATCCGTTTTAGCCCGCTTAAGATCTTACCGGTTTGCCAGTGTTTTAGCTGGCTGCGTGTTTTCAATGTCCGCAGGCCTGATCCCTTTCGCACCAGCAATGGCTGTGGCGCAGGCTGAAGAGGTGCAAACATTCAGCAATCCGGCACGCCTTGTGGCTGTTGGCGGTGCCTTAACTGAAATTATTTATGCATTGGGTGAAGAGAGCAAGCTGATTGCCCGTGATCAGACCAGCACTTATCCTGAGGCTGTAAAAAAGCTGCCGGATGTCGGTTACATGCGTAACCTCTCGGCAGAAGGTGTTTTGTCCGTTGCGCCAACTGCTATGCTGGTGGTTGAGGGCAGCGGGCCACCGGAAACCATGGAAGTCCTGAAGCGCGCTTCTGTGCCGATGATTATTGTTCCGGAAGTGTATTCCGAACAAGGAATTCTCAATAAGATTACCGCTGTTGGCCAAGCGCTTGGTGTGCAGGAAAAAGCTGCGGTATTAGCAGAAAAAGTGCGCGTCGATCTTGAAGTTGTTAAAACGGCAACCGCAAATATTACTGAGAAAAAGCGCGTTCTGTTTATTTTGTCTCGCCAAGGCGGTCGACTGATGGTGTCGGGGCAGGGAACTGCCGCTGACGGCATGATCAAAATGGCTGGTGGCATTAATGCGATTAACGAGTTCAATGGTTATAAACAGATGACAGATGAAGCCCTGGATAAAGCTGCGCCTGATCTGATCCTGCTGATGAATACGGGCACCGATAAGGCCATGGATGATCATTCGCAATTGCTGAGCAATCTTGCACTGGCCGCCACACCTGCTGGCAGAAACAAAGCTGTTCTGGCTATGGATGGTCTGTATTTGCTGGGCTTTGGACCCAGAGCGGCTGAAGCTGCTCGCGACCTATCAGAAGGTCTCTATGGCAAGGCTGCGCAGTAAAGCGCTGCTATTCTCTTCGTAATCTCATCGGTTTAAACCGGCGAGCTTTGTATTTTTGCATCTGCTCGAATTGAATGTTTCGCATATGCATGGCTAAAACGGAAAGCAAAGATTTTGACTGATACTGTTGGCGACATGCCTGCTTCCCACTTTGCCAAACGCAATCTTGCTGCTGCCGTTACACCCAAAGATGTCTCGACATCTGGTGGTAAAGACGGCTTACCAGCTCTACAGGGCGATCGTTCGCGGCAGGCACGCATGATCATAGCTTTGTTGGCGGTGTTATTGGTTGCTGTAGCGCTGTTCAGCCTCACAGCCGGTGCTTCGCAGGCATCAAGTTGGGCTGTGCTTAAATCCCTGTTTTCAACTGGAATTGAGCCTGATGATATTGCCGCATTACGCGACCGGATCATCATTCTTGATATTCGTCTGCCACGTATTGCCTTGGGTATTTTGATCGGGGCTTCACTGGCGGTATCGGGCGCGGTTATGCAGGGATTGTTTCGTAATCCGTTAGCCGATCCGGGGTTGGTTGGCGTATCATCAGGTGCGAGCCTTGGTGCGATCAGCGTGATTGTGCTTGGCGGCACTTTTCTTGCGCCATTATTAAGCCTGTTCGGCATTTTTACTCTGCCGCTGGCCGCATTTCTTGGCGGTCTTGTAACCACGCTAATTCTGTATCGGGTTGCAACACGGCGCGGGCGCACATCAATTGCAACAATGCTGCTTGCCGGTATTGCGCTAGGAGCGATGACCGGTGCTTTCAGCGGTGTGATGGTTTATATTGCAGATGACCGGCAATTGCGTGACCTGACCTTCTGGGGTATGGGGTCGCTTGCAGGCGCTACTTGGGGCAAGATTTTGACCGCCGGACCAATTATTGCGCTCACGCTTTTCGCATCACCTTTTCTGGCGCGTGGTTTGAATGCTCTGGCATTAGGTGAGGCGACTGCCAATCATCTCGGATTGCCAATTCAGCGGATTAAAAATGCTGCGATTATTCTAGTGGCGGCGGCAACGGGTGCTTCTGTGGCTGTGAGTGGCGGTATCGGTTTTGTGGGTATTGTGGTGCCACATTTGCTGCGCCTTTCCATCGGGCCGGATCATCGCTACCTGTTACCGGCCTCAGCATTGCTGGGTGCCAGTATGCTGCTGCTGGCTGATGCTGTGAGCCGCACCATTGTTGCGCCTGCTGAAATCCCGATTGGCATTGTGACTGCCTTTGTTGGCGCGCCGTTCTTCCTTTGGATATTGCTGCGTCGCCGCGGCTTGCTGGACTTATAAACATGATTGAAACCAAAGATCTGGCTATTCAGCTGGGTGGTAAGACCATTCTGAAAAACGTCAATATCCGCGCAAAGCCGGGTGAGGTAACCGCTATTGTCGGGCCTAATGGCTCTGGCAAGACCACGCTGATCCGTGCTTTGTCCGGAGATCTGCCTTATACCGGTCAGGCATTGCTCGATGGCGCTTTGTTTGAAAGTTTTAAGCCATGGCAGATGGCTGAGCGTCGCGCAGTATTGCCACAAGCCAGTGCGCTGTCATTTCCGTTCACTGTACGTGAAATTGTGACATTGGGGCTTACCGGCGGTCGTTCTGGACTTGCAGCGTCAGAAGAGGCGCATTTGCCTGATCAGGCGCTGGAGCTGGTAGATTTAACCGGCTTTGGCGGCAGATATTATCAGGAGCTTTCCGGTGGCGAGCAGCAGCGGGCACAATTGGCACGTGTTCTCTGTCAGGTGTGGAAGCCGGTTCTGGATGGTCAGCCACGCTATTTACTGCTTGATGAACCGGTATCCAGCCTTGATATCCGTCATCAGATGCTGGTGATGGATATAGCGCGCAATTTTGCCGCCAAGGGTGGTGGTGTTATCACCATTCTCCACGATCTCAACCTGACTGCGCTTTATGCAGATCACGTGGTTATGGTGCATGATGGTAGTATTGATGCTTGCGGCACAGTTGCCGAGACATTTACAAATGAGCGCTTGTTGAGGGTTTATGAATGTCCGCTACAGGTTGGTGTAACGCCACCTGCGGAGCAGTTGTTTATTCTGCCGCATTCCGCGATTTGAAATCGGTACAAAAAAAGCCCTGAGCCATATTGGTTCAGGGCTTTCTATATGGGGGGCTTATTCGGTTTAATGTGCCGCAGCAATGGCACGTGGTGCCAGCTCGTCAATACCAAGCAACATACGCACATTTGGCCGTGCATCAATCAGATCCTGAATGCTGTATTTGCCAAGCACTGCAAAAAACGCGTTCAAAGCCTCACGCAAGGCTGAATTCAGCGCGCAACTGTCAACCAGCGGACATTCGGAATCACTGTCAAAACATTCAGCCATCGCGAAATTATCTTCGGTCACGCGTACAACGTCAAAAAGTGAAATTTCAGAGGCAGGGCGCCCAAGTTTTACCCCGCCATTACGGCCACGCACTGTTGTAACAATATTATTCTCAACAAGCGGCTGCAGGATTTTAAACAGAAACAGCTCCGAGACCGTATAGGCCTTGGCGATTTCAGCAATACGACTGAGATTGCCTTCATTTGCCGCGCAATACATCAGCATACGAATGGCATAATTGGTCTGTCTGGTAAGACGCATTTCAGGTCCTTTTCCGCCGCGCAACTGTGCGCTGCTAAAAACATGAGTGCAGTTTAGAACTATTCTGAATAAATATGAAGAGGTGATTTGAATTTAAAGTCACTAAAATTAATCATATTTTATGAAATAATGACAGCAATCTATTGGCACACATCTACCCACACAGCATTTGTGAGTTCTGCAAGTCGCAGCGGGTTAATGCGTACTGCACTATTTACAGCACCTGCGGCCGGCAAAACCTCTTCAAAGGCCTTCAGGGATACGTCGCAATAGATTTTCAGGTGATCAGCAACGCCAAAAGGACACACGCCTCCAACAGGGTGGCCTGTGGCCTCCAAAACGGAATCAAAATCGAGCATGCGGGGTTTGTTTTGGAACTGGTCTTTGTATTTCCGATTATCCAGCCTTGCATCTCCGCGGGCAACCAGCAGAATCACAGCATCTCCCAGCTTGAGAGAAAGTGTTTTAGCAATTTGTGCTGGCTCAACCTGATGCGCGGCGGCAGCCTCAGCCACTGTTGCAGTGCTGGTTTCCAGTTCGATAATGGCAATATCGGGAGCATGTTCTGCAAAGAAGGCTTTAACTGATTCCAGACTCATCGGGCATATTCCTGTTATTACAGCATAAAGGGCAGGGTTGATGTTCTGCCAATGGCTAAAAGGGGTGAATTTGAGACATAATGGTACATGGGTACAGGTAGTCTCAACAATTATTTGTAAACAAGCACAATAATTTAAGCCATAGCGATTGACGAAGACATATGAGTGACTGTATGTAGCCTTCATTCGCCACATCATAGTGCGTTCCGGGCTGATTTGCCCCGGAGGAGGGGTGGCCGAGTGGTTTAAGGCACCGGTCTTGAAAACCGGCGTGCGGGAGACCGTACCGTGGGTTCGAATCCCACCCCCTCCGCCATAAACGTCTGAAATAATTATGTAAAATTTTTTGACGGATTTTTAGCTTCAACGGACGCCTGGAGCAAATTCGTTTACAGCTGCAACAATGGCGCAATATTTCATTCTTACCTATTTTATAGATCAGTAATTCGCTTTAAGGTTTGACGTAAAGGCGAAGGGTGGATGACCTCGAAGTCACCCTAAAAAATATACAGTGATTAAAAACACATGCGACTAGGATCAAGTATAGGCGTGTAGATATCAGTCGAATGACTATCGTATTATCATTATCATACCATCGTTCTGTGACTTTTCAGATAAGCGTACAAAATTTGTCTCTGAACACATTTTGAGCATATCAATACAGTCATACAGTCATACAGTCATACAGTCATACAGTCATACAGTCATACAGTCATACAGTCATGCAGTCTTTGCCAAGCCATGGCAACAGTACGTTTGATGTCATCTCAAAGATATCAGATCAAAAGCCACTTACCTCCTTAGCGATCTCATTCACATCATTAATGCAAACCCGCTTTTTCACAAGTGATCTGAATATTTGGTGGTGCTGCCCTTATTGTCGACGATTTAATCTCAGCGAGTGTTCGATATTGTTTGGCTTGCTGTGTACATCCTCCAGACTTAATTGAAGCATTCGGTTTGAATTCAGGAGCGTCTCCCATATCTCTTGAAGGTTCTGAAGAGGGGGCTTGCTCTGGTCGTTCGACATGTCTCATGCCAGAGCCTCTAACAATGGGGTCAAAATCTTCTCGACTGCCTCGACTTTCTGATAAATTGCTTTTGCATGTGCTGCCGTTGCTAATTGTTGTTGTAAGTGCATTATATTTCTCCAAACTCTCTTTATTTAACTCTATGCGATCAAACACTAGAGCGGGTAACGTTCAGGTTGGATCGTAGCGCTCGCTCTAGAGTTAAGCTTTTTCGCATTGTCAAAGCTATCAAGTTGATTCAACTTGATAGTGAAATGCTCTAGTGAGAGGCCTTTCCTCTTTTTCTTTAAAATACGATCCAATGCACAATTTCAAAATCGCTTTGTTTGAGAATATATACGTTATCCTTGCCGCCTTTTACTAAAGAGGGGAAAAGTCAGTTAATGGATTTGAGAAAACCGTAAGCATCTGATGCGGATGAAAATGGCCCTAGAACGAATGCGTACTGGTACATTTTTATCCATTTGCGACTTTCTTGTGAAATGCGCGCGAAGGGCGGCGTATCTGTAGCGAAATTAGAGTCGCGTAATCCGGGCGCTGTATTAAGCTCAATTAAAGCAAATGTGCATCATGGCGTTGCACGAATATTCGTTTAGTGAGTGAGCTAAGCGTCATCAATCTGCTCTAGCTTTTTTATAGAACACGCGTCCAAAATGGCGCTGTATGACTTAATATTTATGAGCGTATAGTCATACGATTTTCACAATTAACAGCACAACATTGGACAATACTATTTCATTCAGCAATCCCTAAGACTGTATCTTGATCTAAGGAGAAGTTTTTGTCCTCTAATTCAGAACTTTTTGGCTGGGCACTTACAGAGTGCCTTTACACACTGCCTACTTCTCATACGCCAAAAACGCTTTTAGGGCACATCCCGGTGATAACACTACTTACACGGTTGGCTAATCCCAATATCGTAGTTGACCTTGGTGTATCTAAAAGTTCGGTATTAGAGGCGGCTAGCTCTGCAGTGAAGCATTTCAAATTAGATACCTCTTGTTATGGTGTTTTTGATGGAAAAGAAGATAGCTCTAATTCTGAAATAGAACATGTCTTGAAAAGCATATCTAATAATTACCCGCAATCGACAGTAATTATCGGAAATCCAAAAAAAACAGTGGATCTGTTCGTTGAGAATTCAATAGACATTCTAACAATTTCCCATCTAACAGATAGAAAAAATATAAATAAAATTATTTCGGAATGGACACCTAAGTTGTCTTCTAGTGGAATAATTATAATAACAACGATCAATCATCCAAATCACAACGATCCATTCAAAATATGTTGGCAAAACTTAAAAAAAGAATTTCCGTCTTTCGAGCTTTTGCATCAGTTTGGTCTTGGTATCGTTTTTGTAGGTAAAGAACAAAAACCTTTGATTAAGGATCTAATTAACAACCTACAAGACAATCCTTACTTCGCCTCACTCTTTAGTAGTATGTGCGAATACAACGGTGTTGTTATGCAGGAGCGATTAACGCCTCCGCAAGCCCAAGCTTTTACCAATCAGCCACCTACACGTGCAGATATTATTGCTGAACACGCTGACGCGCTCTTTAAGAACAGTCGCGCATGGAAAATACTTTCGCCTCTACTTCGTAGAACGACTGGTTTCCGTCGACTGGAAGAGGCTGCCCGATGAAGTTGCGTGTCGCGTGCCTTGGACATCGCGTCTACTTCGAAAACCATTTTTGTGAATTGAAATCGCGTTTTTTTAACGTTGCTTGGTTTGACTACGACCACTTTTCAACGACGGTCTATGCAGATTTACGTAATTATCGGCCCGATATTACGCTTATTTACAGGCCGGAACTTCATAGTACGGAAGCGTTAAATTCTTTCCCCGGGTACAAGATAGGCTTTTCTACCGAGCCGCTTCCCAAAATCTCAGCTGACGGCCTGTTAAAAACCTCTTCAGAGACGGATCGACGCCTTGCAATGATTTCTAACCTTCAAAAAGAAGGTTACAATCGTATTTATCATTACGACAGCGGGTCACGTTCCTATATTGAACGGCATCATCTGCCAATAGATGATTATGCAGTAATACCTGTAAACACGAACCATTTTAACCCTACCAGTGTTCGGAAGCCAAAATGGGATATCCTTTTCATCGGAAAGGCTACTGACCGTCGCTTGCGTATTCTATCACATTTAAAGAACTTCAATTTATCATTTTTATGGATTGAGCATGGTGTGAGTGGTAGCGAACTTGGAACGCTGTTTAAACGCTCCCGTTGTATTCTCAACATTCACGCTGATGACATCCAAGCCCTGGCGCCAAGGGTCTATTTGGCCGCCGCTTGTGGCGTCCCTGTATTGACGGACCCTACAGGTGATGAAGATTTCCCATTTTCTAAGTTAGTACGTACTTTCGATATGAATAATTTGTCACTCGATTTGGTGAGAGACAACATCGAAGATGTAATCGATTCTGGTGTTCTATCCGACAAAAATTACTTAGAAAAATGCCTTGATGACATTTCTGTAGATCGTTTTTTAATGAACGCAATCGAAAAAATAATATGAAAAGAGCATTCATGAATAGTGCTGAGCTTACGCAATATCACATGCCATCTTCATATAAAGAACGGCTTGATAACGCCTATTTCGATGATCGATCCTGCACAAGCCGGATTGTAGTTCATCAGCCTGAAGTTTATTATGGAGCAGATTTTCTCCTGCGCCAAACTGGGCGAAGTATATTGGTTGATATAGGATCGGGAAACGGAAAAAAATTAGCCGAAATTGGCTCAACAGCAAAAATTAAATATGCAATAGACTTTGGCGTGAATGTTGATTACTTCAAAGAAAACTACCCAAAATGTAAAGCTTTCGAGTTGGATCTTGAGAAAGCAGATAGTCGTCAATTACCAAAGATTGACTGGAACGATTCTATCGTAATATGCGCAGATGTCATTGAGCATCTTAGGTCGCCTCTAGGTTTAATTGAGTGCTTAAAGCATATTTACGATGCTGGTGGGATAGTCGTTTTATCAACACCTGATCGTGAGAAGCTCCACGGCTATTTGCACGAGGGGCCACCTGTAAATCCTGCTCACGTGCGTGAATGGACACTCGCTGAGCTATGCTCTTTCTTTTCCGCACATGGAATGCAGCCAGCGTTTTCTGGTTATTCGATTAATGACAATATGAAAAGGGAGAAGTTTAATAGCATTATTATATTGGACAAACAGATCAACAAAGAATGCGTTGATTTATCTGTAAACCCACTCGGTATCGTTTCATGTTACAATGACGCAGATATAATCGAGCAACTTTCTCGAAGACATTTGGAAGATGGTATTGATATACATTTTCTTGATAACTGGTCAGATGACGGGACATATGAACTGCTAGAAGCTTTACGGGAAGAGTATCCTGAAAGAGTTGCTGTAGAGAGATTTCCTGCTGAGCCTACAAAGGAGTATGTCTGGAGATCAATACTGGACCGCAAGGCTGAAATAGGTTTTCATTTTCCAGATCGCTGGATAATCCACATAGATAGTGATGAGTTGCGAGCGTCTCCGTGGATCGACGTTTCTCTAAGTCGAGGCTTAGCGATTGCTCAGGCATATAAGAGCAATGCAATTGAATTTGGTGTCGTAGAATATCCTCCGCTCAACGACGACTTTGCACGCCCAATGGATCCAACCGCTCATTTTTCACATTTTTACTTTTCGAAGCAGCCTTCCCATTTTTTGCAAACTAAAGCTTGGTTGCAAGGCGATCTCTTAGTCGACCTGTCATCAACGGGTGGGCATCATGCTCAATTTCCATCAAAAAGCGTCTTTCCTTATCGCTTCACTCTTAATCACTTTCCTATCCGTTCCTCACAACATGGCCTGAAAAAAGTCTTAAAAGATAGGAAGCCACGCTTCAGTTCTCAGGAGAAAAATGAGATGGGCTGGCACACCCACTATGATATGGTGACGGACGGCTATCGTTTCATCAGCCTGAAGGAGTTTAATATTGAGCATGGACCGGATTTTCATGAGCGATATTTACTCGAAATTATCACGGATGTTATCTTGCAACGAATGCAGGGGCGATTAATATTTAACTCTACCGGTTAATGGGCCTGTTAGACACAATGCTGTTTGCCAAGTCTATCCGTAGGCCTATGTTGAGGTGTAATCAAAATAAACCCATGCTAAATTCTACAGGACGAAATCCGCATCACAGTTACAGATTTGTTTAATGGTCCGGATTTTACCCTGCATGCAGAAACACAAATTACCAGTATTACGGATATAAATAGATTGAGGGACAAAATATTGTGGTAATGCTGAAAATCATGACTATCCGATACTCTGTGTGATAAATAAAATTAATCACACAGAAACGAAAGTCCAAAATCTGAAAACCAATGCAATTTGTGAATGCTTGCCATAAACCATTCCTCAGGAGTTTTGTCTGGTCACATTGCGCAAGAAGATTTACCAATGCATTAGGAAATTGCAAACTGATCTTCATGATTAACTGTATCACTACAACAATACGCGCTCCTATCAAGGGGAGATGTGCACGGAAAAAGACCGATCGAGACAATGATTGACGATAAAACGAGTTGGCAGGAAAAACTTATAGGCTGAAATATGCCTAATAGATATCACAACAAAACCGCTAACTCTCAGATGAAGTCGGAACTAATATCTATCCATGATCTAATCATAAAATTTAAAATTCTCAGCTTTTAATTATTTTAACAAATAATTCAACGGAACATCATTTGTTAAAGACTCTGCTTTTTGTGACCATGCATGGTAAGGAGCTTTGAACTTTTATGTGTGTTTTCGAATAAGTATGCTGAATAAGTTGAGGAATTTTCTTAGGATGGCTTGACGACTGATGATTCCTCCCATAATGAACAGCCATACTAATTCGGAGAACAGCTTTCTGATTTAGCTATTAGTGAGGCCTCGTGGCGGAGTGGTTACGCAGAGGACTGCAAATCCTTGCATCCCGGTTCGATTCCGGGCGAGGCCTCCATTTAAAACCTAAGCAATTGAAATAATTATATTAATAAGTTCAATTCCCTCACTAAGCTAAAAGGTGAGGGGTTCAATGTTATAAATACAGCCCTAAGCTTTCAAAATTAAATTTATTTAGTGTAAAAACAAGTTAAGTATGATCTATAATACTTGCTTATAAGAAACATATGTAAACTATGTTCACATTTTTTACGAAATATATGTACAATAAAATGAGCATTTGATTTTATATGGTTAGCTTGGATTTCCTCACTCTTTACATAGTAATATTTTTGAATGGTTTGGCTGTTTCAGTTGTATGGGCAGCCTTTGCTTATAAATATTATCCTAATTTAGTATCACGTGATTTATTTATAGCGAATTTTCTATCACTTATTGGCGGTGCTGTATTAATTATACAGGGTAATAAAGGTCAGTTGGTACCGGCGATCGTTGGCAACACAATTATCATTTTTGGTTTTTGCCATTATGTCATGGGAATGCGTCGTTCTAATGGGCAAAAACCTGGCATTTTAGCAGCTGTCTTTTACACGGCTTCTATGACACTTCTAATGATCGCATTTCATAATGATGATCGGGCAAGGAGCATTGTTTATGCACTTGGCCAGGCAATTGTGATGATATCTAGTGTTTACTACCTATTAAGCTACCGGCCTGTTTTATTAGGTGCATATATAGCTGCAGTAGCGTTTTTCTGTGCTTCTCTCGGCCAGTTAATGGTCATCATAGGCAATACTGGCGTGATTACAGGGGTGTTATCGTTCTCTGTGTTTTATCAATTGGCGTCTTATTCTCTCGTGACGACTATTTTTTGTGCGACAGTTTGGAACTTGGGGCTTGTCATACAGATGGTTGATCGATTGCATGATAACCTACATCAGCTTTCAGAAACTGACGAACTAACCGGAATCGCTAATCGTCGCGCATTGGGTAAATACCTCAATCACGCACAGCTTCTCCATGCTAAGTCTGGCATACCTTATTCAGTTATTGTTGCAGATTTAGACCAATTTAAAACTTTGAACGATACGTATGGTCATTCAGGAGGAGATACTGCGTTGAGATCTTTTGCTAATGCACTCTCGTCATTTGCAAAGGCAGATGATCTCGTTGCTCGTAGTGGCGGAGATGAGTTTTGTATGGTGCTTGCTGGTGCCACATACGAAGAGGCTAGACAGGCTGCATTAAAGTTCAAAAATCATCTTGCTGATACCGAGATTGATATATGTGATCATAGTATAATATTATCTGCGAGTATTGGTATCGCTCAATCTAGTGAGGGTTTAAGTGCCGAAGATGTACTAACTTTAGCAGATACAAATCTTTATAAAAATAAAGCAGCTTTATATAAAATATTTTGATATTTTTTATATTTATATTACACCAGCCCAAAAATATTGATTGGCTGGTGTAATATGTAGTTTATTTGACTCTTAAAGAGCAGCTAATGCTACTTCACAAGCCCGTGCCAAATCACTATTTGGTTTATCGGCTCCGAGTGGTGTAGCCCAGCCAGCTTTCTCAATCACGCCGCGACGATTGTAACCAGATGCTGCTTTCAGTGCCGTTAACACCTCTGACGAATTAATATCGCTCTTAGCTAACGCAAGACAATAAGGTGTCATTACCGTTGTTACAGCTGTCATAGCTGCTGCGTCAGATTGCTTTTGTGCTGTGGATGCTGAAACCCAGCCCCCCCAATTAAAACCTATGATAGCCAAGGCTATAGCTCCAACACCAGCTCCAACGAGAGCTGGTTTGATCCATACTGGCATATTCATGTTTGCGTCCGATCTATGAGAGTAGAGGTACAAAATTGCACGTCCCCTTGCTATTTCTAGCATATAAAAAATTACGACGCTTATATATTACCAGTCACACCCATCAGACTTGTAGCTAAACCGACATTTTAATAAAAAGTGTAATACTGTGTAGAAGCTTTTTTCTTTGCCTTAATTTTCTAAGCGATTTGATGAACTACGATCACGGTCGTATTTTTTTGTATTGGGAAATTCAGGTAGCCAATTTTCACGATGAATGGTCCAGAGTTCATAACTTGGTTCCAGTTGTGAAGACTTATTTAGGGAACCCAAGTTTATTTCAATCTCATCATTGGTCCGTGAAAAAACTGATGATCCGCATTGAGGACAAAAAAACCTACCAGCATAATCACTAGTTATACCGTGAATTGTTACGGCTTCCTGGGAAAAAACAGCTGAAGCATGAAATACAGCGCCGTGATGTTTGCGGCAGTCATAGCAATGACAAATTCCAACTCTGCATGGGGGGCCTGATGCCACAATACGCACATTACCGCACAAGCAGCTACCTATAAATAGATCCATTTTTGGCCTCCTAAGAAACTAATTTCAAAGATTTTATACTAAATATATACTTTTTCTAATTATATCCGGCGAGCAAGCCTGCTTTAAGTGGTTTCTAATCTGGGTATGAAAGCAGTTAGTATCAGCTAAAATGCCACGTGATATATTGCGTTCTATAGATAAATTGCTAAGGAAATTTGAGTCATAAGGGATATGGAACCTAGTCGGAACTCATAAGCGAATTCTAAAATATGTCTGACTATCTGTTGACTTGTGCTATAATGATCCCTATTTCTCTCGATAGCAGATGGAAAACCGCGATCTGCTTCAATCCCCTTATATTTAAGTGCCGGGGCGTGCCGGCTCTACAAGTTAGATTTGCTAGCTCAGGAGCTGACTATGTTCGTTCTTCCGCCGCTTAAGCGGCGTATTCTCTATGTTGGAACTTTTGAAATAATAGCTATTGCCGCCTCAACGGTTATTCTTATGATGTTGAGTGGTAGTGATGTCGAAGGCTCTTTACCAATCGCAACCGTGATTTCTCTCATCGCAGTAGCATGGAATTATACCTACAACCTTTTCTTTGAAAAATGGGAAGCCAAGAGACAGGCTACAGACCGGTCTCTTATGGTTCGTATTGTACATGCGTCATTATTTGAGCTTGGCTTGTGTCTGATTATCGTTCCACTTTATATGGCTTGGTATAGTGTGGGTTTTTGGTTGGCATTTCAGATGGAGGCAGTGTTACTGTTTTTCTTTCTGGTCTATACCTTTGTATTTACTTATATTTTCGATATGATAATTGCACTTCCACAAAGTGTTACTGTTCAAAAATAGCCAATCTGACTTATAGGTGGGGACAGCAAGTCTAAGGTTTCGGTCTATCTTTATTGCTGTCCTCATTCAGTTTGCGCGTCAATGCTATTTCAGTTTCAATCTGGCCAGCGACACGCCTTGAGTTTCTGATGCAAAGTCGAACTCTGTCGGCACCTTTGGTATAAAGTTCAGCTTGCTTCACATTTGACCATCCGTATTGGGCCATCAACTCATGCGTGGCAGCGCCTGCTTCTGCAGAGAGTGTGGCCGAGAGCTTGCGTAAGCCGTGTGCGCTTTTCTTAATCCCAGCGTCATTACAACGATCCCGAAACCAATTGCCAAAACTTTCAGTGGCAAATGGCGTTCCTGCTTCACTAATTAGAAAAGAAGTGCTGCCCGTTTCTGTGGCGCTGATTACATCTAAAAGGGCATTAGGAAATTCTATGGTAATTGTAGAGCCGGTCTTTTGAGTTTGGAGTGTAAAAATGCTGCCCCGCAGATGCTGCCAGCCAGCTCGCACTACGTCTGAACGACGAAGCCCTGTATGAAGCAGTAATTCAACTGCAAGACGTGGCTTACTGCCTATGGGCCATCTATCGAAAAATTGCAGTAAATCAGTCATTGTCCATGGTGCAAAACCTGCAGATTTATATTTTAATGGAAACACTCCAGCGGTCGGATCAATCACCACATAATCATTTTGTAGTGCCCAGCTAAACACACCTCGCATAGCTTTGAGAAAGTGGTTGGCTTGTGCTGGCGTTTCTGAACGCGCTTCAACTGCTGCAACAATTGATTTTCGATCAATGGCTGTATAGAGCGTATTGTTGGATCTTTTGATTACATTGAGAAAAATATTTTCTCTTTGTTTTCGGGTTGCCGGTGAGAAAGCTTTCCAGCTCGAACTTTCCCTATAATGATCTATGAGCCAGCGTAATGTATTAGGTGGTGAAATAATGCCGCGTGGTGTTTCGATTTTATATCCAATAATTGCTTGCTTATAAGCTTCCTTGAATTCAGGTGTGTTGAGTTCATCGGGCAGGCGGATGCGCTCACCTTTACCTATGCGATAAAAATACTTCACACGACCGTGGCGGCTAACTTCTCGCACAACATAGAGGGGGAGCTTGCTTTTGATTTTCGGCATTAGAGTCGTACAATGCCTCTCTGTTCAGTGGTCAAGGAAAGTAAATCACCCGGCTTAGCTGGATGCACGGAAAGTGAACCGTCTGCATCAAGGCGTACGTTGACCCCTTGTTCTTTAGCTATAATCGCAGCGGTTCTTATTTGCGCGCGTGTAAATTTAAGCTTTTCGCGTAACGCTCTTTGGGTCATAGCGAGGCTACCTTTACCGATCGTTTGCGAGCAAGGCTGGCTGCGCGAAGGCCGTAAAGGGTAATGTCAGTCATGGAATGACCGCGACCGTGCAGGTTCTCCGGCGTGACCGGCTCGCCTGCAGCATCCATGTCTTGCATGGTTGCTGCCATTTCATCCAAAGTCAGCTTATCCCACATTGTGAGCGCTGAGGCTGGGATGGTTTCATAAAGAATCATAATTACACCTCCAAGTGATTGTGGGAGGTGAAGGTCTTTGAATTGAGCCATTCACCTATGCGGTATGGTTCAATTCATAGTGCGATAAATATACCGCGTCAATACCGGGTGCGATAAATATACCGCACCTGTATTTTGTCGCTGTTTGATGTCTGAGAATCAAATTTTGTCGCTATTAGAAGGGCCGTGGGGTTTCGAAGTGATTGTTAGGGTTACATATCGATCATAGAACGTCTGACGCGGCCAATAATAGTAATGGCTCCCTCAAGACTTGGCGCGGGAATTACTTTGTATGATGCTGGTTGAAAAGGTGGGTCATCGTTCGGACGGTAACGTTTGTAGGTCGCTTGACCCGTTTCGTCGGCAATCACGTAGCAACCATTGGTTACAAGGCGTGTATCAGATCTATTCACAAGGATTATTGAGTCAGGCGGGGATATCTTGTTCATTGATGGGCCATCAACGCGCAAAGCTATCCAATCACCCTCTGGCAAGTCTGATGCTGACACAGTTGGGTAGAAACTAAAGTCTTCTACGCTCTCTTGGTGACCAAGTTCTCCAGCGCTTACCCATGATATTAAAGGGATATAGGTAGTTGTTACAGGTCGGAAGCCCATCGGAGCATCTGGCGGGCCGTCACCATCCTGAAGCCATGTTTCAGTTGTGCGCAGAACCTGTGCGAGTTTCGTCAGATTAACGCCGCGCGGTGACGCAGATTTTCCGGTGACTATGTTGCGGATAAAAGCATCGCTTAGCCCCGCCTCTAGGGAGGCGCTGCGCATTGAAAGGTTCAGCTTATCAAGTCTTTGACGGATGCGTTCTTTAATATCATTTGTCATAATGAGGTATCTTAACCGCATTTTGATCGCTTTCTTAGCGGTAAAAATACCGTTGACTGCGCGGTAAATTTATCGCATTGATGTTTTCATGATGTTGAAAACAGCTCTTATAGAAATTTCAAAACGATATGCTTGTGCGAAGTGTTTAAGTGTTTCGCGAGTTTCAACCCTCGTTTTTGGTGATGGTAAAGTCATTGCTCGGTTAGAGGCAGGGGCAGGGATCACCACCGACAGATTTGAATTAGGTATCCGTTGGTTCTCCACAAACTGGCCGGAACAAGCTGTTTGGCCAGCTGATGTTTATCGCCCTTATCCTGATGAGGTGGTGCAATGATCCTGCCCCCTCAACAAACACTACATCCACATGCCTGTCACGGAAATCACCCGATTAAATCTTTCCTGATCCTCTGCCGCTTCCTCCCACGGCAGATGTTGGCCTGCCTTTGCGCTTTTTCCCTTCTAAGTGCGAAGGCAGGTATTTTTAAAAATTTAATTGACGCCATGAATAATAAACGGTTAAAAATATCACAACGCCCATCACCCAACGCCTGGGGGCGGAGAAAAGCCTGCCAGAGAGATTCTACCCCCGTAGCTCTTGAGGTAGGCTTTTTCTTTGAGGTGGCGCTATGAGCGTCCTTCGTCCCACAAGCGAACAACAGCGTCGGCAATTGAAGGCCACTGTACGTCGTTTGCTTGAACTCGCTGGCGGCGTCACAAGCTTTGAGCACGTGACGCGGGTTAAAGCGCCAGCACTTTCCAAATATGGCTCTCCTGATGATACGGCAGCACATATGCCGGTCGATGTGGCTATGGATCTGATGCTAGATACCGGTTCAAACGGTATCGTCTCAGCCATGGCTGCAATGCTTGGTTATAAGCTTGTCGCACTTGAATCTGACGGGCAGGGCGCTGTTCTTCCGACGATAACCGATATTGCACATGTTGTGCGCGATAGCAGCGATGTTGTCGATGCGCTAGCGCATGCGCTTACCGACGGTAAAATATCGGCTGCCGAAGAGCGTGAGATTTCTAATAAAATTGAAAAGAGCGTGCAGGATCTGCGCGTCATTCAGCGCAAAGCGAAAGAGGCTGCGACTGGTGGTGCTTCATGACGCGCCGATTTCGCATGCACGGCGCAGAGCCGTTTGTTTCTCATTCCCGATATGGCGCGGCGCGTTCCAAAGCCGTGCTTAAAAAATATCCCAACCATGCAGACCGGCTGGCACGGCTGACCATTGAAGGCCGCTTGCAAAAGCACTGCCTTGCGCCCGTGCGTGCCGATTTTAAGCGGAGGCAAGATCATGACTGATGAAATTACAATGGAAAGCTCACAGACAATTGCAGTCGGTCAGCTTCGTGCCTTCATCGAGCGCATTGAGCGGCTTGAGGAAGAAAAGAAGACGATCTCCGAGGATATCAAGGAAGTTTTTGGGGAGCTGAAAGGCACCGGCTTCGACAGCAAGGCAGTGCGAACCATCATTCGTCTTCGCAAAATGGAGCTGCATGAGCGCCAAGAGGAGGAAGCAATGGTGCAGCTCTACATGGATGCGTTGGGCATGGAATAAGTGGGGGCAAAGATGATGAATACAACTTATGACGCATATAATCTTGCGCCGGTGCCTGTGTCCGTGAAGGCGAAAAAACCGGTAAACCGCAAACCTGCAACCAAGGCCAAGCCTACTCCTTATCCGGCGCATCCGCTTGCTGATCTGTTTCCGATGATTGCGGAAGCGGAGCGCACAATGTTGGCCGATGATATTACCGCGCACGGGCAGCATGAGCCGATTTTGTTGCTTGAAGGCATGGTGCTGGATGGCCGCAACCGGCAATGGGCTTGTATTCATGCAGGTATCAAGCCTGTGTATGAAGATTATTCAGGTACTGATCCGCTCAACTTTGTACTTTCAAAGAATTTGCACCGCCGACATTTGACTGAAAGTCAGCGAGCGCTTGTTGCTGCTTCGATTGTTGATTGGGAGCGCGGTGTAAATCAGAATACGGCAGGGGCTGCAAATTTGCAGACCCGTACGGCAGCGGCGAAACTTTCTATTTCTGAACGCGCTGTTCATTCTGCAAAGCGTATTCATGAGCATGGTTCTCCAGAGCTGCTCGCCGCTATCCGTGAGGGCCGCGTGTCTGTGCATGCCGGTGAAGCGCTCTCAGAGCTGCAACATTCTGAGCAATGCAAGGTTCTGCGCCAAGAGCAAAAGCAGATTGTTGCCAAGGCGAAAGAGATCCGCACCGAAAAGCAGAAGCTGAAACACACAGTTCGTTTAGCGCATATGGCGATTGTTGCGAGCGCTGGCAAAGCGACCGCACCTGATCAGCTGTTGAGGCGCTATCCGGTATTTTATGCCGATCCACCTTGGAAGTTCGGCGTTAGATCGGAGCAAACCGGTGGTGATCGTAGCGCTGAAAACCATTACCCGACAATGGAAACGGATAAAATCTGTCAATTGATGGCGACACTTGGCAATCCGGTTGCAGATGATGCCGTGCTGTTTTTATGGGCAACCAATCCGATGCTTCCACAGGCTTTACAGGTCATGGAAGCTTGGGGCTTTCAGTATGTGCATCACTGGATTTGGGACAAAGCCGTTGCCGGAACTGGATATTGGGGACGCGATCGCCATGAGCTGCTGTTGATCGGCAGGCGCGGCGATGTGGTGGCACCACTGCCGGGCACTCAGCCTGAGACAGTACACAGCGAGAAAAAGGGGCGGCATTCGGCCAAACCTGCATTTTTCGCCGAGGAGATTGAGAAGCTTTACCCAGGCGTTCCACGATTAGAAATGTTCTGCCGCACACCACGTGACGGCTGGGATGCATGGGGATATGAGGCGGGAGGCGCATCATGATTGTCGCATCCTATCGCAATACAGAAAGAGGCATTAGCGCTGCACGTCATAACTCAGTCGTTTTGCCTTTTATCGCGCCCGTTAAACCGCAATTGTTTGAGACCGATTATTCATTGGTACCACTGGCAGCGCGCAGATTTGAACGATTTATGGATGCTGTCAGTGCTGAATTGGCCGCTCGCCACCTCATCAATGAGCAAAGCCGATATCGCGCGAATTTCGAGCGGATCGTACAACGGTTAAGCCGTGTCTTTCAGGTGAGTATGGTTGATCTGCACTCGGCACGATGTGACCGAAAGGCCTCACATTCACGACAGGCGATTTACTATTGGGCATGGAGGCTGACACGGCTTTCCTCACCTCAAATTGGCAGACGGCTCGGCAACCGCGATCACACCACAGTTTTGCATGGGATATCCGCCTATCAGCGCAAGCGTGCGCAGATGGGACGGCACCTTCGCGCATTAAGGAAGGGCGGCTGATGAGATCACGTCCGGTCTATTACGATGTATGGCGGAGGGTAGCGCAATGAGTATTGCTGTTATGTCCCGTCTATTCAAGGTGCAGCTAGGTACTGCAGGACGTAAAATGCTGGCCATTCGTTTGGGCGATTTTGCGGACGATGAAGGACGTGGAATCTGGCCGTCAGTTGGACGACTTGCAGTTGAAACAGACCTGTCACCACGCCAAGTTCAGCGATTGCTGGCCGATTTTGTGACGGAAGGTCTGCTTAAAATCATCAAAGAAGGTGGTGGCGGACGCGGTACTACGACACGATATGACTTCGATATGGATGTGGTTGAGCGTCTGATTATTGAGCAAAAGGCTAATATTAAGGGTGACACCATGTCACCCTTAGAAAATCTTAGGGTGACATCCATGACAGTTAAGGGTGACATCCACGACAGTTTAGGGTGTCACCATGTCACCCAAACCGTAATAGAACCATTAGATAAACCATCATTTGAGAGAGAGGTGCGCGAAAGCAATTTTGAAAAAGATCAGGTTGATGAACATTCAACCGATGATCCTTCAAAGTTTGAACGGCGCGTCAAAAAGATTGCTCACGACACTCAGTGGCACAATTGGGCAAAATCTCCGACTGAATGGGCTGTGAAGCAATTTGCCAGGCTCACTGATGCGGAGCGTGCTGAGGCTGAACAGAAAGCGATGGCTTATGCGCGGCACTGCGGCAAGCAAGTTGTTCCACTCAGTATATATTTCCGAGATCGTAAGTGGGCAGACCTGCCAGCAACTGTGCTTCAGGCACTGGAAGCGGATGAGGCAAGATCATCTGGTGTGCGTAAAGTTGCTGCACCATACGGCAAGATGTGGGGTGCAGGCCGCATTGCGGAGTTGCTGGGTGGTGCAAAGCCGCTCACCCGTCCATCAAAGTTCATTGAGAGCATGATCTTGCAGGGCGGTGACGTGGGTGCACGTTACAAACGTGATTGGCTAATGAAGGCAGGGTTTCCAAAGGTTGTCGAAATGCACGAGGCCGCTAAGTCTCGCCGCGGTTACATCGTGGATGAGAAATATCTCGCTGTTTGTGATCACATGGAGCAGGTGCGGGTAGGCGGAGATCTATGGGCGCAATGGCGTGATCTGCATGAGCAAAATGGCTGGTTGTGGTTTGATGAAAGCGATGTGCCTGAGTGGGTTTGGTTCCCCGTTGGCGGAGCTGAGAAGCTAAACAATTTTAAAGAAATGCTTTCAGAGGTAGTGAAATGATGATGCCAAACAATAAAGCTTTTGAAGAATCACGCATCCTTGAAACGGCAAAAAGACTGGATGAACGCGACCCAGACCGAATCAATAAGCGCATGCAGGATAAGTTTTTGGCTATTGCTGCAGGTCATGAGCAATCGAACAAGCAGTGGTTTGTTCTTCGTACTGCTCACAATAAAGAAAAAGATGTGTGCATATCAATACTAAATTACGGCATTGAGGTTTGGTTGCCACTTAAAAAGAAGGTTCAACCGCGCCGTTATACCAAACCAAGCAAGGAAGTTGAGATGCCCATATTCAATGGATATCTGTTTGTTAAGGTGGTGCCTTGTGCTGAAAGTTGGGTTGGATTATCGCGTATTGATGGAGCCGTTTCTTTGATATCTGGGCAACAAGGCGCACTTGTAGTCAGCGATCAATATATGAGTGATCTCAAGTGTTTGACTGACGTTGGTTTATTCGACACTTCAAGATCAATGCCGCGTTATGAGAGCGGTGAGCGGGTGTCATTCCCTGTAGGGCATGCGGGTGTATTTGAGGGTGTTATTGATGGCTATGTTGGTACTAGGGCAGTGCGTGTTCTTTCCTTCATATTTGGGCAGGAAAGAGTAATTGAAGTGCCTCTTGCCAATTTAATAAAAGCAGCATAGCTCTTTTAGCAGGGACGACCTGTGGACTGTGGAGCGTAAAGCTTCCGACACCCTGTAGCAGCCAATATGGCAGAGCTCGGCACGGATCCCGGAGAAGCGACTGATAAGATCAGCAACCGCTTCTCCCCAAGTGCGAAGCTATGAGCGAATTTCTTCAACTCAGGAAATCCAATTATGCTCAACGTCACCTCATCATTGAGCGGCCCGTTGCAATCAGATGGGCCAGCTGCTTACTTAAACTTTGATACCAGCAGTTGGGAGCGGGAACTTGATCGCTTTGAGCGTGAGACTATCCCGAAAGCCACGATTACTGCTTTGAACCGCACAGCTGCTGTAGGCCGATTGGCTGTGCAGGATGAGATGGAAGCCAAGCTTGATCGCGTCACTCCATTTGCTAAGCGTGGTGTCGCCTATGAACAAGCGAGCAGCTCCAAACTATCAGCAGCTGTTATCATTGCCGGTAAATCATGGGCTAAGAATTCAACACCACCGGCCAACTATCTGACACCGCAATTCTTTGGTGGTCAGCGCAATCTTAAATCCTTTGAGCGGCAGCTGATCAGTGCAGGGCATATGGCTAAGGGGCTTTATGCGGTACCGGCGCGCGATTGTCCGCTTGATCAATATGGCAATGTTCGTGTGGCTTTGATTGTACGGATACTGGCCGACCTGCAAATTACGGAACGAACAGCAGGTTATAACCGCAAGCGTACCGAGGCCTCTACCAGGCGCAATGCCCGCTATAAGAACGCGCGGTTCTTTGTACCAGAGCGCGGATCACATTTGCACCCGGGGGTATGGCAGCGAAACCCGATCGAGAATTCAATCAAGCCAATGTTGTTGTTTGTGCGTATGCGCTCTTACACGCGAACGATAAATTTTCATGAGACAGTGCAGCGCGTGGCAGAAGAACGCTTTGGGCGATATTTTGCGGAAGCGATTGGCAAGTTCGCTAGATAATTTACCTTACGTATTAAATAACAGGAGACATTTATGTCAGGCATAGACCATATTGCTCGTGTTTATAAATATAGCGTGGGGGCTGACATGAAGCTCAATATGGATTTAGTAAGAACGCTTCTTCTTTATGTTGAGGAAAAAGCAGATCGTCCAATATCTAATCTTGAGAATATACTTATCGAAGATTGGTCTTCAGATGACGTTGCCTATCATGTCATGTTGTGCGAGGAAGCAGGCTTTATAGTTGCACAAATTGATACCATGCCCGATATTGAAGATCCGGTCATCTTACATGTGAATTATACGGTGTATCGATTAACACTCAATGGCCATGAATTTCTCGATGCTACCCGTGCCCCGCAACATTGGATTGCAATTAAGGGTAATGCACAAAAGCTTGGCGTAAATAGCCTGAAGGCCGTGGGACGAATTGCTGAAGATTATATCACACACCTAATTAAGCAGAGCTTCACTGGCGGCTAAGCTCTAGGATGAGACCATCCACAAACAGGCGCACCAATATTCAGTTCGACCGGAGGGGCCTTTCCCGACATTTGGGGTCCTTCCTGACGCATGTTGGTCACGGGTATTTCGCACCGCAGGTCTTGGTTAGTCTGAGCCTGAATTTGAAGCCTAAAGTCGAGGGCTAAAGACCTAAAGTCAGCACTCAAGTCAGACGCTTAAAATCAGGCTTGGTTGTGATAGATCAGAACTTTCATGAAGGGCGGCTATGCTGACAGATCAGACGCTTAGCAAAGGCGAGTTTGCGAAGCTAATCAATGTTTCTGCCGGCCGGATCTCGCAATATATTGCCTCAGGCCAGATTGGCCCTGATGCGCTGCAGGGCGAGGGACGCAGTGCGCGCATTGTCGTGGATCGGGCACGGCGCCAGCTCAATGGCCGGCTGGATGTTGCGCAGCGTGTCGGGCTGAATGGTTTGAGCACACGCATAGCGATGGGACCGGTTGAGCAAGCAGATAACGCTCCGCTGCTCCAACAGCCCGATAAGCGCCCGCTTGAGACGTTCCAGACACAAAGCGATCTGGTTGCAGATCAGATTGCGCGCGAAAAGCTTGAGCAAGCCAAAATGGCAACGGCGCGGATCAAGCGCGAGGAGGCCCTGGCCTCAGGTCGGTTTATTCTGGCTGATGAGGCAAGGTCCGAGCTGACACGCGGGGTAGCTATGGCTTACCGTGTCATGGAGGGTGGATTGTCTGATATGGCCACGCATCTGGCGGGACGGTTTGAACTCCCGCAGCGCGATATTTTACATCACCTGCAGCAGGCGTTTCGCAAAGTGCGTGAACGCGCAGCGCAAGGGTTTGCAGAGCAACAGGCAATGGTGCCGCAAGTGTTAGATGATCCTGATCTGCTTGATGAGGGGGATCACCAGAGCGATTGAATGGTTGGTTGATGACAGCGCTTTGCAATCCGGCATGGCTGACCTATTCGATATTAGCCCAAGCCACATTACCGCCGCCACCGGTTGATTATCTGGCTTGGGCAAAACAGAATATTGTATTCTCCGATCGGATTACGCAGTTTCCGGGGCCTTACAATGAGGCGCTGTTTCCGTTCTTCTCAGAAATCCTGAAAGCGATCTCACCGGAGGATCCGTGCCGGATTGTGACGATCTCCAAGTCGGCGCAGGTGGGTGGTACGGTGCTTGCCAATATCTTTACGCTCGGCACTATGGATATGGATCCGTGCGACTTTCTCTATGTGCATCCTACAGAAGAGAATGCGTCGCGTTGGTCTAAACAAAAGCTGATGCCGCTGATCCGTGAGACTACGGCCTTAACGGCGCTGTTTCCGGAAAAAAGCCGGGATGGTGGCAATTCTATCCACTACAAGGAACGGGCAGACGGGCGCGGGGCAATTCAGGCAGCCGGTGCCAATTCTCCTTCTGGTCTGTCGATGATTTCTCCCCGCAAGCAAGTGCAGGATGATTTGTCGAAATGGCAAAACAATGATGCAGGTGATCCGGAAAGTCAGGCTGAAAGCCGCTCGAAAGCGTTTATTGCTGCCAAGATCTTAAAAATCTCTACGCCGCTGATTGCGCCTGGTTGTCGGATTAGTACGAATTTTGAACGTGGTACGCAGGAGCGCTATCATGTGCCATGTCCTCATCCCCAATGTCATGCCTTACAGCCTTTGGAATGGGAGCAGATGCGCGATCATATTGATCCGGAGCATCCTGAGAAAGCGAGTTTTTACTGCGTCAAATGTGGCGGGGAAATCAAAGAGCATCACCGTGCGTGGATGGTTGCCCCTGAGAACGGTGCAAAATGGATTGCCAAATATCCGGAGCGTGCGCGCTATCATCGCTCATTCCATATTTGGGTTGCGTATTCACCGCTTGAAAGTTGGGAGGCGCTGGCGCGTGCTTATCTCAATGTGCAGCGCGGCGGGCCCGATGATAAGGGTAAGAAGTCAGGCGCTGAGCAGGTGTTTTTTAATGACTGGCTTGGAGCGCCATTTGAAACGGATGGTGAATCGATTGGCTGGGAGGTGCTGCGAGACAGAGCGGCACAAACCGGATTGCAGCGGGGCATAATACCACCTCAAGCCCTGATCCTGACGATCGGCATTGACGTGCAGGGCGATCGTGTTGAGTGGTTGTTGGTTGGATATGGCAAGAACCGTTACCGTGTGGTGATTGATCGCGGATTGTTTGACGATAATACCGGACGCAACCTACCGGGCTTTACGGCTCATTCCGGTCATATCTCAGAGCCTGCGGTGCAACATGCTTTATCGCAGCTTGTCAAACGGGACTGGCCAGATTGCTGGGGTAACCGGCGCAAGACCGATCTGGTTGCCATTGATGGTAACGCCTATACAGAAGATGTCTGGGAGTGGGCGCGCCGCCATCCGATTACCGATGTTATTATGGTGCGCGGTGATAAGCGCGAGGCGGCACCAATGCTGTCGCAGGTTAAAAAAGAGAAAGACAAAAAAGGCAGGCCGCTCAAATACTCACGGCGTTTCTTTAACTTCAATGCTTCTGTGATGAAGGCGGGTCTTTACCGCTCTTATCGCAAGGAGGATCGTGAGCAGACGGGCTATATCGACTTTGTTCATGGCTTGGGCGATGATTTTTTTGAACAGGCGACATCGGAAGTGCGTGTGCAGCATCGCGGGCGTGACGGTCATCCTTATTATTTATGGGATCTGCCGGCAGGCAAGCGTAATGAAGCGCTGGATATGCTCAATCAATCGCTTGCTGCCTCTCTTCGTCTTGGGATTAATTACTGGACAGAGGATGAGTGGGACGCCTTAGCTGAGCATCTGGCGCAAGAGGCGCCACCCGCTCAGCTTGATCTTGAAGATCAATTGTTACGCCGTCCTGATGCGCGCAATGTGACATCAACCACGACAACAACCACGACACCCTCAGCTTCAAGTCCGCGCGTTACAACAGCACAAAACCAATCACCCTTAGTGAATGCGGCGATAGCACGGGCGCAAGCGCGTGCTGCACGGCGCGGCTGATCGGAACATCATGACAGACAGATCCATATTAATGGCGCGTCTTAGCGAAGCTGAGACGGCGCTGCATCAGCTTATTGTTGGCAAGACCACAGTGCAGCTGAGCTATCAGGGCGAAAGCGTAACCTTTAGCAGTGCTGATGAGGGCCGGTTGCGGCTTTATATCAGCGATCTGCGTGCGCAACTCGGGCTTGGCGGCACGTCGCGAACCCGTGCCCGTCGTGTGGTGTTTGGATGAGTGAGACAATCATACTTGATGGTCACGGCCAGCCGATGCCGCCTGAGGTGCGCCTAGCAGCTCGCAAGCGCTACGCGATGAATGCGGCTTATCAGGCTGCAGGCTCTGATCATTCATCGATGGCTTCATGGCGCCCTGGCACATTCTCAGGTCAGGCCGCTTTAACGCTGTCGCGTGATGTGGTGATTGACCGTGTAAATGATGCGGTGCGCAACAATGGCTGGGCATCTGCCGGTGTCTCGCGCCTTGTTGATACGGTGATTGGCTCGGGCTGGCGGCTATCATCGCAACCGAATGCCCGCACACTTAATCTCACCGCTGATGAGGCAGATGAGATTGGTGATCAGATCGAGGGCTTATGGTCGGATGTTGCGACTGATCCCGGCAACTGGTTTGATGCTGAACGCACAAAATCTGTATCCGGCCTTTTAGGTTTGGCGGCACGCCACCGCTTCTGCGACGGTGAGGCTTTTGCGGTGTTACCGTTCCGGATGGGAGCCAGTGGTTATGGGACATGTGTTCATGTGATTGATCCGGCGCGGATCTCCAATCCCAATGGGGCTATGGATTCAGAGTTTTTGCGTGATGGGGTGGAACTTGATGCCTATGGCGCGCCGATCGCGTTCCATGTTCGCCGTTCGCATCCAGGCGATATCACCCGACCGATGCATGATATGTTTATTTGGGATCGGGTTGAGCGCGAAACAGACTGGGGCAGGCCGATTGCGGTTCATGCCTTTGAGGCTAATCGTGCCGGCATGACACGTGGTGTCAGTCCGTGGGCATCTGTTTTACAGCAGCTCAAACAAGTTTCGGATTTTAATGATTACGAGTTACAGGCGGCATCGCTCAATGCGGTGATGGCAGCGTTTATCAAGACGCCGCTTGATATGGATCAGCTGGCCGACAGTTTTAGTGCCAGTGACAGCTCCAAATCAATCAACGCGTTTTATGATGCACAGGCCGCTGCACAAGGAGCAGCTTACAAGGCTGATCCGATACGTCTTAAAGGGGCACAGCTTAACTTCCTCAATCCCGGCGAAGATGTGGTGTTTACCAAATCCGAGCATCCCAATGCTGCCTTTGAAGTGTTTGTGAATGCAGCTTTGCGCAATATCGCCTCTGCTGTCGGTCTGACTTATGAGCAGCTGACGATGGATTGGTCCAAGGTCAATTACTCGAGTGCGCGTGCTGCGATTTTGGAAATCTGGCGCGGGCTGACTGCACGCAAAACCAGCTTTTCCCATAGCTTCATGCAGCCGATCTATATGGCATGGCTTGAAGAGGTGTTTGACCAGGGGCGCATTCGTCTGCCTGCACATGCCGTATCGTTTGAGGCCAATCCTATTGGTTGGGCAAGGGCTGCGTGGATCGGGGCTGGTCGTGGCTGGGTTGATCCGGAGAAAGAGGCACGCGCTGCAGCTATTCGTCTGGCAACGGGTTTATCGACACAAGAATCTGAATCTGCCGAACAGGGGCGTGACTGGAAAGAAGACATGCTGCAGCGCGCGCGTGAACAACGCTTTGCTGCCAAGCATGGTGTGGTGTCGGGTGAGGCTGCAAGTTCCGGCGTGGTGTCACGCTTTGGTGCGGAAACTCCAAAAGACGACAGTGAAGAGCGCTCTGAGAATAAGGATAAGGCGTCATGAGCGTAGGGATGCCGGAGATTGCAGCGCGTTTGTTTGATACGCCGTTGATGCTGCATGAGGCGAAAGCCAATATTATCGCGCGCGCTTTTGGCCCACGGGTATTAGGGCAAAGTGTTGCGATGACAGAGACACCGGATATGGGTGTGCTGTCGCAGAATATGCGTGAATTGCGTGACGGCTGGACGGGTGAGAAAATTTACAACGGTCCCAAAATGGTCAGCAATGTTGCGGTGATCGAGATTGAAGGATCGTTAGTCAATAAAGGTTCTTGGGTGGGAAAATCATCTGGCATGACCTCTTATGAGGGATTGAATATCCAGATTGCCGATTGCCGTTCACGCGATGATATCAAGGCTGTGGTCTTTGAGATTGATAGTTTTGGCGGTGAGGTTGATGGCTGTTTTGATTGTGCGGAGGAATTGTTTGCCTTGTCACAAGACAAACCGACCATTGCCATTTTGACGGATCATGCGTGTTCTGCGGCGTATCTTTTAGCTGCTGCATGCCGCCAGATTGTTATACCTGCGACCGGTTATACCGGCTCGATCGGGGTGATCACCATGCATGTTGATGCATCGGGCTGGGCGAAAAATCAGGGGCTTGGTGTCACTATTCTTCGGGCCGGTGAAAAGAAAGCCCGCCCTGGCATGTTCGAGGCGATGAGTGAGGCGGAATATAGCGAAGCCACCGCTGATCTTGAAGCCATGCGGGTGCTGTTTGCGCAAACTGTGTCGCGCTACCGTGGCTCTCGTTTAACATTAGAAGCAGCCCTTGGCACTGAAGCGGATACCTATCGCGGTCAGGCAGCGGTTGATCTTGGCCTTGCCGATGCGGTGGGGCGTCCAAAACAGGTCTTTGAAGCGTTCATTGACGCGATTGCGCCTTAAAAACATACCGATCAAAATCCCTAACATTATTAAAAGGAACATGCTGATGTCGCTTGCACGCGCTATCCGCGCGGCCGTTGGTGGCCGCAATACCCATAAACGCCTTGATGAGGGTAAGCCGGAGGATCTGGAGGATGATCTGGCGCCTGATGAGGCAGAAGATGATCCTGATCATCCGGATGCATCTGATGATGAAGAACTGCAGCCCGATGCGGATGAAGATGAGCCGGTGGCTGAAGATGAAGAAGAAAAAACCGGCGATTATGCCCGTGGACGTAAGGCTGAACGCAAGCGCAACGCTGCCATTCTTGGCTCATCGCTTGCAGAACGCAATCCGTCGCTGGCAGCTCATGTTGCCTTCAGTACCAATATGAGCGCCAAACAGGGGCTTGCAACATTGAAGGCTGCCGGATCAGGGCAGTCAGCACCAAGCTTGTCGGGACGGATGCAGGGGCGTGTGCCTGTGCTGGGTAATGGCGGGGCAAGTCCTACAGCCGGCACGGCTGATGAGCGATTGGTGGCTCATGCGAAGGCTCGCTCGGCTTCCCGCAACGCGCGTCGTTAATCGCTTATCTTTAGATAGGTCAGAACTTAAAACCCACTTTATCAGGAGAGCGCTATGCGCACTGAACATTATATGCCCGGCGATTTGCTTGTCGGCGATTACCCTGTTGCTGTCCGGGCTGTGACCATTGCGGGTGCGCAGGGTGTCCTCAAACGCGGCACGGTGCTGGGGGAGGCTGCAGGCAAATATCTGCTTTCCGCTTCCGCCTCATCCGATGGCTCTGAGGTGCCGTCACTTGTGCTTGCCATTGATGTCGATACCACGGCCGGTGATGTGGTCAAGGATGCTTATGCGTCTGGCGGCTTTGATGCGGCGAAGCTGATTTATGGCACCGGCCATACAGCGGCAAGCGTTGAGAGTGCATTCCGCAAAGCCTCAGCCCCGCTTTATCTGAACGCTTTGGCCTGAGCGGACAGTTCCCCGATTGTTGATCTGATGCAGCCTTAGAGGCGCAAATTAAAGGATATCCGTCATGGATCTATTTAGCACCACCGCGCTTTTGACGGTGATTGAATCGCGTGACCGGCCAACGGCTTTTATCCGCGATACGTTCTTCCCCAACGGCTTCCAGTCTGATGCGGAAGAGATTGCTTTTGACAAGCTGAAACGCCGGCGCAATGTCGCGCCGTTTGTCTCGCCACTGGTTGCAGGTCGTGAGCGTGCCATTCGCGGCCGTCAGACCTCAACCTTTACGCCGGCTTATGTGAAGCCGAAGAATACGGTTCGTCCCGGTGAAGGCTTTCGTCGTCGCCCTGGTGAGCCGATCAATGGCAATATGTCTGCCGAAGACCGTTATTTGCAGACTGTGACTGACATTCTGGCTGATCAGGATGATGAGGTGACGCGCCGTGAAGAGATCATGGCGGCAGAAGCACTGCGCACGGGTAAGATCATTGTCAGTGGTGAGGACTATGAGACCCAGATTGTCGATTATAACCGTCCGGCCAATCACACACTTGCTTTGACCGGCACGGATCGCTGGGGGGAAAAGGATGTTTCTATCCGTAAATCCATCCGCTCATGGGCAACACGTGTGGCCACGACCTCTGGAGGTGCTGCCACTGAAGTGATCCTTGGGGCGGAGGCTGCAGAGTTGTTACAGACTGATCCTGAGATCCGCGACATTCTGGATAACCGCCGTCAAATGGGTGGTGAAATGCAGTTTGGTCCGGTTGCGGCCGGTTCTGAAGATATGGTTGCGATTTACCTTGGCACTGTTGGTCAGTTCAACTTCTGGCAATATACACAATTGTTCCAGGATGATCAGGGCAATGACATTGAGGTATGGCCGAGCTTTGGTGCCGGTATTATTGCACCAAGCCAGTTCCAGGGCTTTATGGCGCATGGTGCCATTCAAGATGTTGCAGCCCAGCTTCGCCCGTTAACGCGCTTCCCGAAAATGTGGAATGTCGAAGATCCGTCGGCGACCTTCCTGATGACGCAAAGTGCGCCTTTGCCGGTGCCAGGTGATGCGTCTGCATCACTTTTTGCGATGGTGCGTTAAAGGCCAAATCTTGGAAAAGGATTGAGTATGATGGCGAAAATCAAAACTGTGCGTCAGGCTTATGGCGTTACGCTCAGCATTGCTGGCAAAGATGTGGCGCCTGGTACTGTGGTGACACTGCCGCAAGATGAGGCGGAAAAAATCGCCGCGCTGTTTGGTATTGTGCCGGCGGTGCACTCATTGCGTGAACCGGTGGATGTGCCAGCATCTCCGGTATTAGCCCCACCAGTACTAGACAAAGTCGTTGATACCGAAGCCCTGATG